>JBEVNG010000475.1:0-9831 GCA_040508235.1 Polyangiales bacterium | reverse complement strand
CCCCGCCGAGCCGCGCACGCAGGTCTGGACCATGAGCGCACCCCCCTGGGCGCACATCGAGCCGCAGCTGCCCAACCACGCCAAGAACCCCAGCCGCCGCTGACCGGACTCACGCCTCGCATGCTCGACATGCGCGACGTGGCCACCCGGCTCTCCTCTGAGCGGAACCAAGCGGCCGGCGGGTCGCACGCGTCGCTGCCGGATGATTCGGCACCCGCTGTCGTGCACACCGTGATGTTCGCCGCGGTCGCGCTCATCCTGGCCAGCGACCTCGCACCGCGCGCTTCACGAGCCCTCTAGCTCACTCCAGCCCAGGCTTTTCCTGCGCTCGGATGTTCGACTCCAGGACCACGCCCGTGGCGGGAATGCTGGCCTTGCGGAAGGCGCCGCCCTGGCGGCCGTCGCGCAGCGGGTTGAACTCGACGTCGATCACGTCGCCCGCCTTGAACGACTTGCGCGACCAGCCGGTGCGCGTGAGGTTGCCCGGGCTGGTCAGCTCCAGCGACCAGGTCTTGCCCGCCGGTACCTCACCCGACTCGACCTTGATCAGCAGCACCACGTGCGGGTTGGTCCAGCGGAACTCCTGCACCACCGCGTGCGCCTTGGCGACCTTGTTGAAGTCGAACATCGCGAACGAGTGGTGCGCCAGCGCGGGCAGCGTCGAGATGAGCAGCAACGAGACGAGCGACCAGAACTTCATGACTCACTTCTCCGGGGGCACGGGGTTGCCGCCTTCGGTCTGTGGGATGGGCTCGAAGATGGCGTTGCCGTCCGCGTCGGTCTTCTC
This sequence comes from Polyangiales bacterium, assembly GCA_040508235.1. Taxonomy (GTDB): domain Bacteria; phylum Myxococcota_A; class Polyangia; order Polyangiales; family DASUME01; genus DASUME01. The sequence continues at coordinate 9,044 of JBEVNG010000475.1, read as the reverse complement.
CGAGAAGTAACCCTGGAGGCAGACGCCTTCCATCAGGTCGTACTTGCGCGCGCGCTGCCGGAAGTACTTGCGCGTGGTCTTCCATGGCTTGCTCAGCACGTGCGGCGCGGTGATCTCGATCTCGTCGACCAGGATGTCCGCCTCCGCGAGGTGCCAGCGCTCGACGATGTGCAGGTCGCCGTTGTTGGGCACGCCGACCGACTCACTGACCGCGAGGTAGCTCTGCGGCAAGATGCCGACCGTGTCGACCACCAGCGTCTCGCCTTCCCAGCGCCCGATCGAGTGCCCGTGGAAGGTGGGATCCGGATCCTCGGGATGCGCGCGTCCGTCGGTGTAGATGCGGCGCAGGCGATTGCCGTCGGACTCGCCGAGGATGGTGACGCGCCCCGGCGTGTACAAGATCTCCAGTGCGTTGTGCGTGATCAACATCCAGCTCGGCATCGCCTCGGGCAGGCAGTCGACGAACAGCCCCTTCGGGTTGCCGCTCTTCTCGGCTGCCTCCAGCTTCTGGATCTGCGGCACGACCTCGGGCTTCCACGGCGTGGGGTTGCTCTTGACCTGCGCGTTCTGGTCGCTGATGTTCGGGTTCCAGACGCCGCTCCAGTCCGGCAGCTTGGCGAGCGCAGCCCAGTCCTTCGGGCGCGGTGCGGGGTTGAGCACGGTCTTGGGCTTGGGCGCGGCGGCCACGGGCTTGTCCGCATGAGCGCGCGATGCCGCGAAGGAGATCGCGAGCCCCAGGATCAGTACGCGCATGAGTTAGCTCCGGGCGACGTCCAGCCAGGCGTCGCGAAATTCGGGGAAGCCATGAGCATCGAGCCGCACTCCATGGACGTGGCGCGCGCTCGCGACGTTGTAGCGGAGCACGTAGATGGGGATCTGGTACGTCTTGTCGATCGCGTGCCGCTGCGCCTTCAGGTACAGCGCCGCACGCGCGTCATCGCCGTCCGTGCGTGCGGCCTCGCGCACCAGCGCGGTCAGCTCCGGATCGTCCACGCGCATGCCCGTCAGCGCGACCCGCGCAGTGGGGTCGTAGCTCTGGCGCAGGATGTCCGGGTCGGCGTGAAAGCCCGCGCTGGCGGTGATGTCGTAGTCGTTCTTGTTGAGCTTGTCCGCGTACATGCCGGCAGGCTGCGTGTCGATCACCAGCCCGATCCCGCTCGCCGCCAGCTGCGCGCGCGCCAGGTGCATGACGTCGAGCCGCTTCTCGCGGTTGCCCTGCGAGTCGACCAGCCGCAGCGTAAGCGTCTTGCCGTCCCGCTCGCGCAGGCCGCCGCTCTTCTTGGCGATCCAGCCGCGCGACGTCAGCAGCTCGGCCGCGCGCTTGGGATCCGGCTGCCAGCTGTTCGCGAGCGCGGCTTCGCCGGTGCCCAGCATCGAGGGCGACAGCAGCGACCAGGCGCGGCGGATGTTGCCCTGGTAGATCACGCGCACGATGGTGTCGATGTCGAGTGAGAGCCGCAGCGCCAACCGCATCACCTCGTCGTCCCACGGCGCGCGCGTGACGTTGATGCTGATGGCGTAGTTGGTGTCGAGCAGCTCCTGCTCCAGCAGCGCAAAGCGCGGATCAGCACGTAGCGACGGGATGAACTGCGGCGGGATGATGTCGGCGGTGTCCGCCTGTCCACTCTGCAACACCGCCACGCGCGTGCCCTCCTCCGGCACGTTCAGGAACGTCAGCTCGTCGAGCAGCGGCGGCCCCGCGTGCGCCGCGTTCTCCGGCGCCCACGCGTAGTCGGCGTTGCGTACCAGCCGAATCTCGGAGCCCTGGCGCATGCTGACGAACTTGAACGGCCCGGTGCCCACCGGGTTGATGCTGTAGTGCTTGCCGTGCTTGGCCACCGCGCTCGGCGACACCAGCGACAGCTTGGTCATCGACAGGTTGCGCAGCAGCGGCGTGAACGGCTCCGCCAGCTTCACGCGCACACGATCCGGCGCCACCACCTCGGCGCCCTCGAATGGCCCGAGGCACGAGCGCGAGTACAACACGCTGCCCTTGCCGCCGACGCGCTCGAAGTTCGCCTTCAGCGCCTCGGCATCGAGCGGTGAGCCGTCGTGGAACTTCACGCCCGCGCGCAGCTTGAACGTGTACTCCGTGCGATCGGGAGAGATCTCCCAGCTCTCCGCGAGCCACGGCGCCACTGACTGGTCCGCGCGCAGGTAGGTCAGGTTGTCGTACAGCGAGCGCATCACGCGGTTGTGCGGCGCGAAGCCCGAGTTGTGCGGATCGAAGTTGAACGTGGTGATCGCCGCGCCGTCGAACGCCACCTTCAGCCTTCCCCCGCGACGTGGCTCGCTGCCGCCACTCGCTTGCACGGGAACCTGCGTGCGCGGGCGGAGCGCCTGCCGCAGCGCGAAGGCGCCCGCGAGCAAGCCAGCACCGCCGCCGATCAACAGCTTGCGCCGCGACAGCTCGCGCATGACCAGCGCGTCGTCGAAGGGTCGGGACGTCATCCTGCACTCACGCGGCGAAGACGGCGCGCGAGCAGGACCAGCCCCACCAGCGTCAGCGCGAGCGCCGGCCCCACGCACGATGCGCGGTTGTGCGCGCACGCGCAGCCCTCCGCGGACGCCACCGCCGCCGCCTCATGCGCGTGCTCGTCCGTGGTGTCACTGCAGTCCACAGGGACCACCGCGGGCTCGGCGGCGGCTCCTGCATCCTTGCCGGTCGAGCCCGCGATGGCCGCCGTCAGCACCTCGCCAGTCTCGGTCAGCGTCGCCTTCTTGAAGGAGCCTGCATGCTGACCATCGCGCAGCGGGTTCACCTCGACGTCGATCGGATCACCGGGCTTGAGCGAGTGCTTGCTCCAGCCGGTGCGCGCGAGGTTGCCCGGACTGGTCGGCAGCTCGATGGTCCACACCTCGCCGGCCGGCTCGTCCTTCACCACCCACACCATCACGTGCGGGTTGGTCCACTGGAACGACTTCACCGTGCCCTTGATGTGGATCAGCTGCGCCGAGTCGTACATCGCGAACGAGTGGTGCGCAGACGCGGAGCTGCACACCAGCAAAACCAGCAGCGAGAACAGCGCGCGCATCACGACCCCGTCGGCAGGGGCGCGCCGCCCTGATCGTGCGCGATCGGCAACCACACGTCGTTGCCGCTCGCGTCCTTGCCTGGGATGAAGTCCCCTTGTCGGCATGATGCCTCCACGATCTCCGCACCACGATCCGGGAGCCGCGTGAACGTGCGCGTCACGAGCCATGGCTTGGCCAGCATCTTGGGCGCCGTGATCTCCAGCTCGAAGCGGAGCTGGTCAGGTCCAATCGGACGGATGTGCTCCACGATGTGCATGTCGCCGTTGTTCGGCAGGCCGAGGGCCTGGCCGAGCGGCAGGAAGTTCTGAGGTAAGAGACCGATCGTGTCGACCACCAGCACGTCCCCCTCCCAGTGTCCGATCGAGTGTCCGTTGAACGTCGGGTCGGGATCGGTCGGATGCCCGCGCCCGTCCGTGTAGATGCGGCGCAGCCGGTTGCCGTCGAACTCGCCCAGGATCGTCACGCGACCCGGCGTGAACAGGAACTCCTGTGCGTTGAGCGTCATGATCACGTAGCTGGGCATGCCCTCGGGCAGGCAGTCGATGTAGATGTTCCTGGGCACACCCGACTTCTCGGCCGCCTTGAGCGCGTCGAACTGCACCTGCGCTTGCGGCGTCCACGTGGGCTCGCCCTGCCCGAACGCGCTCTTGCCCTCCTCACGCAGCGGCGTCCACAGGCCGCTCCAATCGGGCAGCGCCTGCAGCGCCGCGATCGGATCGACGGCGTCCTCGGCCGCCACGTCGTTGATCGTGAAGCCGATCCAGCGCCCGAACACGATCACCGCCAACCACAAGCCAATCGAGGTGGCTCCCGCCACGCGCGCGGGCCGTGGCGGCTTCGACTCGCCTTCCCACTCGGACAGGCGACGCCCGACGAAGCGATGGAACACGGCCGCATTCAACCCCAGCAGCGCGAGCGCGATCAGCTTGCCCTGCATCGCCGCGTTGTGCGCGTAGGCGACCGCGTTGGAGGCGAACAGGAACACGCCACTGACCACCGCCAGCGCGAACGAGCTCCACGTCACCGGGAGCACGTCGGAGACGATCTTGCTCACCGGACGACCGCGCGAGGCGAGGCCGAGCAAGCGCAGATCGAGCACCGCGATCGAGCCCACCACCACGGTCAACGCCAGCACGTGCACCGTCTCGATCAGCGGGAACCACAGCTCGTTCTCCCGCATCGCTGCGCCGATCGCGGAGTCGTACAGAGCTTGCAACGCTTCGTCGATGGTCATGCTCAGAGCGCCTCGACGTAGGCGATCAGGCGCCCTGCGACGATCACGCCCACCCAGAGCGCCAGCGTGGAGCCGGCCAGGCCCTTGAGCAGCGGCTTGCGCTCCCAGAACGCCGGCGACCGGCGCGCCGAGAGCTGTGGGTAGAGCGTGAGCGCGCTGGCGATCAGGAGCAGCCCCATCTTGATGGCGAACACCGGGTTCAGCAGGGAGCGCGCGGGCTCGGCCGCGACCAGCAGCGCGCCCGACACGAGCAGCACGGGCAACGCTCCCCACACGATCGGCAGGTGGCGCGCAGCCACGCTCGGCGTCGGCTGATCACGCGCACTGAAGCCGAGCACATGCAGCGAATAAGCGAGCGAGGCGCCGATCAGCGCCGCGATGGCCACGATGTGCACGGACTGCAGGGCGGGCACGACCCACGTTCGCGTCTGCAAGCCGACGCTGAAGCAGGTGCCCTGCAGCCAGTCGCAAAAGCGCTGGATGGCTGGCAACATCGATTCTCACCGAGCTGGGGGATCTAGACCGTCTACTTAGAAAGACATCGGTCTCGTATAACTCGGCACAGACTCTGTCAAGCGCCGCGCTGGGGGATGCGTAACCCGAGGTGGCCGCGCAGCGTGTCGGCCTCGTAGTCGCGCCGAAACGCGCGCCGCTCCTGCAGCCGCGGCACCACCTCGCTCAGGAAGCGATTCGCGCCCTCCGGCATGTGCGAGGGCATGATCACGAAGCCATCGGCCGCGCCCTCGCGCACCCAGCGCTCCATCTCGTTCGCCACCGTGTCGGGGCTGCCCACGAACTTGGCGAACGACAGGCTGGAGCCGTACCAGCGCCCCAGCTCGCGCACCGTCCAGCCCTCCTCGATGGCCTTGCCGATCACGTACTGAAAGCGTCCCTTGCTGCCGCGGATCTGGTCGCGAATGTCCGGCACCGGGCCATCGAGCGCGTGCTGGGCGAGGTCATAGTTCATGCTGCCGGACATGAACGTCAGGCCCGACTCGGCCGTGACCAGCGAGTCGAGCTCGCGCAGCAGCTCGTGCGCCTGCGCGTCGGTGTCGGCGACGATCGGCATCAAGCCCGGCAAGATCTTCATGGCGTGGCGCGGACGCCCGTGGGACTCGACCTTGTCCTTGAGCTCGCGGTAGCCCTGCCTGGCGCGCTCGAAGTCCGGGTACACCGCGAACACGACCTCCGCGTTGCGCGCGGCCAGGTCCACGAACGCGCCGGATGCGCCAGCCTGGATCAACACCGGATGACCCTGCGGAGGACGCGCGATGTTCAGCGGTCCGCGCACGCGGAACCACTTGCCCTGGTGATCGACGTAGCGCACGTGCTCGGCGTTCGCGTACGTACCCGTGGCCTTGTCGGGCGCCGTGGCCTCCGCGCCCCAGCTGTCCCAGAGCTTGCGCACCACGTCCAGATACTCCTCCGCGCGGTCGTAGCGAACGTCGTGCGCGTAGTGCTCGTCGCGCCCAAAGTTGCGCGCCTCTGCATCGCTGACCGAGGTCACCGCGTTCCAGGCCGCCCGCCCACCGCTCAGGTGATCGATCGACGCGAACATGCGGGCCGTGTGGTACGGCTCCGTGTAGCTGGTGGAGATGGTGCCACCCAGCCCGATCTTCTTGGTGCTGACCGCGAGCGCCGACAGCAGCGTGATTGGCTCGATCGCGCGCACGGCCCGGTAGCGCACGGTCGCCTCGAAGTGCCCGCCGTAGATGTCGTCGATGCCGAGCTTGTCGGCGATGAACAGCATGTCGAGCTTGGCGTCCTCGGCACGCTGCGCGAGCCGACAGTAGAAGCCGACGTCATCGAGACCAGGCTGAGAGCTGGAGTGACGCCAGCCGCCATGATGGATGCCGTCGCCGTTGAAGAAGAGCGCGAGGTGCATCCTCCATCATAGTAGACGAACGAGGAAAGTCTTCTATGGTAGACAGCTCTCCTGAGCAAGGAGAGCACGATGCAGAAGCTGGCGTGGAGTCTCGCCCTCGCGATGGTCGCGAGCGTGGCGAGTGCGGAGGTTCACGAGCGCGCGCTCGAGTCGGGCACCTGGGACGGCGTGGTGCATGCGAACGAGGTCGACGTGCCGTTTCGCTTCGAGTTGCGGCTCGATGGCAAGCGCGCGGAGGGGGCGTTCTTCAACGGCGACGAGCGCGTGCGCTCGAGTGCGGGCAGCGTCGAGGGTGACCGCGTGACGCTGGAGTTCGCCCACTACGCGAGCCGACTGGAGGCCACCTGGGCGGGCGGCATCCTGAGCGGCACGTACCAGCGCCCCAACGCCGCAGCCTACCCGTTGCGCGCGCAACCGCACGTCGCCCCCGCCAGGAGCGCGGGCAAGGCGCCGTCGATCGCGGGCGAGTGGGAGGTCGCGGTCAAGAGCCCCAAGGGCGAGGACGCGTGGCGGCTGTTCGTGCGCCAGGCCGGCAACGAAGCCAGCGCCGCGATCCTCCGCGTCGACGGAGACACCGGCACGCTGAGCGGCAGCCACCGTGACGGCAAGTTCGTGCTCAGCCACTTCTCGGGCGCGCGCCCCACGCTTCTCGAGATCACGCCTGGCGCGGATGGCACGCTGAACCTGGTGCAGAACGGCAGCGCCACCTACGTCGCCACCAAGGTCGCGCAGGCGCGCGCCAAGAACCTGCCCGCGCCCGCCGATCCCTCGCGCTGGACGAGCGTCAAGGATCCCAACCAGCCGCTGCGCTTCGCCGGCAAGGATCTCGCTGGCAACGACGTCACGAACGCGGACGCGCGCTTTGTGGGCAAGGTGGTGCTGGTGAACGTGATGGGAAGCTGGTGCCCCAACTGCCACGATGAAGCGCCGTTCCTCGCGAAGCTCGACAAGAAGTACGGCAAGCGCGGGCTGGAGGTGGTGGCGCTGTCGTTCGAGGACGCCGAGCAGCTCGCCAACCCCACGCGCCTGCGCGCGTTCGTCGACACCTACGGCGTGCGGTACACCGTGTTGCGCGCGGGCGAGCCCAAGCAGATCGCCGAGAAGCTGCCCGACGCCGTCAACCTCAACACCTGGCCGGCCACCTTCTTCATCGGTCGCGACGGTCGCGTGCGCGGTGCGCATGCGGGCTTCGCGGGCAAGGCCACCGGCGAGGTAAACCGCAAGCTCGAAGCCGAGCTCACCCGCACGGTCGAAGGCCTGCTTGCGGAGAAAGCGCGCTAGGCGTTGCCGTCGGCGAAGTACGCCGCGACGAACTCGGGGAAGCCGTGCTCGTCGAGGGAGACGCCGTGCAGGCGCTTGCGGGTCGCGATGTTGTACGGGAGTACGTAGATCGGGATCGCGTAGGTCTGGTCCAGGATCTTGCGCTGCACGTGGTGATAGAGCTCGGCGCGGCGCGGGCCATCCGGCTCGTGCGCCGCCTCGCGTAGCCAGCCGATGATCTCGTGATCGACCACGCGGTTGCCGGACAGCGACGTGCGCACGTCCGGATCGTACGACTGGCTCAGCACGTCTGGATCGCCGTGGAAGATCGCGCCAGCCGCCAGGTCGTGCTTGTTCTCGGTCATCGCGATCGAGGTCACGCCCGGCTGCTGGCTGTCGACGAACAGATCGACGCCCACGTCCTGCAGCTGACGGCGCACCAGCTTGATCACGTCGAGCCGCTTCTCGCGGTTGCCCTGCGAGTCGATGAAGCGGATCGTCAGCGGCTTGCCGCCCTTCACGCGCGTGCCGTTGGGTCCGGTCTTCCAGCCCTTTTGCTCCAGGATCTGCTTCGCGCGCGCGGGGTCTGGCTTCCAGCTGTCGGCCAGCAGCCTCTCCGCCGAGCCCAGCATGCCGGGCGAGAGCACGGACCAGGCGCGCGCATAGTTGCCGAGGTAGATCGTGCGCACGATGGCGTCGATGTCGAGCGACAGCCGCACCGCGCGACGCATGTCCGCATCGTCCCAGGGCTGGTGAGTGACGTTGAGGGTGAGCGCGTAGTTGGTGTTGAGCAGCTCGCGCTCGAGCAGCGTGAAGCGCGCGTCCTTGCGCAGGCTGGCCAGGTTCTGCGGCGGGATCAGGTCGGCCGCGTCCGCCTGCCCGCTGACCAGCACCGCCACACGCGTCGACTCCTCGGGCACGTTGATGAAGTTCAGCTTGGCAAACTTGGCGGGGCCCTGGTGCACCGACGACGGGGGCGCCCAGCGGTAGTCGGCGTTGCGCGCCAGCCGGATCTCGGTGCCCGGCTTCAGCTCCACGAAGCGATACGGCCCAGTCGCGACCGGGTTCTGCGCGAAGGTCTTGCCGTACTTCTCGACTGCCGCGGGCGAGACGATGCCGAGCTTGGTCGTCGACAGGTTGCGCAGGAACGGTGTGTACGGCTCGCTCAGCTCCACGCGCAGGCGGTCGGGCGCGAGCACCTCGCTGCGCACGTACGGCCCGAGGTGCGCGCGCGACGACAGCACGTTCTTCTCGTCGGCCAGGCGATCGAAGTTGTACTTGAGCGCCGCCGCGTCGAACGGCGTGCCGTCGTGGAACGTCACGCCGCCGCGCAGCTTGAACACGTACTGCGTGCGCTCGGGCGAGAGCTCCCACGACTCGGCCAGCCACGGTCCGATCGACTGATCCGGCAGCAGCCGCGTGAGGCTGTCGTAGATCGAGCGCATCACGCGGTTGTGGGGCGCGTAGCCGGAGTTGTGCGGATCGAGCGCGAACGCGCTGACGCCCGCGCCATCGAACGCGATGGTCAGCGTATCGCGTGCGCCCTCGGAGGCATGGGCGGCATCGCGCCTGTCGCTGGAGCAGGCGACCAGGCCCGCCGCGCCGATCAACCACTCCCGTCGCGAGAGG
>JBEVNG010000434.1:0-4353 GCA_040508235.1 Polyangiales bacterium | reverse complement strand
CTGATCGTCCACCCCGGCCTCATCAACGTCGACTTCGCCGACGTGAAGACCATCATGTGCAACATGGGCCGCGCGCTCATGGGCACCGGCTACGGCAAGGGCAAGGACCGCGCGATCGAGGCCGCGCGCATGGCCATCGCCAGCCCGCTGCTCGACGAGGTCTCGGTCGAGGGTGCGACCGGCATCCTGCTCAACTTCACCGCGGGTCCCGAGGTGAAGCTCGGCGAGATCGAGGCGGCGGCGAGCCTGGTGCAGGAGTCGGCCCACGAAGACGCCAACATCATCTTCGGCGTCGTCACCGACGCGAGCATGGGCGACATGGTGAAGGTCACCGTGATCGCGACCGGCTTCGAGTACGAGCAGCCGCACGACGTGCGCCCCTCGCACGCCGCCTACCCGGCGGGCGCGCAGCGCTCCTCGTTCGCGCCGCAGCCCATGCGCGGCCAGTTGCAGATGCGGCCCGGTTCGGAGCAGGGGCGCGTCTCCTACACCACCGGCGCGGTCGGTCCGGGTCGCCTGCAAGGGCGCAAGGAGCCGCAGGGCGAGCCAGCTCTCGTCTCCGCCACGCGCCCGAGCGGCTTCGGCTCCAGTGCGCTGCATGACGAGCGGGTGCTCGACATCCCCGCCTACCTCCGTCGCGGCAACAACCACCACGAGTGACGTCCTGAATCGGGGAGACCGTGGTGGTCGAGCCACGGTCTGCTCTACAATGACGTGATGCGCGCGGAACTGCTCAGCGCCTTGCGGGACGTCGCGCGCCTCGAGGCGCTCCACAACACCGAGCTGCTCGACAGCCCGCAGGAGGAGCGCTTCGACCGCTACACCTCGCTCGCGACCCGCCTGCTCGGCACGCCTGCGGCGTTGATCTCCCTGGTCGACGACCGCAGGCAGTTCTTCAAGAGCCAGGTCGGCCTGGCCGAGCCGTGGGCGTCGCGGCGCGGGACGCCGCTGTCGCACTCGTTCTGCAAGCACGCGGTGGCGTCGCGCGAGGAGTTCGTGGTGAACGACGCGCGCTCTCACCCGCTCGTGCGCGACAACCTCGCCATCGACGAGCTGGGCGTGCAGGCATACGCCGGCATCCCGCTCGAGGTGGGCGGGCAGACCATCGGCGCGTTCTGCACGGTCGACTCGGAGCCGCACAAGTGGACCGAGGCGGAGCTCGAGGTCATGCGCACGCTCGCCTCCAGCGTGAGCGCGGAGATCGAGCTCACGAGCACGCGCCGCGAGCTGCAGGAGCACCGCGCGATGATTCACGCGATCACCGAGTCGTCGCTCGACGTGATCGTCACCGCCGACGCGGCTGGCAACGTGGTGTTCGCCAACAAGGCGCTCGAGTCCGTGTTTCGCCGCGCGCCCGAGGCGCTGCTGGGCCAGCCCATCGCGCTGCTGATGCCCGAGCGTTACCGCGCCGCACACGAAGCGCGAATCGCGCGGGTCAGCGCAGGCGCCACGCCCTCGTTCGTCGGCAAGGTGCTGGAGATTAGCGGGCTGCGCGCGGACGGCAGCGAGTTCCCGATCGAGCTGTCGATCTCGTTCTGGATGGGGCGCGCCGGCGGCTTCTACACCGCGATGATCCGCGACGCGACCGAGCGCACGCGCACCATGCGCAAGCTGCGTCAGGCGGAGGAAGAGCTGAGCCTCACCTTCGACTGCGCGCCGATCGGCATGGCGCTGGCCGCGCTCGACGGGCACTGGCTCCGCGTCAACGACGCGTTCTGCGCGATCACCGGCTACAGCCGCGACGCGCTGCTAGCGAGCGACTCGCAGAGCATCACCCACCCGGACGACCTCGAGGCGGACCTCGCGCTGGTGAAGCAGCTGCTCGCGGGCGAGATCCCGAGCTACCAGCTGCAGAAGCGCTACGTGCATCGCGATGGACACACGGTGTGGATCTCGTTGTCGGTCGCGCTCGTACACGGCGACGAGGACACATCCTCATTCTTCGTGGCGCAGGTGCAAGACATCACCGAGCGGCTCGAGCTGGAGCAGCAGATCCGTCAGGCCTCGCTGGTCGACGAGCTGACCGGGCTGCAGAACCGGCGCGGCTTCATGCTGCTGGCCGAGCAGCAGCTGTGCACGTCGGGTCGCTACGCGCGCCCGCTGGTCGTGTTGTTCGCGGACCTGAACGGGATGAAGGCGATCAACGACGAGCTCGGCCACGAGCAGGGCGACAGGGTGCTGGTCGACATGGCCGAGGTGCTGCGCACGACCTTCCGCGGCGCCGACATCCTGGCGCGCCTCGGCGGCGACGAGTTCGTGATCCTGGCCGAGGGCGACGTGGCGTTTGCGGAGCTGGCGAAGTCGCGGCTGCAGGAGAACGTGCGACGCCACAACGAGACCGCCGGGCGCCCCTACACGCTGTCGGTGGCGGTCGGCTGCGCGCTGTACGACGCGGCGCACGCCAAGAGCCTGGCCGAGCTGCTGTCGTCGGCCGACAAGCTCATGTACGACGCCAAGCGCAAGCTGCGGGTCGACCGCGGCTCGGTGTCGCAGGGCTGAGCGCGCGGACCTTCAGGTGATCTCGAGGGTCGCGGCGTTTTCCTTGACCCACGCGAGGTAGAACGCCGTGTCCTGCCCGGCGGGCAGGTCGCCGCGCTCGCACGCGTCTTCGAGCGCCTTGCGCAGATCTCCGAGCCGCTTGCTGGGCGGGATGCCGAAGGTCTCGGACAGCGCGGTGCCGAGGCCCTTGGGCAGCGGCGCGACCTTGGCGTCGAGGACCGCCAGATCCTTCACGCGGCGGCTCAGCTCGCTGATCTGCCGCAGGCCACGCTTGCGCTTCTCGGGACGCTTGGTGGTGATGTCGGCACGGCTCAAATCGAGCAGGTCGCGCAGGCCTTCGTCCATCTCGCGCGCGAAGCGGCGCACCGCGGCGTCGGTCCAGCTGCCGTCGTACTGGCTCGCGCGCAAGTGGTGGAGGATCAGGTAGTGCACGCGCTGGTAGAGGTCGCCCTCGAAGCCGAGCCGGCGCGCCACCCGCTTCTTGAACATCGCCGCGCCCACCTCGGAGTGGCCGAAGAAGTGCACCTCGCCGTTGTCGCCGATGCTGCGGGTCTTGAGCTTGCCGATGTCGTGCAGGAGCGCGCCCCAGCGCACGTTCAGGCGGGGCACGCTCTGCCAGACCACCTGCTTCGTGTGCTTCCAGACGTCCTTGTGCCGCCACTCGCCGTCGCCGAAGCCGACCATGGCGCTGATCTCAGGCAGCCAGGCGTCGAGGCAGCCCACCTCGAGCAGCGCGTCGAGGCCCGCGTCGGGCTGGCGCGCGAGCAACAGGTCGTCCAGGCCGGCGCGCACCTCGGTCACGCTCATCGCCCGCCACTCGTCCTCGGTGCAGCGCACGCGCTCGGCCGAAGCCAGCGGCGTCGCGCCTTTGGCGATCGCAACTGCCCAAGCGAGGGCATCGGTGGCTCGGTCGGTTCGGACAACTTGCGCGCTGCTGATCGACATCTCGCCTCGTCGAAAAAGGGGGCCAACGGTAGCAGCCGGGTGCGAGCGGGGCAAAGGCGGACCGCCACCTTGCAGGGCGACCCGGCCGCGTCGCTAATGTAGGCTTGGACGCATGCGTCCACTGCGGTTCTCGAGCGAGCTCAGGGTGTGGCTGTACCCGCTGTCATGGCTGCTCGGCTCCGCGCTCACGGTGTTCGTCGTCACGGTGACGCTCGACACGCTGCAGCCGGCCGCGTTCTGGCGCGTGGTGGATCTGTTGGCCACGCCCAACCCCAGCTCCGCCCAGAACACCTTGAGCAGCGCAGGTGAGGTGGTGGCCGCGGTGCTGGCGATCGCCATCACGGTCGTCGCCATCATCGTGGAGCTGGCCTCCAACCGCTACACCCACCGCATCACCGAGCTGTTCGTGCGCGAGCCCATCAACTTTCTGGTGATGGGCTTCTTCGTCGTGACCGCGCTGCAGTCGCTGTGGGTCAACCTGATCATCGACGAGACGCCGGGCCGCACCGGCTTCGTGCCCTACGTCGCGATCGGCGTGGCCATGGGCATGCTGACGCTGTGCCTCCTGATCTTGCTGCCGTACTTCGCCTACGTGTTCGAGTTCCTGAACCCGATCAACATCGTGGGGCGCATCCGCGACAAGACGCTCGCGGTGCTGCGCAACGGCCTCGCGGAGGACGAGGTGCTGGCGGCGCAGCAGGAGGCAATTCGCGGCCTCGAGCAGCTCGCCGACGTCTCGCTCAACGCGATGGAGCACAAGGACAAGGGCGTGTCGATGGCGGGCGTCGATGCGATGAGCGCGCTCCTGCTCGACTACCAGGCCATCCGCCCGCTGCTCCCGTCCTCCTGGTTCGGCATCGACGGTCGGCTCGCGCACAACCCCGACTTCGTCTCCATGGCGCCCGAGGT
>JBEVNG010000427.1:0-12410 GCA_040508235.1 Polyangiales bacterium | reverse complement strand
CTGATCGTCCTGCTCGTAGTAGCGACGCGCGAGCTCGACGATGCGGTGGCCCGCTTGCTCGAACAGCGTCTTGCGATCGGCGTGGGTGGCGAGCTGCGTGCCGTTGCCCGGCAAAGACAGGCCCAGCGCCTCGGTGAGGCAGTTCATCGAGTTGGCGGTGAACATGCCGGAGCAGGAGCCGCAGGTCGGACATGCCGAGCGCTCGACCGCGGCCAGCGTCTCGTCGTCGACCTTGGGATCGGCCGCCATCACCATCGCGTCGATCAGGTCGAGCTTGTGCTTGGCGAGCTTGGTCTTGCCGGCCTCCATCGGGCCACCCGACACGAACACGACCGGGATGTTGAGGCGCATCGCGGCCATCAGCATGCCGGGCGTGATCTTGTCGCAGTTGGAGATGCACACCATCGCGTCGGCGGTGTGTGCATTGACCATGTACTCGACCGAGTCGGCGATGATGTCGCGCGACGGAAGGCTGTACAGCATTCCGTCGTGACCCATGGCGATGCCGTCATCGACCGCGATGGTGTTGAACTCCTTGGCCACGCCACCCGCCTCTTCGATCGAGCGCGCCACCAGCTGACCGAGGTCCTTCAGGTGCACGTGGCCCGGCACGAACTGCGTGAAGGAGTTCACGACCGCGATGATCGGCTTCTCGAAGTCGCCATCGGTCATGCCGGTCGCACGCCAGAGCGCGCGGGCTCCGGCCATGTTGCGGCCAGCGGTCGAGGTCTTGGAACGGTAAGTCGGCATCGGCGGTCCTCTCCAGCGAGACAGCTTGAGCCGTCCGCGCCGATGCGTGAAGTGCAATGAACGAAACGAGTTGTTGCGGGCTACGCAACGTTCTGCGCGAGCGGAACCCGCAGCTCGCTGAGAATTCGTCGCAGCGCGGCGACCTGCTCGCCGGGCAGCGGCTGCAGGGGACCACGCAGCGGTCCGACCTCGGTGCCAATCAGCTGCAGCGCCGCGCTGATGGTGCGCGGCAGCCCGTGCGCCACGATGAACTGGAGGAACGGCAGCTGCCGATAGAAGCTGTGTTTTGCCGCGGCCAGGTCGCCGCGCTTCACGGCCTCGTACAGCTCCAGGTTCAAGGCCGGGATCACGTGCGGCGCGGCGGTGCACCAGCCTCGTGCGCCCGCCACGAAGGCCGCCAGCGCGAGTGGGTTGCTGCCGTTGTAGAAGGCGACGTCGTGGCCGCACAGCTGCACCAGCCGGTGCATGCGGTTCACGTCGCCGGTGCTCTCCTTCACCATCGTCACGTTCGGGATGCGCAGCACGCGCGCGATCGTCTCGGGGCTCAGGTCGAGGCCGCCGGTGGCGGGGTTGTTGTAGAGCGCGATCGGGATGCCGATCGCGCGCGCGACGGCGTCGAAGTGCGCCACCAACTCCGCGTCGGTGAGCTTCCAGTAGCTCATCGGCAGGATCATCACCGCGCTGGCGCCGGCGCGCTCCGCGAAGCGTGCGTGGTGGATGGTGCGCTCGGTGGTCAGGCTCGACACGCCGACCAGCGTGGGCACGCGACCGGCCGCGCGCTTCACGACCAGCTCCGTCACCTGCTCGCGTTCCTCGTCGCGTAGGTACGGCAACACGCCGGTGCTGCCGAGCGGCGCCAGCGCATGCACGCCCGCGTCGAGCATGCCGTCGACGATCCGCGTCAGCAGCTGGGTGTCGATGTGGTCATCGTGGGTGAACGGCGTGATCGGGTAGGCGACGATTCCTTGCAGCGTGCTCATCGTGCACCTCCTTCGTGGTCGCGATCGAACAGCTGATCCCCGCGCTCGGGCACCTCTTCGCGCAGCGCGACGCCGCCCATGTTCTGCAGCATCGGCGCGTTCTCGCAGGCGAGGTAGCGCGCCCGCCCGCGGCCGGTGTTGACGTGGTTGTGCCAGGCCCAGACCGGCACGTACAGCGCGTCGCCCGCGCGCCAGTCGACGCGCTTGCCGCCGACGTACGAGTAGCCCTCGCCCTCCAGCACGTAGAGCACGGTCTCGTAGGTGTGGCGGTGCCGGTTGCTCGACTGTCCCTCGTCGAGCCAGCCGATCGTCATGCTGATCGCATGCGAGGGCAGGTCGACGAAGAACACCGGGTGCTTGCGCGCCCTGGAGTAGTCGTCCTGCCGCGCCGTCTCGACGGCCGGATGCGCCAGCCGCTCCGGCATCACCACGCGCGGCCGTGGGGGTGTCTTGTCGAAGTCCGCGGAATGAAACTTGGTGGTCATCGTCACTCCTCGCGCCCCGGTGGCGCCTTGCGTGGAGCTCAAGCTAACGGGAAGCTGGACCCTTGAGAGGAGCCAGTTCGCGGATGATCAGGGGTCCAGATGCGCGGCCGTGGCGGTTCGACCTCCAGCTCGACGTGAGCACGTCGGTGCCGCGTCGCACGCAGCTGGCGCGCGCGCTGGTGCGCGAGATCCAGCGCGGTCGCTTGCTCCCGGGTGCGTTCTTGCCGGGCACCCGTCCGCTGGCCGCGCAGCTGGGCGTGAACCGCAAGGTGGTGGTGGCGGCGTTCGACGAGCTGATCGCGCAGGGCTGGCTGGAGGCGCTGCCGCAGCGTGGCGTGCGCGTGGCGGCTCACCTGCCCAGGTCCGCCGTCGGCGATGCACAGCCCACGGTGAAGGAGACGGTGCGCGGCGCTGCCAGGACGCGCATCAGCGACGGCACGCCGGACGCGCGCATCGCGCCGCTCGATGCACTGGCGCGTGCACAGCGGCGCGCTCTGCGCTCGCTCGCGCGCACGGGGCAGCTCGACTACGGCGATCCCGCCGGCGACCCACGGCTGCGCGAGGTGCTGGCCAGCTTCGTGAGCCAGGCGCGTGGGCTGTCCGCGCGGGCGGAGCAGATCGTGCTGACGCGCGGCAGTCAGGGCGCGCTGAGCCTGTTCGCGCTCGCGACGCTGAAGCCGGGCGACGTGGTCGCCGTGGAGGATCCTGGCTACACACCGGCCTGGCGCGCGCTTTCGCTGACCGGCGCCAAGATCGCGCACGTGTCCGTCGATGGCCACGGCCTCGACACCGCCAGGCTGGAGGCGCTCGCGAAGAAGCTGCGTGGTCGCCTCAAGGCGGTCTACGTGACGCCGCACCACCAGTATCCGACCACGGTCTCGCTCTCGCCCGAGCGGCGTATGCACCTGCAGCGCATCTGCCAGCAACACGACGTCTGCCTGGTCGAAGATGACTACGACTACGAATACCACTTCGACGGCACGCCGCTGCTGCCGCTGTGCGCCACACCCGCGTCGCCTCGCTACGTGTACATCGCATCCCTGTCCAAGCTGCTCGCGCCCGCGGTGCGACTCGGCTACGCGATCGCGAGCCCCTCGATCGTGGAGGCGCTGCGTGCCACGCGCGCGGTGCTGGATCGCCAGGGCGACGTGGTGCTGGAGCGCGCGGTCGCGGAGCTGATCGAGGACGGCGAGCTGCAGCGCCACGCGCGCCGCGCGCGCTTGCTGTACGTGAAGCGACGCGACCACCTGCTGAAGCGGCTCGGCAGCACGAAGCTGGGCTGCGAGTGCCCCAGTGGTGGGCTCGCGTTGTGGGTGCGCAGCGCCGTGCGCATCGAGACGTTGGTCGCGCGTGCGGAGGCGCGCGGCTTGGTGCTGCAGCCGGGCTCGGCCCACCTGCACGCGGGGCGCCTCGACGCGTTCCGCTTCGGCTTCGCGGGCCACACCCCCGAGGAGCTGACCGCGATCTGCCGCACGCTGGAGCGCTGCCTCTAGCCCGCGTGGTACGATCGCGCGCACGTGGCCACGCGCCTGCTGTCGATCCTGCTCGCCGTGCTGCCCGGGTGCTCTCTGTTCGGCTACGACCCGCTCGCCGCGCTCGTCCCGGACGCTGCGCTGGATGGCGGCTCCGACGCGGGCGACCTGGATGGCGACGTGCCTTCGGACCGAGATCTCCTCGACGGCACCGCCCACGATGCGGACCTCGACGCGGACGCCGCGCGCGAGGACGCCGAGCTGGACGCCGCCTCGGATGCGACGGCCGCAGCCGACAGTGACGCCGCCAGCGACGATGCCAACGACGCCGCTGTCGATACCGGCCCCATGGGCAGCACGACGGTGTGTGCCCCGGGCGCGATGTGCAGCCGCTCGTGCCCCAACGGCAGCGACTGCTTGATCGAGTGCCGAACCTCTTCCAGCTGCGACATCAACTGCTCCACCGGCGCGGACTGCGACGTGCAGTGCCAGATGACCGGGCGCTGCACCCAGTCCTGCAGCAGCAACAGCGTGTGCCGCCACGCCTGCGGCACCAGCTCCATGTGCTCCGCGAGCTGCGGCCAGAACGCGGTCTGCGAGCTCGACTGCCGCACCACCTCCAACACGTGCGCGATGAGCTGTCTGCAGAACGGGAGCTGCCTCGCGCGCTGCAATCCGGGGCAGAGCAACTGCTCGCTGGTCTGCCTGGGCGGCGGGCTGGTCAGCTGCCCGGACGGCTCCAAGGCCTGCAACCACGCCTGTCCCTGACAGGCTTCATCCACTCTGGCCACCCGCTCGCGCGTGCCGCGAACTGTGCACCCTCGCGTCGCTTTGTGCGCGGCAGCGCATGGATCCGCGCGGGCGATGCGTCGTATGAGCGAGGCGATGCGCACCGGGTCCCTCGTGGTCGTCGCCCTCTCGCTGTCCATGTTCGCGTGCGACGAGACGCCGAAGATCATCACCACGCCGACGCCGGAAGAGCAGGAGCCCGACACCGCGCGCCCCGACGCTTCCCGTCCCGTCGTCAAGGATGCCGCCGTCGACGCGAGGCGAGACCCGCCCGAGGACGACGAAGAGGAGCCGGAGGTCGACGCCGCGAAGCCGGACCCCACCAAGCCCGACGGCGCCAAGCCCGATGCCACGAAGCCCGACGCGACGAGGCCCGACGACCCGCCCGCGTCGCGTGATGCAGGCGTCGCGGATGCCGACGTCGCGGAGCCCGAGCCGGGCAGCGGCTCGCTGCCGCCTGTCACCAGCGTCGCGGACGCCGGCCCGTACGAGGTCACGATCCTGATGAACACCGGCCCGAATCGCGGCTGGGTCGTGCACCCCAAGGAGCTGGGCAAGGACGGCGTGAAGCACCCGCTCTTCACCTGGGGCGCGGGCGCCGGCACCAACGCCAGCAACTACCGCGACCACCTCACGCACTGGGCGTCGCACGGCTTCGTGATCGAGGCGCACGCGTCCACCGGCGACGGCACCGACCACAAGAAGGCGCTCGACTACCTGATCGCGCAGAACGAGGCGTCGGGCAGCCCGTTCTTCGGCAAGCTCGACACCAGCAAGGTCGCCTCGGGCGGCCACTCGCAGGGCTCGATCAGCACGTTCGCGATGGCGGACGATCCGCGCCTGACCACCACGCTCCACGTCGCGGGCGGCTCGTTCGACGGCAACGGCTCCAGCAAGCTGAAGAAGCCCACCGCGTACATCCTCGGCGCCAGCGACACGCTCGCCACGCCCAACGGCCAGCGCGACTACACCGCGACCAAGGTGCCGGTGTTCATGACCGTGATGGACGGCGTCGACCACATCGCGGCCGCGCGCCAGGGACTGGCTCCGATCACCGCCTGGCTGCGCTGGCACCTGGCCGGCGAGGACGAACGCAAGGCGCAGTTCCTCGGCGCCGACTGCGAGTTCTGCAAGGGCAAGTACAAGTCGATGAGCAAGGGCTTCTAGCGTCGACGACGGCGCAGCAGCAGCGCGAGCAAGACCCAGCCGCCGCTCGCCTCGGCGCCCAGTGCGCAGCCCTCGCTCTTGCCGCGCATGCTCGTCATGGGCGTCGGCGCGTCGAACGACTCGCCCGGCGGATAGATCGCGCACAGGCCCTCGATGTCGTCCGCGGCGAGCGTGCGCTTCTCGATGTCGCGCGCGGTCGCGCTACAATACATCGTCGAGCCCTCGACCTCGCTGTGGTTGAGCCCGAGGAAGTGGCCGAACTCGTGCGTCGCCACGTTGCGCAGATCGACGCGCGGCCCACCGGCGACGCAGCCGCTGTCCGGGCACTCGCCGAACGGACCCATGGTGGAGTTGAACACCATGTCCGCGCCCACCATCTTGCCGGTCTCGGACTCGAACCAGGCCCCGGTGATGGCGTACGCGGAGTTGCCCAGCATCTCCGCCGCCCACTCCTCGGCCGTGAGGTTCACGATCACGTTCTTGTTCGGCTCTGCACGCTTGGGGCCGAGCAACAACTCGGTGGTCGCTTCCTCCGCCTCCAGCGTGAAGCCGATGGGCTCGTCGCCGCAGGTGACCTCGGTCCACGCCTCGGCGGACAGCGCGAAGATGCGCCGCAGGTCCGCGCCGCTGACGTTGGGAAACCCGCGCGAGTGAAACGTGTAGTGCAGGTCCGGCGTCTGCCACGCGACCGGAAAGCCCTTGTTCACGCACTCGTCCGGGCAGGTGCTGGGCAGCGGGTCGTCGGTGTACGTGCGGCAGTAAGCGCGCGCAGAGCTGGTCACGCCGAGCGCCAGGCACACTACGAGCGAACGCGTGAGCATTCGCGCCAGCCTATCAGTCACCGACCTGCGCGCAGACGCCTTTCTTGTTGCGCTTCTTGCCCCCCTCGAACAGGCACGTACACAGCCGTCCGCAGTCGGCGTTCCAGAAGCACTTCTTGTTGTTGCACTGCCTGCACTCGGCCGGCGACGGCGCCGTCAACCAGCCGGCAGCGAGCGCAAGCGCGAAGGCGAGCGAGACACGGCGGAGCATGACGATCAGCGTGCAACGAAAGCCCGCGATCAAACCACTGCCACGCCGCTTGCGTCAGCCGATCTTGCGCACGAGCGCCGGCAGCATGCGGACCACTGGCGCGCGCGGCTCGGTCATGCGCGCGATCTCGTGGGCGACCTCGAGCAACACGCTCTCGTGCAGCTGGCCCGCCATCACGCGCTTCTGCGCGATCACGTCGAGCACGAGCGAGTCGATGGTGTCGTCCCCAACCAGGTACCAGCCGGTGAAGCCCTGCTCGCTGCCGATGCGGTGCACCTGGTCCGACGTGGCGGCACTCCACGCGATCTCCGCGAACGCGACGTTGGGCGCACGCGTCAGCGCGATCATGCCGGCCGCGTGCGTGGAGCAGATCATCAGCTGCGCCTCGCCGCTCTGGTACGCGCGCACGGCCTTCTGGCGCTGCGTTGCGTCGTCGCCGTCGGAGACCGAGACCGCGTTGGGGAAGCTCTCGATCAGCGCGTTCATCACGTCGCGATGCTGCGCGAACAGGACCAGCGGCTGGCCGCTGCTGAGGAACGTCGACACCCAGCGGGCGATCGCCGCCGTCTTCTGGCGGCCGCACTCGTGCAGCACGCGCTCGACGTGCTCGAGCCGCTCCTTCTGCTGGGCGGGGCCGTCGCCCACCAGCGCACGCAGCGCCTCGCGCGCGTTCTCTTCGACCTGCGCGTAGTGCTTGCGGTCGTCGAGCTCCAGCCAGTGCAGCGCGCGCGACTTCTCCGGCAGCTGCGCGACCACCGCGATCTTGGTGCGGCGCGCGTAGCAGGTGGAGCGCAGGCGCTGGGCCAGCTCGTCCATGCGCGCGGAGCCAAAGCGCATGCCTGCGCCGTCGTCCTTGGGGGCGCAGTAGCGATCCGCGTACGACCAGAAGCCGCCGAACTCCGACTCCAGCACACCCAGGAACTCCAGCTGGGCCGCCAGGTCGATGGGCTCGCCGACCGGCCGGGCCGACAGGCACAGGCGCAGGTTCTCGACCCTGTCGGCGATCTCCAGCGCCGCGCGCGTGCGCTGGGCCTCGCGGTTCTTGAGCAGGTGGCTCTCGTCCGCGACGATGGCCTCGAACGGGCGCTCGGCCAGCAGCTGCTGGTGGCGTGCGACCAGCTCGTAGCTGACGATCAGCACGTCGACGACGGGCACCGACTCGGACGGTCCCTCCAGCGCGACGATGGTCTTGCCCTCGGGCAGCCAGCGCTGGCTCTCGCGCAACCAGGTGCGCTGCAGCGCGGCCGGACAGAGCACCAGCGCGGGGTAGGCCTGCAGCGTCTCGATGGTGGAGAGCGTCTGCAGCGTCTTGCCGAGGCCGGGCTCGTCCGCGAGGAACGCGCGCCCGGCCGAGCACAGGTAGCGCACGCCGGCGATCTGGTAGGGCCGCAGGGCATCGCGCAGCGCGGGCTTGAAGGTGTCCTCGCGCACCGCCGAGCTGAGCGCGTGCATCTGGTAGTCGAGCTCGGTGGGCTCCCAGACTCCGCCGAGCGCCAGATCGTCGGGCAGCTCGTCCTCGCTGTCGAGGGCGGCCGAGGGGTTGCTGCCGTGGGGCAGGTACACTTCCTCCGAGCCCTCGAGCAGCCGCCAGGCGGACTCCGAGACCTCGAGGCGATCGTCCGTCTGGGCGATCTCGAGCAGGGCCGTGCGCGCGCCGGGGAAGTTGGCGGGCACCCACCAGCTGTCGTCGGCGTCGTCGAGGAAGGACCCGCCGATCTCCTTCACGGTCTGCTGCAGGGTGTAGTCGTCGCCGAGCAGGCACAGGAACCACGGCTCGCCGGCCGCGCCCTGCACCACGTCGATGGCGAAGCGCAGCGTCTCGGCGTGCTCCTGGAGCTGGCCGATCGCGCGCTTGGCGGCGGCCGTGAAGTGCCACGCGTGATCCCTGCCGATGCGCAGCAAGCGGGCGACGCTGGGCCGGTGGCGCTCGACCACCCACTCGCCGTCTTCCTTGAGCGCGCTGCGCGGCAGCTGCTTGAGCTCGGCCACCACCACCGCGTCGTACGCGAAGCGCGCGATGAATCGATCATCGCGATAGTCCAGCGTTCCCGGTGCTCGCCCCGCCACGGTAGGAGAGTTATCGCTGCGATCGATCGGAGCAATCGAAAAGTGACCGGTCCGATCAGAACTGGAAGTAGATGAAGTCCTGACCACCCGGCTGGCCACTGAGCACGATCAAGCAGCTCAGGTACGCGTACACCGCGAGCCGCACCGGACGCGGCCAGGCGCGAATGCGATCCGTGCTTCCGGCCTGCAGCTGGACCGCGTCGAGCACCATCAGCGGCGTGGCGAACACGATCAGGTTGGCGAGCATCAGCTTGCCGTTGAACTGGAAGGGGCTCACCAGCTGGTGGGCCAAGATCGCCACGTCGCCCAGCTTGCGCACCGCGAACAGCAGCCAGCCGAAGCAGACGAGCTGGAAGAACAGCGCGGCCTTGCCGAGCCGCCGCCAGGTCAGTCCCTCCTCGGCGATGGTCTTGCCCCCCGTCCACGCCCGGTGAGCGCAGAGCAGCCCGCCCTGGTACGCGCCCCAGGCGACGAAGTTCCACGACGCGCCGTGCCACAGGCCGCCGAGCACCATGGTGGTCATCAGGTTGCGGTAGGTGTTGCCGCCGCGGTTGCCGCCCAGCGGGACGTACAGATAGTCGCGCAGCCAGGTCGACAGGCTGATGTGCCAGCGCCGCCAGAACTCCGCCGGGTTGGTGGCGAAGTACGGCATGCGGAAGTTGTGCATCAGGTCGAAGCCGAGCAGCTTGGCGACGCCGCGCGCGATGTCCGAGTAGCCGGAGAAGTCGCCGTAGATCTGGAACGCGAACGCGTAGACCGCGATCAGCACCTCCAGGCCGTGCGCGCTGGCGGGGTCGCTGAAGATGCGCGAGGTCTGCGTGGACATGTTGTCCGCGAGCACGGTCTTCTTGTAGAAGCCGAGCAGGATCAGCCAGCCGCCCTCGCGCACCATGTCGGCGGTGATGCGGCGCGGCCGCTGCACCTGCGGCAGCATGTGCGTCGCGCGCTCGATCGGGCCCGCGACCAGCTGCGGGAAGAACATCACGAAGGTCGCGAAGTCGAGCGGATCCTTGCAGGGCTGGAGCTTGCGCCAGTAGACGTCGAGCGTGTAGCTGAGGCTCTGGAAGGTGTAGAACGAGATGCCCACGGGCAGCACGATCTGCAGCGTGGGCGCGTCGGCGCGGAAGCCCAGCACCTGCAGTAGCTCGACCGTGCTGTCGGTGAAGAAGTTGAAGTACTTGAAGAAGCCGAGCAGCGTCAGGTTGCTGACCAGGCTGATGCGCAGCAGCAGCTTGCGTCGGGCGGCGTCTTCCTCGCGGTCGAGCCGCAGCGCGACCATGTAGTCGACGCCGCCGGAGAACGCGACGAGGCTCAGGAAGCGCACGTCCCACCAGCCGTAGAAGATGCAGCTGGCGAGCAGCAGCAGGCGGTTTTGCCCGCGGTGCGCGAGCCGCGTGTAGAGCAGCAGCACCAGCGCGAAGAACAACACGAACTCGGACGAGTTGAAGAGCAAGTGGGGCTCTCGCGGGTGCGGCGGGGGAGACTCTGTAAAGCACGACTTTACGGTGGTCTCAAGCGATTCTCGTGCGTTGGGGCACGACTCCACGGCGAGCGCGCGCATACTCGGAGGCGCGATGCGAGCACGTTGGCTGCCATCCATCCTCTGCGGCGTGCTGGGCGGACTCGGCTGCGGGGACGAGCGGGAAGACGAGCGTTCGCCAGAGGTCGGACCACCCATCGACGCGGGCGCGCGCGACGCCGGCATGGATGCGCGCGCCGCGCTGCCGACGGCTCCGCCCGCCTGCCTCGGTGCGCGGCGAGCGTTCGCGCTTGGCGAGAGTGCGGCGCGCTCGTTCAGTGCCGTGCTCGAGGGCGACCGCGTGCACCTGGCGATGATCGCCCCCGAGTGCGCGTTCGAGCAGGGCCTGCGCTACCTGAACTTCCTCTCCGAGGGCGACGACGCCGGGACGGCGCTCGACGTCGATCGCGCCGACTGCCTGCCGGTGCGTGAGCCCACCCTGCTCGCGCACGGCGAGCGCGAGCTGCTGCTCTACTTCGGCTCGAAGCGCACCAGTCGCTTCGACCTCTACGAGACCACGCCCTCGCAGCCGATGCGCGCGTGGACCCGGCGCACGAACGATCAGGGCGAGGAACGCGCGCTGGTGACGGCGGCGCTCGGACCCACGCGTGCCCCCACGCTCGCGTACGCGACGGACGGCATGCTCCAATTGCAGGGGCGCGAGCTTGGTCCATCCGGCGTGGTGTCGCTCGCGCTGGCTCGACGCGAGGACGGCCTGCAGCAGGGGCGCGGTGTGCTCGGCTGGGCGGGCGAGGGTGGCGTGTCCCTGCGCTCGCTGCGCGACACCGGCGAGCTGAGTGGCGAGCCGGTGAAGATCGGCGAGGCCGGAGGTGCGCTGGCGTTCGCGTCACGCGCGGAGACCACCGGCGTTTTCTACGTCGATGGGCCGCTGCGCTACCGTGCGCTCGGCGCCGAGCTCGCGGCCCCGGTCACGATCGCGAGCCAGCCGGTGCGCGCGCTCGCGGCGGCGCCCTACCGCAACGGCTTCGCGGTCGCGTACCGCGATGACCTCGGTCTGCATGCGCGCACGGTGAGCGTCGAGGGCCGCGTGCTCGGCGAGGCCACGCTCACGCGCGAGCCGGGGCGCGACGTGCAGCTGCTCTCCAGCGCGGGCACGCTGATCGCGATCTGGGACGAGCCCGCCGCCGACGCCGGCCTCGCGCGCTCGCTGCAGGTGGCCACGGTCGACTGCCTATAGCGTGCAAAGCACGGGTAGCTGCCGGAGCCACCCGCACGCAGACCACGCTCCGCTTCGTCGATTGACGGATATCCCGCCGCGGTCAAGATCAGGCATGGAGCGCGATGTCGAGATCGTGGAGGTGGGGCCTCGCGATGGTCTGCAGACCGAGAGCGTGCAGCTCTCGACCGCGACCAAGGTGGAGCTGATCCGCAAGCTGGAGGCGGCGGGTGCGCGCCGCGTCGAGGTCGCGAGCTTCGTCAACCCCAAGGTCGTGCCGCAGATGGCGGACGCGGAAGCGTTGCTGGCCGCGCTGCCGCGCAGCGACACCACACGCATCGGCCTCGTGCTCAACGAGCGCGGCGCGCAGCGTGCACTCGCCGCGGGCATCGGTCAGCTCGGGCTGGTGTGCGCGGCCAGCGACGCGTTCGGCCTGAAGAACCAGGGCAAGACCGGCGAGCAATCGCTGGAGATGGCGCTGCGTCTGCTCGCGCTCGCGCGCCACGAGGGCCGCCCGGCGCAGGTCACCATCTCGGTCGCGTTCGGCTGCCCGTACAGCGGCGACGTGCCGCACGATCGCGTGGTCGAGTATGCGCGTCGGCTCGCCGACGGAGGTCCGGCGGAGATCGCGCTCGCGGACACCATCGGCGTCGCCGCGCCGGGGGAGGTCGAGCGGCTGGTGCGCCGCGTGATCGAGGCGATCCGACCGCTGCCGATCCGCGTGCACTTCCACGACACGCGCGCCACCGGCATCGCGAACGTGTGGGCGGCCTACGGCGCGGGCGCGCGCAGCTTCGATGCCTCCATCGGCGGCCTCGGCGGCTGCCCGTTCGCGCCGGGCGCGGCGGGCAACGTCGCCACCGGAGACGTGGGCTACATGTTCGAGCGCTCGCGCATCCGCACCGGCCTCGATCTCGCGCAGCTCGGCGAGGTCGCGGGCTGGCTGCGCAAGCGAGTCCGTACGCAGGAGGA
>JBEVNG010000369.1:0-12348 GCA_040508235.1 Polyangiales bacterium | reverse complement strand
CACGCCCTTGAAGCGATCCCCCGAGCCGATCGGCCAGGTGCGCGGCGTGGTGTGGATGCCGAGCACCTCCTCGACCTCGCTCATCAGGTGGAACGAGTCGCGCGCCGGGCGGTCGAGCTTGTTGACGAAGGTGACGATCGGCGTGCCGCGCTTGCGGCAGACATCGAACAGCTTGCGCGTCTGCGCCTCGACGCCCTTGGCGGCGTCGATCAGCATGATCGCGCAGTCGGCCGCGGTCAGCGTGCGGTACGTGTCCTCGCTGAAGTCCTGGTGACCCGGCGTGTCGAGCAGGTTGTAGTAGTAGCCGTTGCGGAAGAACTGCAGCACGCTCGACGTGACCGAGATGCCGCGCTTGCGCTCGATGTCCATCCAGTCGCTGGTCGCCGCGCGCGCCGCCTTGCGCGACTTCACCGAGCCGGCCTGGTGCACCGCTCCGCCGTACAGCAGGAGCTTCTCGGTGAGCGTGGTCTTGCCGGCGTCGGGGTGCGAGATGATCGCGAAGGTGCGCCGCTGTTCGCTGGGATGAGCCATGACTGTGGCGCCTGCCTTAGCACGGGCTCGCGCCCGCGACGCTCAGGCGGACGTGCGCGAGGTGGCGCGGGCCCCCACGGAGACGATCTCGTGCACACCGGAGTGCGAGCGCTCTTCCGTGATCACCTGCACACCGGTGCCGCGCACCTGGTCGCGCATCGCGTCGGCCAGCGCCTCGAGCGCGTAGCTGGCCAGCGCGTCGTCAGCTTGCCCCCACAGGTAGACGGTGCCGGTGCCAAACGCGACCATCGTGGCGACGAGGCTGCTCAGCAGCGCCACCGTGGCGAGCACGTCCGGCAGCCCGAAGCCGTGCTTGGCCACGAAGGCGCCGCGCTCGATCCCGCAGCCAGTCTGCAGACGAGTCTGCAGTCGCCGCTTGAAATCGATCATGCTCTCGCCGACTTGCTGCTGGAGCACCGCGACGAGGTCGTCGTCCGCGCGGTGCTGCCACGCGGCGAGGACGGGACCGATGTCCGCCCCTTCTTGCGCCAGTATGAGCACTGCTTGTCCGACGGATGCCATCTCGCGCCCCCGCTTCCCCTCTGCAAGGTTTGCCACCGAGTCCCGCAAGCAACGCACATACCCGGTGCTGCATTCCTGGCATTGCGGCGCGCGACCCGTCCATCTCCGGCCCTTTGACGCGAAGCGACAAGCGATTCGTGCACTCCCCCTGCACAGGCCTGGCAAGTCGGATGGTCAGCGTAATCGTGGCCACTGGGGCGGCACGTTCTTGACGCGGGACACCCAGGTTGCTAATCACGGCCAGCCTTTAGCGGGCCTGACACAGGGGCCGTTAGCTCAGCCGGTAGAGCAGCGGGCTTTTAACCCGACGGTCACAGGTTCGATCCCTGTACGGCCCACTAACAGTTTTTCGAAAGGTCCCCATCGTCTAGAGGCCCAGGACATCGCCCTTTCACGGCGACGACGAGGGTTCGAATCCCTCTGGGGACGCTACTTTTCACCGAGAAGGATCTGGGCCTTTTCTCGGTGGAAGCCAAAAGACCGCCACCACGCTGCCATACGGCTGAAGAGCCGAAGGCGCGTGGCGGTGTCGCACGCGGCTGAGCTCAGCGACGGTCTTGCGCGACGTTGACCACGATGTGCGAGCCATCCAGCTCGCTGTGGTGCAGCGCCTCGATCACGCCGGGTGCGTCCTTGCGATCGGCGACGGTGACGAAGCCGAAGTTGCGGGACGCGCCGGTGTTGCGATCGGTGATGACCACGGCCTCGGCGATCTCGGCGTGCGGCGCGAAGTGCGCGCGCAGCTTGGCGCTGGACGTGTCGTCGCTCAGGCTGCCCACGAAGAGCTTCGTGGGGATCGGGGCTGCACTTCGCTCGGGCGCATCCTTGCCTGCGAAGAGCGAGGCCATGACGTCCTCGATCGAGCGCAGGTTTCCCGCGATCTCGTCGGCGGTCACGAGCTCGGGCTCGGCGCTCCGGGTATGGCGCTTTTCCTGGCGACGATGCGCCTTGTTCCGCGCTTTCTCGTCACGCGACGCCTCGCGTGCACGCTTTTGTGGAGTAGTCATGCTCGACCTCCTCGCAGGAGAAGAGACGGCGCACAGGATTTGTTGAGCTGTTTCAGAGTCACCTACTTGGTTTTCGCGGGCGCGAAACACGGTCTCGCCGCGGAATGGCCCCCCATGCTGGCATGCGCGCCCCGGTTTGGCTGCTTCCAAGACGCGTCGGCCGCTCGTTGACTGCGTCTTGGCCTCCCCCGCGACGCCCGCCCTGGCGAACTAGCTCGCAGTTCCGGGGCTGCCCGCGCCGAAGCCGCAGGACTTTTTGGGCGCTCCCGGCGAGCGGGGCGATCGCGACTGCGCGAGGACCGGGTGCTCAGGGCGCGAACGGCGGTCGGGGACCACACGGTCCAATCGGGAACAGCCGGCAGCCGCAGGTCCCGAGCGGCGTCATGCAGCTGCTGCCCGGGGGCGGACACGCAGCGCACTGGCTGACGCCGGCGTCGACCGGCGCGCCCGACCCCGCGTCCTGGGGTTCGCTGGGCGGCTGGCCGGCGTCGACCGGCCGGCTTGGTACGGTGTCGCCGCTGTCCTCGATCCGTGCGTCGCGCGCGCTGGCGTCGACGACGGGAGTGTCCTCGGGCTCGTCGGGCTCGTCGGGCTCCTCCGGCTCGTCGGGCTCTGGCACCTCCGCATCGACGCGTCCCGCCATGCGCGCGTCGCGCCCGGCATCGCGCACGGTCGCATCGGCACGCGCCTCCGCGACCTCGCTGTCGTCCGCGGCACCACCCAGGCCCTGCCCCGGCGCATCCCAGTCGTCGATCGCGCTGCTCTGCGCGCAGCTGGCTGCGAACAGCACGATCAGGCTCCCCATCGCACGTACGAACGACCGCCTCATACCCCTCGGGGGCACGCTACGGCGCCGCATCGCGCCACGACAACGGCGGCGATTTATCCCTCGCGTACAGCGCCTGCTTCGCGTTTCACGCCACGCTGTCCGCGCCTGCAATCCGATGCCATCCGCGCCGGACACGGCGCCCCCAAGGCTGTCAGCTGGATCGGATCGCGGCGCAGGATTGCAGCCCCGCTGGCGCGCGCACGTTCGAGCTCCCCGGGCAGCGGAGTTAATCAGACGTGCTAGGTCGCGGGCGTGAAGACCGTCGAGATCCTGACGCCACGGCTGTTGCTGCGCACCGCGCTGGTGCCCGATGCGGAGCTTGTGCAGCCCGCGAAGCTGGCCGTGTGGGACGAGCTGCAGCGCTGGATGGTCTGGGCCTACGACGATCAGATCGGCCTCGACGCGCTGCGCGCCCACATCGTGCGCTCGCTGGAGGTGAGCCCGTGGCAGTTCTTGCTCGGCTTCCGCCGCGACACCGGCGCGTTCGCGCTCGCCGCGGGCCTGATCGCCACCGACGAAGGCAGCTACGACACCGGCTACTGGGTCGCCGCCGATCAACGTCGTCAGGGCTTCGCCACCGAGGCCTGCAACGCGCAGATCCGCTACGCGTTCGAGGCCCTGCGCGCGCAGGAAGTGTCGATCAACTACTTCGCCGGCAACGACAAGAGCGCGGCCGTGATCCGCAAGCTGCGGTTCCCGTTCGAGCGCACGGTGCGCGGCGCGCACTCCAGCTGCGTCGACGGCTCGCCGGTGGACGTGCACTACTTCCGCCGCGAGACCAGCGAGGAGCTGCCGCCCCTCGACGTCAGCTGGCGCTGATCACTCGGCCGCGCGCTGCGCCGAGCGCTCGCGCAGCGCTTGCCGACGGTAGCTGCCCGGCGTGGTGCCGGCCCAGCGCTTGAACGCGCGCTGGAACGAGTTCACCTCGGAGTAGCCGAGCAGCTCCGAGATCTGCGGCAAGCTGTGCTGGCGGTGCGAGAGCATCTCGCGCGCGCGCACCAGCCGCGCCTCCTCCAGCAGCGTGCTCAGCGACGCGTTCTCGCCCGCGAGCCGCCGACGCAAGCTGCGTGACGACAACCCCCAGCGCCGCGCCAGCTCGTCGAAGCGCAGCTGCGAGAGGTCCTGCGTGCTCATGAACTCCTGGCGCACGCGCGCGCTCCAGCTCTGCTCCTCGCAGGTGAACCAGCGCTCGCCGAGCGCGCGCAGGCCGCGCTCCAGCTCGTCGCTGGCACCGGGGTGCACGCTCTCCAGCAGCGCGGCGGGAAAGCGCACGCCGGTGATCGCCTGCTCGAAGCGTACTTGCGAGCCGAACAACACGCGATAGCGCTCCAGGTAGCTGGGTGCCGCGAACCCGAACTGCGCGCTGACCGTGTGCCGACCGCTCGCCCCGAGCCAGTGCGCCAGGTTGCGCTGCACCGTGGTCACGCACAGCTCGGCCTCGAGCTCGGCGCCGCGTCCGTGCGTACGCTCGAGCGGATACCCGATCACGATGTCCTCGCCCTGCTGCATGAAGGTCCAGCGCGGACCCCCGAGCACGTTGCGCGAGAGGCGCAGGAACATGCCCATGGTGTCGCGCAGGTTCGCCTGGCTGGCGATCAGCGGCCCGAGGAAGCGCGCGCTCATCTCATTGAGCGACTCGCCGAGCGCCAGACCGAGCGCGGGATCACGCTGCAGCGTGTAGGCCGCCTCCAGCTCGCGCAGGAACACCACCCGCGGCATCACCGCGCGAGGGTCGGCGCGGAAGCGCTCCCGTGCGCTCGACAGCGGCGCGCTCACCGGCACGCGCAACACCAGCAACGCATCGACCACCGCGTTGACGATGATCAGTGACACCACGTCCGAACCACGCGGCTCGCCCTGCAGGGCGTCGCCGCTCTCCGCGTTCGCTCCCATGTCCTCTCCTCGCTGCGCTGACGGGTGCGGGGACACCCTCTACGCCCGGCCATGGCCGCGAGTCGGGCTGGTTGTCGCTCTCACGGTCAGGATTCGTGCCGCCAGGCCAGTTCAGCTCGGTTGCGCGATTTCGACACGGATCGGACCGGCGGGGGCCATTAGTTCCCCGAGGGCAACGCGACCCGTCAGTTTGGAGCGTTCGGATGGCGAGCTTTGGGAAGAATGCGGGTGCGAGCATGGCGCTCGCCGGGCTGATGTTCAGCGGCTGCTACACGCAGAAGACGGCGGACGATGAGCTGCTCGACTTCACGGGTAGCGCGAACGATGCCGCGGTGGTTGTACCCGATGCGGGCGCCGTCGTGATCGCCGACGCCAGCAGCGCGCCCAAGTGCGCCGGCACGGACCCGATCGCGCTCCTGCTGTGTCAGCTCACGCCGCAGACGCAGCAACCGCAGCAGCAGCCGGCGGTGCCGGACCTGACGGGCCTACTCGACAGCCTCGGTGGGCTCGGGAACATCGCCGAGATCCTCGGCCCGGCACTCGGCACCAGCCCCACGCGCCCCGGCACCACGCCCAGCACCGCCGGCGCGTCGGACTTGGTGAACCTGGTGAACTTCGCGGGCGGCCTGGCGAACATCGCACAGCTGTTCAACCAGCTGCTCGGTGGCGGAGGCCAGTCGCTGCCCGGGCTGTTCGCAGGAGGCGGCACGCAGAGCATGCAGCCCGCGTCGCTGGCGGACTTCCTGTCCGGTCTCGGCATCCCGGTGGCCGGTGCGCCCACCACGATCACGGAAGAGCCCACCGAGACCGACTGCGCGAACCCGACCACACCCGCGCAGCAGTTCGCGTGCGCGCTGCAGGCCGCGCAGTAGCTCAGAGCGGCGCCTGCAGCAGCGGCGGCAGCACGGTCAGGCAGTGATCGATCACCAGCGAGGTCGCGGCGGTGAGCTTGCTGCGTCGCGCGAACTGCAGCCAGACCACGGCGGGTCCGCGTAGCTCCGGCAGGATCAGCACCAGGTCGCCGCGCGCGTGATCAGCGCCGGAGACGCCGGAGGGCAGCAAAGCGATTCCGATGCCCTCCAGCACGGCTCGCTTGAGCGCCGTCATCTCGTTGATCTGCAGCGCGGGCTCGAAGCGGTGGCGCACCTGCTTGCGGCCGTGGAGCAGCTGCCAGGTGGCGAAGCCGTCTTGCCCGCGGTTGGCGAGGCAGCGATGCAGCCGCAGATCGGCGAGCTCGCGCGGCCGTGGCGCGCGACGCAGGTAGGCAGGGCTCGCGTACAGCTGGCTCACCGACACACCGAGCTTGCGCGCCACCAGCTCCGACTCGGCGGGCTTGCCCACGCGCACGGCGATGTCGTAGCCCTCGGCGAGCAAGTCGCGTCGCGCGTCGTTCAGGTCGACCTCGATCGCCAGCTCGGCATGGCGTGCGAGCAGCGGTGCCGCCATCGTGGTCATGGCGGCGCCCATGCCGACCGGCGCGGTGATGCGCACACGGCCCTTGGGTCGCTCGCGCAGCGTGCGCAGGTCCTCGTGGATCGCCTGCAGCTCCTCCACCGCACGGCCGGCGCGATCGACGTAGAGCTGCCCTGCATCCGTCAGGCGCAGGCTGCGTGTGGTGCGCACCACCAAGCTCACGCCGAGCGCTTCCTCCAGCGCGGCCACCTTCCGGCTGACGCTCGAGACCGGCAGGCGCAGCGCGCGTGCGGCGGCCGAGAAGCTGCCGCCTCGCACCACATTCAGCAGCAAAGCCACGGCGTTCAGGTCGACGTTCACTTTTGCTCCCACGGCAAAGGTCCTTGCTATTCTTCGCATATCGCAAAAGCTCGGTCAGCCTCTACGCTCTGGTTCGAGGAGCAAACGATGAGCAAGATCTGGGAACCCATCCGCGTTGGGAACATGCAGTGGCCGCACCGCCTGGTGATGGCGCCGATGACGCGCGACCGGGCCGATGCCAACGGCGCCCCCAACGCGCTGAACGCGGAGTACTACGGCCAGCGCGCGACGATGGCGCTCTCGATCAGCGAGGGCACGCAGCCCAACGCCGACGGCCAGGGCTACCTGCTGACGCCCGGCATGCACGACGAGGCGCACGTCGCCGGCTGGCGCAAGGTCAGCGAGGCCGTGCACGCCGCGGGGGGGCACCTGTTCGTGCAGCTGATGCACGTGGGCCGCGTGGCGCACCCCGAGAACACGCCGCACCACCGCCAGCCGGTGGCGCCCTCGGCGGTGAAGCCGAGCGGGCAGATGTTCACCTTCAAGGGCATGCTGGACCTGCCCGAGCCGCGCGCGCTGACCAGCGACGAAGTGCAGGCGACCATCCAGGACTTCCGCCGCGCGGCCAAGCTCGCGGTGCAGGCCGGCGCGGACGGCGTCGAGGTCCACGGCGCCAACGGCTACCTGGTGCAGCAGTTCCTGGCGTCGAACGCGAACCAGCGCACGGACCAGTGGGGCGGCTCGATGGAGAACCGCGTGCGCTTCGGCGTCGAGGTGGCGCGCGCCATCGCGGAGGAGATCGGGCCCGAGCGCGTCGGCTTCCGTATCTCGCCCGGCAACACCTACAACGACATCCAGGAGCAGGATGTGCACGCGCTCTACGGGGCGCTGGTGAGCGAGCTCGCGAAGCTGAAGCTCGCCTACCTGCACGTGATGCACTTCGGAGACGACGTGCTGCTGAAGGACCTGCGCGCACGCTGGCCCAACGCGCTGATCGTGAACAAGCCGGGCGCCGACTTCGCCGCGCGCGCCCAGCTCGTGGAGGAAGGCCTCGCCGATGCCGCCAGCTTCGGCACGATGTCGCTGGCCAACCCCGACCTGGTCGCGCGCCTGCGCCAGGACGCCAAGCTCAACACGCCGGATCCCAAGAGCTTCTACGGCGGCGACGCACGCGGGTACACGGACTACCCGACGCTCTGAGATCTTTTCTTCGCGGCCGACGTCACACGCGCGCGGGCTAGCTCGTCTCCCGGTCGGAAACCAAGACGGAGAAGAGACCATGCGTGCACGTATGAAGAACCCCGCGTTGATCGTTCCGGGCGTGATGGAGGCACTGTGGGGCGTGGCCAAGGCCCTGCGCGCCAGCGAGCTGCCGATGAAGACCATCAACCTGGTGCTGATCCGCGCCAGCCAGATCAACGGCTGCAGCTTCTGCCTCGACATGCACAACAAGGAAGCCAGGCGCCTCGGCGAGAGCGAGCAGCGCCTGTGGGCCGTGGGTGCATGGCGCGAGTCGCCGCACTTCGAGCCCGGCGAGCGCGCCGCGCTGGAGCTCACCGAGTACGCGACGCGGCTCAGCGACCGCACGGGCGAGCCGGTGCCGGACGATGTCTACGCGCGCGCGGCCGAGCACTTCGACGAGCCGCAGCTGGCGGCGCTGATCGTCAACATCGCGATGATCAACTTCTGGAACCGCCTGAACGCGGTCGCGCGCGTACCCGCGGGCACGCCCCTGAAGTGATCACAGCGGGCGCCGCAGCACCGAGATCGGCGACACCACCAGCGCGCGCACGCTCGCCAGCAAGCCGCCCACCACGGCGAGCGCCATCACCACCGCGAGCGCGATCGCGCATGCCAGCCAGTCGGGCCGGGTCTCCAGCTCCAGCACGAAGCGGCTGCATGCGTAGGTGAGGCCGTACGCGCCCGCCGCACCGAGCAAGCCCGCGACGCCTCCGCGCAGCGCGAGCTCGACGGCGAGCAGGCGCGCGATCTGGCCACGTCGCACGCCCAGCGCACGCAGCACCGCCGCCTCGCGTACGCGCCGGGTACCGCTGGCGGCCACGGCGCCGACCAGGATCGCGATGCCGGTCACCAGCGCGAAGCCGCCGAGCACACGCACCGCCAGCGCGGCCTGCTGCAGCACCTCCAGCGCGCGCTCGACCAGGTCGCGCACGCGCAGCACGGTGATGTTGGGGAACGTGCCGGCGATGCGATCTTGCAGCATGCGCTCGTCGCGCTGGGCGATGCGCAGCGTGCCGAGCCGCACGTGCGGCGCGCGCTCCAGCACGCCCGGCTCCACCACCAGAAAGAAGTTGGCGGAGAAGCTGCGCCACTCCACGCTGCGCAGGCTGGTGACGGTGAACGACAGCGGCACGCCCTGCAGGTCGAAGTCGAGCACGCTGCCGAGCTTCACGCCGAGGTCGCGCGCGAAGTTGGCCTCCACGCTCACCTCGTCCACGCCCGGCCGGCTCCACAGCGCGCCCTCCAGCAAGCGGTTGTCGTGTGGCAGCGTGGCGCCCCAGGTCACGCGTTGCTCGCGCGTCAGCACCCAGTGGGCGCGCGTGTTGGGGTTCCCCGGGCGCGCCTTGACCAGCTTGTCGACGGTGGCGCCGTCGATCGCGGTCAGGCGCACCATCGCCACCGGCACGCTGTCGGCCGAGGTCGCGCCCAGCTCCCTGGCGAGCTGCTCGACCGCGCGCCATTGATCGGGCTGCACGTCGAGCAGGAACAGGCTCGGCGCATCGCGAGGAAGCGCGGCCGCGAGATCGCGATCGAGCGTGTCTTGCAGCAGCTGCATCGAGAGCACCACCGTGGTGCCGAGGCCGAGCGCGACCATGCTGCCGATCGCCGCGGAGCCCGGTCGCTGCAGCGCGGCCGCACCATGCCACAGCCACGCGGGCAGGCGCGCACTGCGTAGGCCCGCCAGCGCGCGCACCAGCGCCCGTGCGGACAGCGCCAGCACGGCCGCCAGCGCCGCGAAGCCCGCGCTGAAGATCGCGGCCACGTCCCAGCGCTCGGTCTGCAGGTACGCCGCGCCCAGCAGGGCCAGGGCGCACGCCGCCAGGGCCGCGCCTTGGAGCCGTCGCGGCATCGGCAGCGGCTCCGCGTCCGTGCGCAGCACCCGCCCCGGCGGCACCGTGTGGATCGACAGCAACGCCGGCAGGCTGAACAACACGGGCACCAGCACGCCGAGCGCGAAGGCGCGCAGCACCGGCAGCAGCGCGAAGCCCGAGCCCAGCAGCTCCGCGGGCAACATGGCCGGCTGCGTGCGCGCGATAGCCCAGGGCGCGAGCGCGCCCAGCAGTGCGCCGATCGAGCTGCCGATCAGGCCCAGCACCAGCACGTGGCCGAGGTAGAGCGCGAGGAGCTCGCGCGGCGACATGCCGAGGCAGCGCAAGATCGCGGTGTCCTTGACCGTCTGCGCCAGCCACGCCGAGACAATCTGCGCGACCCCGACGCTGGCGACCAGCAAGGACAGCAGCGCGACCAGGCCGAGGTACGGCTGCACGCGCTGAAACGACGCACGCAACGCGGGCTGCGCCTCGTAGCGGGACTC
This sequence comes from Polyangiales bacterium, assembly GCA_040508235.1. Classification (GTDB taxonomy): domain Bacteria; phylum Myxococcota_A; class Polyangia; order Polyangiales; family DASUME01; genus DASUME01. The sequence goes on along the minus strand of JBEVNG010000369.1, from coordinate 2,297 downwards.
GACACTGACGTGCGGACCGAGCGACTCGCCCAGCTGCTTGGCGAGCGCCGAGAGGCGCGACTCCGCGAGCTCCGGCGCCGCGATCACCACCTTGTAGAGCACGCGGCTGCCGAACGTGAGCAGGCCCGTCTGCGCGAGCGCGTTGCGCGTCATCAGCACGCGTGGCCCGAGCGTGAACGTGAAGCCGCGCGGGTCGGGCTCGCGCACCACGATGCCGGCGATGCGAAAGCCGCGGCTGCCGATCTCGACCGTGTCGCCCACCTCGACCGAGAGCTCCGCCAGCAGCTCGCGCGCGACCAGCACGGTGTCGTCGTTGAGCAAGCTGCGCAGCGGCTGCGCGGGCGACAGCTCCAGCGCGCCGGCCAGCGGATAGGCGAGCGAGTCGATCGCCTTGAGCTCGGACAGCCGCGAGCGCCCCGCGCTGCGCACCATCGTCGACAACATGGCGAACCCGACGCGAGGCCGATCCTTCAGCTCCGCGGGCAGCGCGGGCAACGGCCGCGAGCGCGACTCGGCCGACAGATCGCCGCCGAGCAGCTCGCGGGCATGCGCACGCAGGCCTTGCTCGACCGCGGACGCCACCGTGGCCACCGTCACCAGCGCCGCCACCGCGATGCTCAGGCAGCTCACGAAGAACAGCGCGCGCACCGGCGCCCCGCGCAGCTCGCGCCACAGCATGCGCAGGTACAGCTTCACGAGCGCCCTTCCTCGACCACGCGCCCCGACTCCAGCCGCAGCCAGCGATCGGCGCGCGCCGCGATGCGGTCGTCGTGCGTCACCACGATCAGCGTGCTGCCGTGGCCGCTGCGCAGCTCCAGCAAGAGGTCCAGCACGCCGCTGCCGGTCTGGGTGTCGAGGTTGCCGGTGGGCTCGTCGGCGAGCAGGATGGCCGGCCGCGGGGCGAACGCGCGTGCGAGCGCCACCCGCTGCTGCTCGCCGCCCGAGAGCTGCGACGGGTAGTGATGCTTGCGCGCGCCGAGCCCCACGCGCTCCAGCAGCTGGTCCGTGCGCCGGGCCGCGTCGGGCACGCCGTTGAGCTCCAGCGGCAGCAGCACGTTCTCGCGCGCGGTCAGGTTGCCGAGCAGCTGGAAGTCCTGGAACACGAAGCCGAGCTTCTCGCGCCGCAAGCGGGCGCGTGCGGACTCGTCGAGCGAGCCCAGCGCGACGCCGTCGATCACCACGCGGCCCTCGCTGGCCTCGTCGAGCGCGCCCATCAGCCCGAGCAGCGTGCTCTTGCCGCTGCCCGAGTGGCCGACGATGGCCACGAACTCGCGCTCCTTCACGCGCAGGTCGACGCGGTCGAGCACGGTCAGGGTCGCGCTGCCGGAGCGCAGCCGTCGGCTGACTTGCTCGCACACCACCAGCTCGCGCACGGGGGCCTCGATCGCGATGGCCCGGGGGTTCGCCGTCATGCACTCTCCTCGTAGATGCGTGCTCTCGCCTTCGTGTTCGTCGTGGGGTTCGTCACGGTCTTCGCGTGCTCGCGCGTGGAACCCGCACCACCTCCGCCGGCGCCTGTGAGCGTGCCGGCCGGTCCGGTCGTCGCTTTCCTGGGGGACAGCATAACCGCCGGCTTCGCGCTGCGCGCAGAGCAAGCCTTCCCAGCCCTGGTGCGCGACCGGCTCGCGCGCGATGGGACCACCTTCAAGCTGGTCAACGCGGGCGTGAGCGGGGACACCACCGCCGGGGGCGTGCGCCGCATCGACTGGCTGCTGACGCAGAAGCCCGCCCTGGTGGTGATCGAGCTCGGAGGCAACGACGGCCTGCGCGGCGCGCCGCTGGACGAGGTGGAGAAGAACCTGCGCGCGATCGTCGAGAAGGTGCGCGCCAGCGGCGCCCAGGTGCTGCTGCTGGGCATGCGCCTGCCGCCGAGCCACGGCGAGCCGTACGCCAGCGACTTCGCCGCGCTGTACGACCGCGTGGCCAAGGAGCTCGACCTAGCGTTCGTGCCGTTCTTCATGCAGGGCGTCGCGGGCGTTCAAGAGCTCACGCAGGAGGACGGGCTGCACCCCACCGCCGAGGGCCAGGCGAAGCTCGCCACCAACGTGGCGCCTGCCCTGAGCGCGCTGCTCAAACGCTGAAGATGGCGCTGACCGGCGCGTGGTCCGGCACCGCGAGGTCGGGCTCGCCCGTGAAGCCGTTGCGGATCTCGATCTTGGGTGCGCTGCGCAGGCCGTGCTCGCGCGGCAGCAGCTGCACGCTGGCCAGGATGTGATCGAGCAGCTCGCGGTGGCCGTGCGCCATGCGCGACCAGCGTTCGCTCTCGGGCGCGAGCAACGCCACGTTGAACAGGCGCT
>JBEVNG010000340.1:0-9628 GCA_040508235.1 Polyangiales bacterium | reverse complement strand
ATCGCCAGCTAGCCTTACGTCTCGGTGCGCGCGCGTGGAAGCAGGAGCAGCCATCGGATTTCGGCACAATCTGCCCGCGAAGGCCGCGCGTACAAGGCAGCTTCGGGGTGAGGTTGTCGGCCCGCGTCGGCGCGACACACGGTAAGCTCTCGCGCATGCACGTCGCCCCACCGAGCGCGCTGGCCGAGCGCGGCGGCTTGACGACCTTGCTCCGCACGTCGGCGCTGGTCGCCGTGACCCTGACGCTGCTCGTCGAGCTCGCACCGTCCGTGCCGCACCATGACGGCGTGGCGCGCTGCGTGGGCATCCTGCTCGCAATCGCTGCGACGCTCGCCACCGCATGGGCGGCGCCGACGCATGGAGCGCGCCGCGGCGCCTGGTTTCTGGGCCTGTGCGCGGTCTACGGCTCGCTCTTCGTGTTCGACCTCGGCACGCTTTCCGCCGAGTCGCTCTGCCTGCTCACGCTGCTCCTGCTGACCACGGCCGGACTGGTCGGCGGCTACATCGGCTCCCTGCTCGAGTACCCCGGCATGCTGCTGGTGGTGAGCTACGTCGCGGCGCTCGCGGATTGCTTCTCGCTGCTGCACCCGAGCGGGCTCACCGCCCAGGTGCTCCGTCACCCCAAGGCGTTGGCGCTGCTGACCATCTCCGTGCCGGTGCTCGGCACGAGCCGTGTGCAGTCGCTGATCGGGATCGGTGACGTGGCCTTCGCGTCGCTGTTCGTCGCGGGCGCGCGCACGACGGGGCTCTCCGTGGCCCGTACGCTCGGAGCCATCGCCGCGGCGCTCGCCCTGGTGGCGTTGAGCGCGGAGGTGACGCACGCCACCCTGCCGGCGCTGCCTTTCCTGGGCGCGGCTGTCCTGCTCGTGCACCCGAGCGCGCGGCGGTTACCACGCGCGCACACGCGCCGCATCGCGATCAACTTGGTACTCGTGACCCTGATCTTGGCCGCACTGCTTTGGCGTGCCGCCGTGCGACCTGCCGAGCAGCGCGCCGCCTCGGACGGCCGTGAAGGACCCGCACTCTACCTGGCGGGGCAAGCCTGAGCGGCGAACCAAGGTGGCCGCTGGTCGGCGGGCAGCGGCATGTACACCATCCGATCACGGAGCGCGGTCACACACTGCTCGAGCTGCGTATCTACGCTCTCCAGCGTCCGGCTTCTTGCTTCGACGTACGTAGCGAGGCTCTCGACTTCCTCGAGCGGAGGCGGCTGTTCGCAATAGACCGCGTCGATGCTCTCGCGGTCGCAGAGGTAGACGTCGTTCCGCACCATGCCATGGCCTGGCTCACTCACTTCGTGCAAGCGAAAGCGCCGGCACAGCTCCACCCAGCTGGGCTCGGGCAAATTGGAGCAAGCGAGCGTGCTACGCGCTTCCTCCAGGCGGCGACGTCGCTCGATCATGCGGCACCCTGAAGCCAAGACCAGCGACCCCAGCAGCACACTGACGACGGCTCGCGAGCGAATCACACCTTGCACTGAGCGACCTCTTCATCGCGCTTCGCTTTAGAGCGTCTCGTGCGGACCGACGCGCGCATCACCCCGACTTTCGTCGCACACACCACGCAAGGGTGTCGAAAACAGAAGACTTCTCACCCCGACGAGTCCTTGTAAGAGCGGTCCGTGCAGGCGACATAGCAACGCATGGAGCGCGGGCGTTGCATGCGTCTCCTTCAACAATCGCCGGACCCAGTCCAAGAGGACGAGACATGAACAAGCTGAGCACTCTGCTGCACCGACTCCGCAACGATGAGCGTGGTCTCTCCACCGTCGAGTACGTGGTGCTGCTCGTCCTGATCGTCGCGATGGCGGTCGCTGCGTGGAACAGCTTCGGCAGCAACGTGAACGAGAAGCTGAAGACCGCGTCCGGCAGCTTCAAGTCAAAGGTCAGCACCAGCGGCACGGACACCAGCAAGACCCCCACGGACGAAGACTGAAGCTGGCGACGCGCTTCGCTGCGAGCCATAGGCAGTCCAAGTCTGATCACAAACGTCAGAAACCATCGTGTCTGCTCCGTCGTAACCCGTCAGGATCAGACACGATTGTACGGCGACATCCGTATTGAAGCGCAGCGCGCGGCGTGACCAAGATGCGCGCATGCCCTCCCTGGAAAAGTACGGCCCCCTAGCGCTTCTGGTCGTCGCGGCAGCATGCGCGGACACGTCCAGCTCCCCTGCCCTCGACACGCCCGACGCGGCCCCCAAGCCGGCGCCCGTGGAGCGGCCGATCGACAAGAGCGACGTGATCTCCGAGCGACCCGTCGCGGAACCCAAGTGCGCGTCCGCGGTCGCCGGAGACTCCGACTCGGAGGTCTTGAAGACCGTGCAAGCAGACTACGCGGGGCTCGACGCGCTGACGCAGTCGCAGACGCTCTACGTCACGGTCAGCCACCTTACCGAAGGCAAGAGCGAGTGTGAGGTCAACCTGCGCCGCTACGGCATCGGCGTGGCGCTCAACATGGTCTCGCGCGCGCCCAAGATCGTGGCGCCCACGTTCATCGACGAGAAGAAGCACGTCGCGCGCGTCGACGTTCGGGAGCTGACCTGGACCCCGGAGTCGATCGCGTACCTGTTCACGATCAGCAGCTACCACGACTACGGCGTGCTCTCCGGGCTGGACGGCGGCCCGGCGCTGGTGCGCGCGGACTGGCTCTCGCAGCACCTCACGCGCCCGCCGGTGTACGGGTACATGGTGCGCGCCGAGCTTACCGAGCGCTTGATCGAGGCGCAGGCGGGCGCGACCGAGGATCTCACCAAGCCGCGCGTGTTCGGCGGCGTGTACGAGTCCGGCGTCGCGCTCTACCCGCGCATCCTGGAGCGCCGCGACTCCGACTTCGGTGTGTGCTGGATCAGCCACGACTTCTTGTATCGTCCGCAAGCGATCGCGGTGATGGAGTCGGGCCAGCTCCCTCAGGACGACCTGCGCTTCGGCATGCAGCAGTACATCGCGCGTGAGTACATCTGCTCGCTGCCCAACGGTCTGCACGAGTACAACCTGACCGGGTTCGTGTCGCAGCGTCGCTGGGACGCAGGTGGCTGCGTCGCCAAGAACCGCAGTCGCGAGGACGAGCTAGTGCTCAACGGCCAGTGCTTCAACTGCCACACCAACGGCTGGCTTCCGTTCAAGGACAAGGTGCGCGGCGGCGTCGACAAGCCCTCGAAGTACATCACCGATCACTACCCGCTGCAGGAAGACCTGGACGCGCTGTTCGCCAAGGACCAGGCGCTGTTCGAGGCCGCCACCAAGCAGATTCCTTACTACGACAGCAAGTACACCGAGAACCCGCTCAACACGATGATCGCCGAGTACGGCGCGCGCTCGGGCGACAAGATGCGCGAGCCGGAGGGCGGCACGTTCGGCGCGATCCTCCCGCGCAGCGGCAGCGCGGGTCCGGTCTGGGAGCAGCTGATCAACCCGATCGCTTCGCTCGCCGTCGACGTCGGCATCCTGCTTCCAGTCAGCGTCGTGGCGCAGACGATCCCCGAGTACATCCTCCCAGCGCTGGAGGACAAGTATCGTCAGGCCGGCGTGAGCGAGGACGTCGGTTGCTTCAATCCGCCCAAGGTTCCCGCCGCGCCCCAGGAGTCGGACGCGGCGGTGATCTTCTGAAGCTACGCGCCTGGGACGCAAGAAAGGTCCCGGGTTGACCCTCAGGTAGGCGACGCCGACCATCGGCCCATGAGCTTCCGCGAGGAGTTTCCTCGTGCCTGGGACCGGCGCGCCGCGTCACTGCTTGCTGCGCTCGTCGTGTTGAGCTGGACAAACTCTCGCGCCGACGCGCAATGCCGAGACGGCGTCTGCCTACGCGCAGCGAGTCAACTCGCTAGTGTCAGCAGCGAACAGTCTGCCCTTCTCGACGCGACCCTCAACATGCTGCTGGGAAGCGGCACCTCGATCGATCTCTCGATTGCGGACGACAACGCGCTTGCGGGTGCGAAAGTTCGACTGGACACGCTGACCACGGCGCTCAACCAGCTCGGCGTCGGCACGGACGCCAGCTCCGCCTTGAGCTCGCCGGTGTCCCTCAACGTGGCACTGCAGGCACTCGGCACGAGCCTGCGTCTGCAGAGCAACGGCGCTGCGGCCGACGCGGTCGACAAGCTGCGCGCACAGACACTCTCCGTGGGCGCCGGAGGAATCAAGCTCGGGGATATGATTCTGGCCGACACGCGCGCGGGTCCGCTGGCGACCAGCCAGCTCAACGTGCTCGACCTGGTCAGCGGCACCGCCAGCCTGTTCAACGCGACCAACGTCGCCAACCTCAACCAGATCACGATCGGCGGCAGCCAGCTCGGACTCGGCACCGGTGTGCCCACCGTGCAGCTGGCCGCGGTCGTGATCCAGCCCGCGACGTTCGTGTGTGGACCGCAAGGCACCACGTTCTACTCCGCGAACATGCGCGTGCGCGCCAAGGTCGCGCTGCTCGGCACGGGCGTCGATCTGACGGTGCCGCTGCTCGCCAGCGTGAAGCTGAACCTGGTCTCTCTGGAACTGGTGGCGGTGGTCGGGCGCGCGTCCGGGACGATCCAGGCCATCGACGCGACCGCGCGTACGCTGACGGTCAGCGCGACCCCCGGCATCGCGGAGCTCTACCTGGGCAGCATCTCCGACGAGAACCTGATGGATCGCACCACGCCGATCGACCCGGCGCGGGAGCTCGGCTCCGCCACGCTGGCGGCGCTCGAGGTCCAGCTGTTGGTGGTGAACCTGAAGCTCTCGGCGCTCGCGCGCGGATACGCGATCGGCACCACGCCGACGCCCAAGCTGCTCAACTACACTGGGCCTTACCCGCAGACACTGAGCGCGACCACGCAGACCGGCTTCCTCGGCACGCTGGTCCGCACATTACTTTCCAACCTTACCATTCAGCTCGGTCCGCTCGGCGACACGCTCGGCATCGTCGGCGACGTACTGGTCACGCTGCTCAACGGCGTGCTCACGGTGGTCACCGATGCGCTGGCGTCGACGGGCGGCATCCTCGCGCCCGTGCTCGACGCCGTCACGACCAGCGTGCTCGATCCGCTGTTGTCGCTGCTCGGCGTCAAGCTGGGCGAGGTCGCGATCACCGCCGAGCTGCCCACCAAGACGCCGGCCGGCACCGGCTGCAACGACGGCAAGTTCTGCACCCAGAACGACGTCTGCAGCGTCGCGGGCGTGTGCGCCGGCACCAACCAGAGCTGCAGTGACGGCATCAGCTGCACGGTGGACGCCTGCGACGAAGCCAACGCGCGCTGCACCAACACGCTGACGGGCTCGTGCCTGATCAACGGCGCCTGCTTCGCGAGCGGCACGACGGACCCGAGCAACCCGTGCCGCGAGTGCACGCCAGCGACCTCGACCAGCGCGTGGTCGCTCAAGGCGACCCATACCGCGTGCGACGACGGCTTGTTCTGCACCACCACCGACCGGTGCAGCGCGACCGGCGTCTGCGTGGGCACGGCGCGCGTGTGTGATCCAGCCGGCCAGGGCTGCACCAGCGTGTGCGACGAGGCCGCGGACGCGTGCCGCACGGGCATCGCCGGCTGCTTGATCGGCAGTGCCTGCGTGGCCGAGGGCAGCACCGACCCGAGCAACCCGTGCCGCGCCTGCAACTCCGCGGTCTCCACCGTCGCGTACACCAACAAGCCGGATGCCACGGCCTGCAGCGACGGGCGCTTCTGCACGGTCGGCGACAGCTGCAGCGCCGGCGTGTGCGTGGGCGGAGCGCGCAGCTGCAGTCCCACCGGGCAAGGTTGCGCTAGCCGATGCGACGAGCTGCAGGGCGCCTGCGTGGTCGACGTGCCGGGCTGCCTGATCGGTGGCAGCTGCTACGCGCCAGGCGCCGACGAGCCGGGCAATCCGTGCCGCTCGTGCGTGCCGGCGGTGTCGACGATCGCGTTCACCAACAAGGCCTCTGGCAGCACGTGCTCGGACGGGCAGTTCTGCACCTCGGGCGACGCCTGCAACGGCGGCGGCGCCTGCGTGGGAGCCGTGCGCGACTGCGGCGACGGACTGGGCTGCACGGCCGACAGCTGCGACGAGTCGCTCGACCGCTGCACCAGCAGCGTGACCAGCGGCTGCGTGATCGCGGGCGCCTGCGTGCCCACCGGCGCCGACGACCCGAGCAACCCGTGCCGCACCTGCAACCCGACGCTCTCGCGCAACACGTACAGCAACAAGTCGTCGGGCAGCGCCTGCGCGGACGGCCTGTTCTGCACCGTGGGCGATGCCTGCGATGGCCTGGGACGCTGCGCCAGCACGGCGCGCAGCTGCGACGACGACATCGGCTGCACGCGCGACGTGTGCGACGAGAGCAACGACCGCTGCAGCTCGACCGTCGACACCGGCTGCCTGATCAACGGCGTCTGCCGCGCCAGCAACAGCGACGATCCGGGTAACGTGTGCCGCGGCTGCGACCCGTCCGCGTCGCGCAGCGGCTGGACCGACAAGGCCAACGGTGTGACGTGCTCCGACGCGCAGTACTGCACCGTGGGCGACGCCTGCAACGGCGCGGGCAGCTGCCTCGGCACGGCGCGCAGCTGCGGCAGCGGCGGCTGCTCCAGCGTGTGCGACGAGGCCGTCGATGCCTGCGTGGCCAGCGGCGCGGGCTGCTCGATCGGCGGCATCTGCGTCGCCCCGAACGCGCTCGACCCCGGCAACCCGTGCCGCGCCTGCCAGCCCGCGCGCTCCACCAACAGCTACACGCCACTCGGCGCCGGCGTGCCGTGCGACGACAGGCTGTTCTGCACCAGCGGCGACGCCTGCGACGGCGCGGGCACCTGCGCGGGGCGCGCGCGCAACTGCAGCGATCAGATCGACTGCACCGTCGACAGCTGCGACGAGGGCAACGACCGCTGCGTGTCGAGCGCCAACGGCGGCTGCTTGATCGACGGCGCGTGCATCGGCGCCGGCAGCAGCGATCCGTTCAACCCGTGCCGCTCGTGCCAACCGGCGGTCTCGCTGACCAGCTGGAGCCATCGCGCCGCGGGGTACGCGTGCGACGACGGCGCGTACTGCACGACGGGCGATGCCTGCAACGGCGAGGGTAGCTGCGTCGGCACACCGCGCGACTGCAACGCCGGCGCCTCGGGCTGCGCCCGCTCGTGCGACGAGCTGAACGACAGCTGTCGCGCCGACGTGGCCAGCTGCACGATCGACGGCGCCTGCATCGCCGCCGGCACGCCCGATCCAAGCAACCCGTGCCGCGAGTGCGACCCCGCCCGCTCACCCGCCGGCTGGAGCGTCAAGGCGGAGGGCGCCAGCTGCGACGACGCGCAGTTCTGCACGGTGAGCGATCGCTGCGATGCGACCGGGCACTGCCTCGGTGCCGCGCGCGACTGCGACGGCGGCGCCAGCTGCGACAGCTCCTGCGACGAGGCGCGCGACACCTGCGTGGAAGGCCGCGCGGGTTGTGCGATCGGCGGCGCGTGCATCCCGCAGGGCACGCTGCGCGACGGCAACACCTGCCAACTCTGCGATCCCACGCGCTCGACCAGCGCCTGGTCGCCGGTGGCGCTTGGCGCGACGTGCAGCGATGGCGCCTTCTGCACCGTGGGCGACGTCTGCGACGGGAGCGGCAGCTGCCAGGGCACCGCGAACCCATGCAGTGACGGCCTCGACTGCACGCGCGACTTCTGCGACGAGGCCGGCGACCGCTGCAGCTCCGAGGTCGTCACCGCATGCGTGATCGCGGGTATGTGCCGGCGCAGCGGCGAGCTCGACCCGGGCAACGCCTGCCGCAGCTGCAACCCGAGCGTGTCGACCACCGGCTGGACGAACTTGCCCGCGGCGGTTTCCTGCGACGACGGGCAGTTCTGCACCGTCGGCGACGGCTGCGATGGCGAGGGCCGCTGCACGGGTGTGCTACGCACGTGCGGTACCGGGAGCGGCTGTGCGAGCTTCTGCGACGAGGGCCGCGATGCCTGCCGCAGCGACGTCGCGGGCTGCTCGATCGATCACACGTGCGTCGCGGCGGGCACCAGCGATCCGCGCGAGCCGTGCCGCGTCTGCGACCCGACGCAGTCGGTGGCGGGCTGGAGCCCTCGCGCCGCCGGCAGTGCCTGCGACGACGGCCTGGCCTGCACCGAGGGCGACGTGTGCGGCTCCGGCGGGCGCTGCGCGGGTGTATCCGTGGACTGCTCCGACCAGCGCGACTGCACCGTCGACCGCTGCGACGAAGCGCGCGGCGGCTGCGCGCACGACGCGGCCAACAGCTGCTTGATCGGCGGCGCCTGCGAGCCGGCCGGCGCGCACGCCCCCGGTAATGCCTGCCTGGTCTGCGATCCCAGCCGCAGCCCCACCAGCTGGTCGCCGGGCGGCGTCGATCAGGCCTGCGACGACGGCAGCTTCTGCACGCCCAACGATCGCTGCGACGGGCTCGGCCGCTGCGTCGGCACGGGCATTCGCTGCCCGGACGACGGACTGCGCTGCACGCTGGAGAGCTGCCACGAAGACGGCGACCGCTGCGGCTCCAGCGTGCTGACGGGCTGCGCGATCTCGGGCGAGTGCATCGGCGCGGGCAGCCCCTCGACGGGCAACGCATGTCTGGTCTGCGATCCGACCAAGTCCGACACCACCTACAGCTACGTGGCCAGCCGCGACGGCTGCGACAGCGACCTCGACGGGCTGCGCGACGATCACGAGCAGCTCGTGGGCGGTGGCTTCCTCGATCACGATCGCGACGGCAGCTCGGATCACCTCGACCCGGACGACGACGGCGACAGCGTGCCCACGCGCGACGAGCACGCGGACGACGATGGCGATGGCTCCCCACGGGATGCGCGCGATCTCGATCTCGATGGCGTGAGCGACTACCTCGATGCCGATGACGACGGGGATCAGCGCTCGACCGCGCAGGAGGTCGAGGATCTGACGGCGCACGGCTACGCGCGTGACGTCGACAGCGATGGCGACGACAACTGGTACGACTTCGACAGCGACGCCGACGGCGCCAGCGACTGGGCCGAGAACGCGCTCGACGACGGCGACTCCAACGGCGACGGCATCCCGGACTACCTGCAGGCGGAGGTCAAGCCGATCGATGACGACGGCGACGGCATCCCGTCTCGCATCGAGTGCAACGAGGAGCTCGCCACCTGCCGCGACAGCGACGGCGACGGAGTGCGCGACCACCTCGACCGGGATGACGACGGCGACAGCGTGTACACACGCTTCGAGCTGTCGGCCTCGGGCGCTCCGACGCGCAACACGGACGCGCCCGCCACTGGACTGGCCGGGCAGACGCACGACGCGCTCGACGACCACCTCGACCCGGATGACGACGGCGACGGTGTGCCGACGCGCAACGAAGGCCCCGACCTCAACGGCGACGGCAACCCGCTCGATGCGCGCGACAGCGATCGCGACGGCACGCCCAACTACCTCGACCCGGACGACGACGGCGACGGCACGCCGACCTCGCAGGAGTCGGGGGACAACAACAACAACTCGATCCCGGACTACCTGGAGCTGACGGAGCGCGACGCCGCCGTCGACGCGATGGTGTGGGACGCGGGCGTGCTCGAGGACGCGGCAGCGCCGCCCGTCGACGCGAGGCCCATGCGTCGCGGGGGGCTCGCGGGAGGCGGCGGCTGCGCGCTGCCCCGCAGCACACCAGACCTGGCGTGGCTCGTCGTTCTGCTCGTCCTGCGA
>JBEVNG010000330.1:0-34940 GCA_040508235.1 Polyangiales bacterium | reverse complement strand
CCGGCCGGCGTCAGGTCGGCCCGAGCTTCCGCGAGGCGATGATGCTGATCTTCAACGTCGTGTCGTGCCTGAGTGGCGTGTACACCATCTGCATCGACGCTCGGCGCGCGCACAAGTGCGCCGCCGCGATCGAGCCGCTGACCGCGCTCGGCAAGGATCACGTCGCCACGCTGATCCACGCGTTCTGCCTCAACCTCGCCGGCACGGTGCAGGACCGGCTGTCCACGGCCTACGCGCGCTGGGAGCGCATGACCGACCGGCTGGAGGCGCGCACGCCGATCGAGGGGCTGCCGGAGCACGTGCGCGTGCTGTACCTCGCTGGTGCGCTGTACGCGCGCGGCGTGATGGAGTGCTGGCGCGACGACGGCCACGCGCTCGCGATCGCCGACAAGCTCGATGGCCTGAAGCTCAAGCTGTACGAGATGAGCGCCGATCAGGTGCGCATGATGTACTACGCGAACCAGGGCCGGCAGGAGCTGCTCGACCACTACAGCAAGCGCGTCGAGATGCATGCCATCCAGCGCGGCACCGCCTGGCAGGTGGAGACCTGGTCGGCGGGCGCGCTGATCACGCCGCTGCTGCGCATGCACGACTCGCTCGGCATGAAGCACACGGCCGAGCGCCTGCGCGACCTGACCACGCAGGTGCCCATGTTCTCGATCTACGCCCAGCGTGCGCGTGGAGCGCACTTGCTGCTGCGCGGTCGACCCGCCGAGGCGCTGGCCGATCTGGAGCGCGCGCGCGAGGAGGGGCCGCACGAGATCGTGGGCTGGGCGCGCTCGCACGGCGTGCTGGCGCGGGCCTACAACGCGCTGGCCGCGCACGCACGCGCGCGCACGCTATGTCAGGAGACCCTGGCGACGCTGGATCCGGGTGACCTGCAGTTCACGGCCATGAACCTCGGTCTGGAGATCGAGCTGGCGCTCGCCCACGCCGGCCTGGGCGAGGTCGCCACGGCCGCCGACGCGCTCGACGCGCTGCTCGCGAAGCATGCACCGCACCGGGGTCCGCTGACGATGGGTGCGCTGCACGAGGCGCGTGCACAGGTCGCGCTGTGCGCCGATGACGCGAAGGGCGTGCGGCATCACCACGACGAGATGGAGCGCTGGTACCGCGAGACCGGTTGCCCGAGCTTGCTGGAGCACGTGCAGCGCCTGCGCCGCACGCACGAGCGCGGGGCGAGCGAGCCGCAGCCCGGCGACGACGAGGCCGTGCACACGCTGCTGCATCGGCTCGCGCACGGCGGCGGGCAAGAGCGCACTCTGTTCGGGCTCGATGCGATCGTCGAGTTCGCGTCGCTCGACCGCGCGTACCTGGTCACGGTCGCCAACGACAGCCAGATCACCGAGCGTGGTCCCAGCGCGCCGGTCGAGCTCGCGCAGTGGATGCAGGCGCGGCTGGAGGCGGAGCGCAACGGCGACGAGGTCACGGAGGCGGTCAGCGAGCTGTCGATGGGCGACGACCCCAACCTGACGGCGGTGGGCGAGCTACACTTCCGCGCGCTGCCACTGTTCGATCCGGCGTCGGGGGATGCGCCGATCGGCCTGTTGGTGGTTCCCGCCGAGCGTGCGCGCTCGATCCCGCATGGCGCGCTCGACCTGCTGGCCGCGCGTGTGGTCGAGTCCGCACGCGAGGCGTCCTGACGGAGTTGGCGTGCAGGCGATCGAGCTGTTCGGCAACCCGGCACGCTGACCACGCTCGGCAAGGCGTACGCGGAAGCGGCCGGCGCCTGCGCGGGTTCGACGGTACACCTCGGGCATGAACCTCTTGCTCGATGTGCTGGTCCCGCAGCTCGCGCGTCCCACAGGGCCCCTCGGTGGCCTGGTCGCGTCGGCGCTCGATCGCGGCAACCGCTCCATCAACATGCACGTGGTCGGCGCACTCGATCTGGCGCCCAACGAGCGCGCACTCGAGATCGGCTTCGGCGGCGGTGTTGGCCTCTCGATCGCGCTCGCGCACGAACCGACAGTGAAGCTCGCGGGGATCGATCCTTCGCCCGACATGGTCACGCGCTGCCAGCGTCGCTTCCCCAGCGTGGACCTGCGCCAGGGCTTCGTGGAGGAGCTGCCCTGGTCGGACCACTCGTTCGACGCCATCCACGGCTCCAACGTCACCTACTTCTGGCCCGACCTCCCCGCGGCGCTGGGCGAGCTGAAGCGTGTGCTCGCGCCCGGTGGCAGGCTCGCGTTTGGCATCCGTCCGCCGGAGACGCTGCTGCGCTTGAAGTTCGACCAGGCCGGTCACCGCGTGTGGAAGCTCGAGCAATACGTCGAGGCGCTCCAACGAGCGGGCTTCACGAACGCGCACGCGCGCCGCGTGCCCGACGACAACGGCGGTGCTCATGTGCTGAGCGCAACAAGCTAGAGCGGGCAAGTCGCGGGGGTGGGATCCACGTTGGCCTCCACCTCCACCCCGATCTGATACAGGATCGACTTGCTGGGACTCCGTGCGCCGCTGCGCGGTCGCGCCACGGTGAACGCCGCCATGGCGACGTAGCTCTGGCCGCCGTCGAACGACACACGCAGCATGTGCAGCCCGATCCGGATGTTCCCGAAGTAGAAGAAGCCGTCTCGGGTGGTGGCCGACCTGACCTCGGGCAGCACCAGGGACCCGTTGCTCGCGTAGCGCTGCGCCTGGCTCTCGTCCGGGACGCGCAAGCCATCGATGAAGAGCTGCGCACAGCCGACGGTGCCCTGGCGTACGCCGTTGCGGGTCCAGTAGACCTGGCCCGTCAGCGCGGCTCGGTCGGCGCGGGCTTCGACGCCGGCCATGCCCGCGAAGAACTCCAGGCCGGCTCGCGTCGTGATCCGCAGCAGCGAGTCCTCGACCGTCCAGTCCACGTTGAGGAGCACTGTGTCGGACGTGGAGGAGGCGTCCTCCGCGGGCCCCACGCCGACGACGTAGATCGAGACCGCCGACCTGGGCAAGTCGAAGCGGATCTTCCCGTCTTCCCCGCTCAGGATCTCCACGGGTGGCTGGACGGGGTTGCCGTCGACGTCCAGCAAGCTCACCTCGTGCGGGATCGCGATGAACACGCTCGCGTCGCGCGAGGAAGCGGGCACCAGCGTGGTCTCGTAGCGGGTGGGCCTGGCCACGCTCGCGTCGAGCGGCACCGCGGAGTCCGCATCAGCGTCATCGTCTGCATCCTCACCGCAGCCCACCGCGAGCAGAGTCAGCAAGCACAGAACGCAACGAATCGCGACGGCCATGGCGAAGGCTCCTCGGTCGAGCGCGTCGGCGGTCGCTGCGCTCGAGCACTCCCAGGATAACCGAACACGCGCCGCGGCCGTCAGGATCTGAGAGCAAGTCTCGCGAGGTCCAAATTGGGAATATGCAAACTACTTTGCACGGCCGTAGGTGCGCTGGATCTCGGCCACGATCGACAGCGCGATCTCGCTCGGCGTCTCGCTCCCTATCTGCAGACCGATCGGCGCGTGCAGGCGCGCGCGCGTCGCGTCGTCGAGCTCCACGCCGGCATCGCTGACCGCGTCGAGGAGCTGCGCGGTACGGTTGCGCGCGCCCAGCACGCCCACGTAGCGCGTGCGCGAGCGCAGCAGCTCCACGAGCGCCGCGCGATCGCGTGCGAAGTGATGTCCCATCACGACCGCCGCCGGGCGCACCGCACGCGACGCGCGCGCGACCGCGTCCTGCACGCTCGAGGTCAGGTAGTGATCGGCCTGCGGGAAGCGCTCGCGTGCGGCGCTGCTGGGCGATGCGTCCCACACGCTCACCGTCCAGCCCAGGTTCTTGGCGTGCGCCACCAGCGGCACCGCGTCGTGCGAGGTCCCGAACACGAACAGGTGCACCGGCGGCTGCACGGTCTCGATCAACACCGCGAGGCCATCGCGCTCGACGACGCGAGGGAGCGCGGGCAACTCCCGCGCGACATCCGCGAAGATGCGCAGCGGCTCGAGCTCCGTGTGCAGCTCGCCCGCTCGCAAGACGAGCCGCGCGGCCAGCGGCACATCCGCGCGCGAGGAGCGCACCACCGTCACCACGGCGGCACAGCTCTCGTCGCGCAGGCAGCGCTCGGCGGTGACGAAGTAGTCCGTCGCGTCGAGGTGGTCGGGCGTGTGCCGCTCGATCAACACTTCGACCACACCCTGGCAGCCGGTGCCGTGCTCGCCCTCGTCCTCCGACTGATCGTAGGTGACGACGCAGCTGCGCTGGGCGCGCGTGTACCACTCGCCCTTGTTGGTCACGTCGCGCTCCAGGCAGCCGCCACTGATCGAGCCGGCCCGCCACTGGTCTGGTGTCGCGATCATGCGCGCGCCGGCCTTGCGGTAGCCGGAGCCGTTCACCGCCACCACCAGCGCGCTCACGAAGGGCTGGCGCGCCTCGCGCAGCGCACGAGCCGCCGCGGTCAGCGCGCGCAGCTCACTCATGCATGTACTCTCCGACCAGCTTGGCGTTGCCGAAGATGCCCATCTTCACCTTGCCGGTCAGCTTCGGCCCGTCGAACTGCACGCTGTACTTGAGCGTGATCTTCACCGGCTTGGTGACCTTGAGATCCCAGACCGCGTTGTTGCCGTCGAGCGTGCCCTCGAAGCGCGCCGGCTCGAAGTCGCCGGCCATCAGCGCCCCGGTGATCACGCTGCCCTGCACGTCGAACTTGCCGGTGAACACCTGCGGCCCGAGCGGCGTGGCGAGCGTCAGCTTCCACGTGCCGGCGATCGGTGCGGAGCCCGCGGGCACTTGCGGCGCACCCTGGCTCGCCGCCTCCAGCGTGGGCGGCGGCGCGACCGGCCTGTGCACCGGTGCGGGTGGGGGGGGCGGCGGAACGTAGTCCTCCGGCGCCATCGAGCGCCCCTCGATCAGCGACAGCAGCTTGGTCGGCGTGAGCGGGAAGTCGTACTTGAGTGGACCGAACGGGCTGAGCGCGTCCGCGATCGCGTTCACCAGCGTGGGCGGACCCACGATGCAGCCGCCCTCGCCCACACCGCGGAAGCCGCCCTCCGCCTGCGACGGATTCGACGCGTGCACGAACTCGAAGTCCGGCACGTCCGAGAGCGCCGGCAGCATGTAGTCCTTATACGTGCCGGCGGTCGCGTTGCCGCGCGCGTCGATGGGCATGTCCTCCAGCAACACCTTGCCGATCGCCTGCGCGAGCCCACCCGCGATCTGCCCTTCGACGACCGACGGGTTGATCATCACGCCGCAGTCCTCGCTGGAGACCCAGCGCTTGATCGACACGAAGCCGGTCTCGGCGTCGACCTCGACGATGCATGCGTGCGCGGCGCTGGTGAGCGTGATGGGCGGCGGACGATAGCGGTACTGCACCTCCAGGCCCGACTCCATGCCCGGTGGCAAGCGGTCGGGCTCGCCGTACGCGACCTCCGCGATCTCGCGCAGCGTCTTGGTCTTGGAGTCGTCCCCGCGCACCTGTACGCGACCGTCGGCGATGAACACGTCGTCGAACTCGACGTTGAGCAGGAACGCCGCCGCGCGCCGCACTTTCTCCACCATCAAGCGCGCCGCGAAGATCGACGCGCCACCGCCCGACACCGCCTGCCGGCTGCCGGAGGCACCCGGGCCGAAGCCTCCGCGCGAGCTGTCGTCCTCGTGCACCGAGACGTCCTCGAACGCGACGCCCAGCGTCTCCGCGATCACCTGCGCCATCGTGGTCTGCGTGCCGTGGCCCTGCGAGTGCGTGCTCAGCACCGCCGTCACCTTGCCGGTTGGCTCGATGCGCAGCTGCGCCATGTCGCTGGCCAGCACCGCGATGCCGGAGCTGCCCGCGGTGGGCTCGATGTAGCAGGCGATGCCGATGCCGAGGTAGCGGCCCTGCTTGCGCGCGGCCGCTTGCTCGATGCGGAACTTCGGGACGTCGACCGCCTTGAGCAGCTCCTCCATGCACTCGGCTGGCGAGATGTCGGTGAGCGGGATGTCGAACGGCGTGGTGCGCGGCTGGTCGCGCTTGTAGACGAGGTTGCGCCGGCGGACCTCGATCGGGTCGAGGCCGAGCTTGCGCGCGGCGTCGTCGAGCGTCACCTCCCGCACCAGCGACTCCATCGCCCACGGCCCGCGGTAGGCGCCGAGGCCGGGCGTGTTGGTGTACCAGCCGCGGTTGTGGAAGTTGAGCTTGTCGAGCT
This sequence comes from Polyangiales bacterium, assembly GCA_040508235.1. Classification (GTDB taxonomy): domain Bacteria; phylum Myxococcota_A; class Polyangia; order Polyangiales; family DASUME01; genus DASUME01. The sequence continues at coordinate 28,848 of JBEVNG010000330.1, read as the reverse complement.
TGTAGGCGGACCACATGAAGATCGCGACCGCGATGTTGCAGTCCGCGCCCTGCGGGTAGGCGCCGTTGTTGATGCCGTAGTCGCAGAACGAGGCGAGCAGCTTGCCCTCGTCGTCGAAGCCGACGCGCAGCGTGATCTCCTGGTCGCGCGCGTGGTTGGAGCAAGTGAGGTTCTCGAAGCGATCTTCGATCCACTTGAGCGGACGGCCGCTGACCATGCCGGCGGCGATCACCGCCATCTCCTCGCGCCAGGGCTGCACCTTCTGCCCGAACGAGCCGCCCACATCCTTGGCGATCACGCGGATGCCCGTCTGGGGCAGGCCGAACGCCATCGAGATGTAGCGCGCGGACAGCTGCGGGCTCTGGCACGCGAGGTACACCGTGAGCTCCTCCGAGCCCTGCGGCGCGACCACCACACCGCGCGTCTCCAGCGGCGACTGCGCGATGCGCTGGTGCTTGATGGTGGTGGTGATCACGTGCGGCGCGCTCTTCAGCGCGGCCTCGACCTCTGCGTCTTCCTCTTCGCCCATCGCCACGGCGGCGTTGGTGTCCGTGTCGGGGTGCACCAGGCGCGCGCCCTTGGCGTCGCCGATGGTGATCACCGGATCCTCGGCGTCGATGTCGACCAGCACCAGGCCGGCTGCGTCTTCCGCGATGTAGCGATCGCGCGCGAGCACCATCGCCACCGGGTCGCCGACGTACGCCACACGGTCGACGGCCAACGGCTGGATCGCGATCGCGGGTGGACTGAGGAAGAAGCTCAGCATGTCGATCTTGAAGCGCGCCAGATCCTTGGCGGTGTAGATCGCGTACACGCCAGGCAGGTCGAGCGCCGCGGTGGTGTCGATCGAGCGAATCGGACCGCGCGCCACCTGGCTGCGGACGAAGGTCACGTGCAGCATGCCGGGCAGCTGCACGTCGTCGACGTAGGTGCCGCGTCCGGTCAACAGGCGCGCATCTTCCGAGCGCGGCACACGCTTGCCGATGTAGCCGGTGGCGGGCTCGCTCATCGTTGCCCCTCTTCCGACAGCTTGATCGCCGCGCGACGGATGCCCTGGTAGCCGGTGCAGCGACACAGGTGCCCGGACAGCGCCTCCAGCAGCGTCTCGCTGCTCGGCTTCCTGGGACCCTGCGTCAGCGCGGCCAGCGTGATCACGATGCCCGGCGTGCAGAAGCCGCACTGCAGGCCGTGCTCATCGCGCAGCGCCTGTTGCGCGGGGTGCAGCGTTCCGTCGGGCGCCGCCAAGCCTTCGACCGTGGTGATCGTGGCGCCGTCGGCCTGCACCGCGAGCATCAAGCACGCGCGCACCGCCTCGCCGTTCACCATCACCGTGCAGGCGCCGCACACGCCGTGCTCGCAGCCAAGATGCACGCCGGTGTACCCGGCATCGCCGCGCAAGAAGTCGCTGAGCGTCAGCCGACCCTCGACGTTGGCCACGTGTGGACGGCCGTTGATGGTCAGTCGAATCGAGTGCGTGCTCATGCGACCTGCTTCATGCCGAGGGCCTCGTTCAGCGCGTGCGCAAACACGCGACGCCCCACCGTGCGGCGATACTCCGCGGAGGCGTGATGGTCGGAGAATGGAGCCGTGTCCGCCACCGCGAGCTCGGCCAGCGCCGGCAGCTCGAGCTCATTGACAGGCCGCCCGAGCAAGGCCGCCTCGACCTGGCGCGCCTTCATCGGCGTCGGCCCCATGCCGAACCAGGCCAGGCTCGCGCGCGTGATTCGCCCCTCGCTGACGCTGAGCGCACCGGTGAGGCCGATCAACGCGAAGTCGCCCGGACGTGGCGCCAGCTCCCGGAACACCGGCACGGTGCCCGACTCCCAGTCGGCGAAGTGCACCGCGGTGATCAGCTCGTCCTGCTCCAGCGAGGTGGAGTACGGCCCAAGGTAGAGCTCGTCCGCGGCGACGGTGCGGCGACCGCGCTTGGACTGCACGTGAAGGGTCGCGCCGAGGGCGAGCGCGGTCGCGGGCAGCTCGGCCGACGGCTCCGCCAGCGCGATCGAGCCACCCAGCGTGCCGCGGTTTCGGATCTGGTGATGGGCCACGTGGCTGGTCGCGAGCTTCACCAGCGGCAGGTGGCGCGCGATGGTCGCGTCGCTGAGCAGCTCGCTCTGGCGTACGATCGCGCCGATGCGCGTGCCGCCGTCCGCGCGCGAGATGCCGCGCAGCGCCGCGATGCGCCCGATGTCGACCAGGATGAACGGCTGGCTCATGCGCAGCGCCAGCAGCGGCATCAGCGACTGCCCACCCGCGATCACGGTCGCACCACCGCCCGCCTCGCTCAGCAGCTGGCAGGCCTCCTCGATGGTGTCCGGCGCGACGTAGTCGAACGGCGCCGGCTTCATCGCTTGGACTCTTCGGCGAGCCGCGCCAGCAGCGTGGAGTCGAGCACCAGCGTGGGCGCGGCCGCACGCTTGCCGTACTCGAAGCCGACCGCCGCCACCACGATCAGCAGCAAGCCGATCGCGAGCCCCATCCAGTCGGAGCTCGGGCCTCCGCGCTGGGCGTGGCCGATCAGGTAGCCGACCAGCGTCGCCAGGCACAGCGCGAGGAAGACGGCCACCGGCGCTCCACGAGACGAGGGCGCCGCTGCCGTGGGAGCGATGGGCGCTGCGACCCCTGCACTGGCGACGGCTGCGCTCGCGACGGCAGGCTTCGCGGGCGCGCCGATGTTCGCGCTCAGCTGCTTGAAGAAGCGCGCCGCCAGCGTCTTGGCGGTCGCGTCGAGCATCGGCCCCCCCAGCTGCGCCAGGCGCCCGCCGACCTCCGCGTCGACGTCGTACGAGAGCAACGTGCCGCCGGATGCGTCGTCCGAGAGCCGCACCTTGGCGCCGCTCTTCACGAAGCCGACGGTGCCGCCCTGCCCCTCGATCGTCATCGTGAAGCTGTTGGGCGCGTTCACCTCCGTGCGCGCGACCAGCGCGTTGAAGCGTGCGCCGATCGGCCCGATCTTGATCTCCGCGATCGTGCGCAGTCGGCCGTCGTCCTCGCGGGTGATCGACTGGCAGCCGGGGATGCTGCGCTTGAGCATGTCGGGGTTGTCGAGCGCCTCCCACACGTGCTGTCTCGATGCCGCGATCCGCTCCTGGCCAGTCATCTGCATGGCAAACATCTCTCGTGCGAGTGGGGCCCCGACGGTACCCTCCTATCCCACGAGCCGACAACCGCGCGCAGCGGCCAATGCTTGTCCGCCAGCGGCCTACTGCGCCGTAATGCCCGAGAGCCAGTCCTGGTAACGCACCGCACCGAGCGTGGCGTTGCCGCTGGGCACGAGGCTGCGCTCCTTCAGCTCACTGCCGAAGTAGCGTGCGTGCGGGTCCGCGACCAGCGTGCGCTCGTCGCCATACGCCGCGAGGCCCGTACCGATGAACTCGTCGAAGCGCAGTGCGTCGGGTCCGGCGATCTCCAGCACCCCGTTCAACGGCGTGCCCTCCGCCACCTTGGCCACCGCCTGGGCGACGTCGTCCGACGCGATCGGCTGCAGCAACACCGGCGCCAGGCGCACCCGGTTGTCGCCGTCGGTGGCGGCGGCGGCGATGCTCTTCACGAACTCGTAGAACTGCGTCGAGTGCACGATCGAGTACGGGATCGGGCCCTCCTTGATCAGGTCCTCCTGGGCGACCTTCGCGCGCATGTAGCCGCTGTCCGGCAGCGCGGCCGCGCCCACGATCGAGAGCGCGACGTGGTGCTTCACGCCCGCCTTGGCCTCCGCCGCGAGCAGGTTGCCGGTCGAGGTCAGGAAGAACTGCATCACCGCCTCGTCCGCGAACGACGGCGAGTTCGACACGTCGACCACCACCGCGGCTCCCGCCAGGGCCTCCGCGAGGCCGGCGCCCGTCAGCGTGTTGACGCCCGAGTCGGGCGAGCACGCCAGCGCCTCGTGTCCGTGCTCGCGAAACTTGGTCACGAGCTTCGAGCCGATCAGTCCCGTGCCGCCGATTACCACGATCTTCATGGGGTGCCCTTTCGTGAGGTCTGCCTGCAAGACCCGGCGGCACGCCCCTTTGTGACAGCGGCTCTTCGTGACAGCAGCCTTCGTGACAGCAGCCCGTGTCACGGAATTCGTGGCTGGTTCGTCTTCCGACCAGAGGCCCCAGCCAGGGGCCCGGGAGCGAGCGCATGAACCCCATCGTGATGACCGTGTTGCTGCTGGTCGCCTGGTCCACCTTCGTGTGGTCGGCTTACCGGCGCACCAAGCTGCTGGGCGTCGGCAAGCCGGAGCCGGAATTCAGCATCGCGGGCGACCTGTTGTGGAAGCGAGTCGCCCTGTTCCTGCAGGTCTGGCTCGGCCAGGAGAAGATGCCGCGCAACGCGCGCTATCGCCTGGCGGGCGTCGCGCACGTGTTCATCTTCGGCGCCTTCCTGGTGCTCGCGATCAACACGCTGCTGCTCTGGGCGCGCGGCTTCGTGCCCGGCTTCGACGCCTACGGCTTGCTCGCACGCGGCAGCTGGCTCGGCGATGGCTACACCCTCAGCAAGGAGTTCTTCGCCTTCACCTGCGTGCTCGGCACGGGCGTGTTCTTCTACTATCGCCTGGTCGTACGTGCGCCGCGCATGACGCTGGGGCTGGAGGGCCTGATCATCCTCGGCATCATCGCCACCATGATGATCGCGGACTTCGTGTACGTCGGCGCGACGCTGGCGCTGGAGGGCGAGCCGCACCTTCTGTGGGCCGAGCCGGTGAGCTCCGCGCTCGCGCTCGCGCTGCAGGGCGTCGACAGCGCGACCCTGGGCGTGATGCAGCAGGTGGGCTTCTGGTGGCACGCCAGCTTCCCGCTGTTGTTCCTCAACCTGCTGCCCTACTCCAAGCACTTCCACGTGATCACCGCGGCGCCCAACGTGTTCGCCGCGCGGCTCGGTCCGGTGGGCAAGCTGCCACAGGTGCTCGACCTGGAGGGCAAGGTCGAGCGCGAGGAGGCGGTCGGCTTCGCCGTGATCACGGACCTGAGCTGGAAGCACATGCTCGACCTCTACACCTGCACCGAGTGCGGGCGCTGCAGCGACAACTGCCCGGCCACCACCACGGGCAAGAAGCTCTCGCCCAAGCACCTGACGCTCGCGCTGCGCGATCACCTCTACGCCAGCGAGGGCAAGCTGCTCGGTGGCAGCGACGACGTACAGCTGGTGCCGAACATCGTCGACCCCGAGGTGATCTGGGCCTGCACCAGCTGCCGCGCCTGCGAGGAGCAGTGCCCGGTGATGATCACGTACGTCGACAAGATCGTCGAGATGCGCCGCAACCTGGTCACCATCCGCAACGAGTTCCCGGCCGAGCTGGCCAAGCCGTTCAACGGCATCGAGACCAACGGCAACCCGTGGAACCTCGCGTCCGGCGATCGCGCCAACTGGTCGGAGGGCCTCGACGTGCCCACCGTCGCGGAGCGCCCCGACGCGAGCGTGCTGTACTGGGTCGGCTGCGCCGCCAGCTTCGATGCGCGCGCCAAGAAGGTCGCGCGCGCGGTGGCCAAGCTGCTCAAGCACGCCGGCGTCGACTTCGCGATCCTGGGTACCGAGGAGAGCTGCACCGGGGACCCGGCTCGCCGCGCGGGCAACGAGTATCTGTTCCAGATGGTCGCCGCCGCCAACGTGGAGATCTTGAACGGGCACGGCGTCGACAAGAAGAAGGTGGTCACCGCCTGCCCGCACTGCTTCAACACGCTCAAGAACGAGTACCCGGACTTTGGCGGCAGGTACGAGGTGGTGCACCACAGCGAGCTGCTGAACGAGCTGCTGCAGGCCGGCAAGCTCACGCCCGACAAGCCCGTGCCGGGCGCCGTCGCGTACCACGACAGCTGCTACCTCGGTCGCTACAACGACGTGTACGACGCACCGCGCGCGATCCTGCAGTCGATCCCCGGCGTCGAGCTGCGCGAGGTCGCGTACTGGAACAAGAGCCGCGGCCTGTGCTGCGGCGCGGGCGGCGCGCAGATGTTCATGGAGGAGCAACACGGCAACCAGCGCGTGAACAACAAGCGCACGCTGCAGCTGCTCGACACCGGTGCCAGCACGCTCGCGTCCGGCTGCCCGTTCTGCATGACCATGCTGAGCGACGGCCTCAAGGCCTCGAACAAAGACGAAGAGATCGCGCAGCGCGACGTCGCCGAGCTGCTCGCCGACAGCGTCGGCGTTTGAGACCTCTAGTTCTGGCGCACGATGCCGAGCTTCTTCATGCGGAAGTTCAGCGTCGTGCGCTTCATCTGCAGCCGCGCCGCCGCGCCGCGTGGACCGGCGATCACCCAGTTGGTCTCGTGCAGCACGCGCAAGATGTGGGCGCGGCTGACCGCCTCCAGCGCCTGCGAGTCCTCGACCGTGGCGGCGACCACTTGCTCGCGCCCCGGCTCCAGCAACGGCACCTCGAGCTCGTCGCCGCTGACGATCACCGCGCGCTCCAGCACGTTCTGCAGCTCGCGCACGTTGCCGGGCCAGTCGTACGCGACCAGTCGCTCCAGCGCGCGCGCCGACAGCATGGCACCGCCGCGCCCCATGCGCGCGGCCAGCTCGGCGACGAAGTGACGCGCCAGCAAGGGGATGTCCTCCTTGCGCGCGCGCAGCGGCGGCACCTGCACCGGGAACACGCTCAGCCTGTAGTAGAGGTCTTCCCGGAACGTGCGCTCCACGGTCATCGCCTTGAGGTCGCGGTTGGTGGCGGCGATCACGCGCGCGTTGGTGCGCAGCGTGCGTGTGCCGCCGAGGCGCTCGAACTCGCGCTCCTGCAGCACGCGCAGCAGCTTGGGCTGCAGGTCCATCGGCAGCTCGCCCAGCTCGTCCAGGAAGATGGTGCCGTGCTGCGCCAGCTCGAAGCGCCCGATGCGCTGCGTGAGCGCGCCGGTGAACGCGCCACGCTCGTGCCCAAGCAGCTCGCTCTCCAGCAGGTTGGCGGGGATCGCCGCGCAGTTGACGGTGACGAACGGCCCACTCGCCCGCGCGCTCAGCGCATGGATCGCGCGTGCGACGCGCTCCTTTCCCGTGCCGGTCTCGCCCTGGATCAACACCGTGGACTCCGTGCCGGCGACGGCCTTTACGTGCCGCAGCGCGCTGCGCAGCGCGGCACTGGTACCGAGCACACCGGGCAGCTCGTCGTCCGCGGGCGTCGTGTTGCGCGCGATCGCATGGCGGATGGCGTTCAGCAGCGCCTCCGCGTCGAACGGCTTGGTCAAGAAGTCCGCCGCCCCCGCGCGCAGCGCCGCCACCGACATCGGCACGCTGGCCTGCCCGCTCAGGAAGATGATCGGCAGCACGTCGTTGGCGCCGTTGAGCGTGCGCTGGAGCTCCAGCCCACTGACCTCGGGCATCTGCACGTCGAGCACCAGGCAGCTCGGCTGCAGCGGTCGACGGTAGGCCAGGAACTCCGACGCCGATGAGAAGCCGACGGCGTGAAAGCCCGCTTCCTTGGCCAGCTCGACCACCGCCTCGCGTGGCGACACGTCGTCGTCCACCACGTAGACCGCTGCATCTCTCGTTCTCATGCCTGCCAACATTCCAGAGAACGGACAGGCTGCCAGCTAGACCTTGGTGTCGGTCGGCGCGCCGTCGCTTTCGTCGAGCGCGCTGACGGCTCGCCGTCAACCGGCGGGATACTACGCATGTAACGCGATTCGACGGCGCACGCTCGCGGGCCGATCGCGGCCACGGACGCGCGGCACGCTCCCTGCTCGATGGCTCGCTCATGATGCAGCCCACCCACGAACGCAGCGATCAGCTCTCCGACTTCATGCGCGCACGCCCTCGCCTGTTCGGCATCGCCTACCGCATCCTCGACAGCGCGGCGGAGGCGGAGGACCTCGTGCAAGACGTCTGGCTCCGCTGGCAAAAGACCAACCACAGCGAGGTGCTCAACGCGCCGGCGTTCCTGGCCGTGGTCACCACCCGGCTGGCGATCAACCGCGCCCGCTCGCTGAGCTCGCGGCGCGAGTCCCACGCCGAGCCGGCCGAGCCGATCGACACCGAGGCGCAGCCCGGCCTCGCGGCGGAGCGGGAGCAGGAGCTGGCGCACGCGTTCACGCTGCTGCTCGACAAGCTGTCGGCGCGCGAGCGCTCGGCGTTCGTGCTGCGCGAGGCGTTCAGCTACCCGTACCTCCAGATCGCGCAGCTGCTCGGCGTCTCGGAGGTGGCGTGTCGTCAGCTGGTCACGCGCGCGCGCAAGCACATCGCGGAGCAGCGGCGTAACTGAGCGGCAGCAGCGCGTCGTCGAGCGACAGCACCTCGTGCCGCGGCGCCGCCTCGGCGACGTTGGCCAGCGCCTCTGCCAGCTCGTCGACGTCGTCTCCCTCGTGCGCGCGCAGGACCGTGTACGGAAGGTGCGCGCTCTCCACCAGCCGCGCCTGGGCCGGCACCAGCGCCAGCGCGACGTAGTGCTGGATGTCCGCCGCGATACCGGACGCGAGCATGTTGCGCGTGGAGGTCTCGAAGAAGAACGAGCGCAGGGCGTCGCCCGCGAAGCTGCGCGAGCTGGCCACGTCGATCACCACCTGCGCACCGCGCAGCACCGCGAGCAAGCCACGCCCGGTCAGGATGTCGACGCCCGAGCTGGGTGCCGCGGCCAGCGCGTCGTGCCCGCGCGCCTGCAGCACCTCGACCAGCCTTCGTCCGATTACGCCGCTGCTGCCGATCACGACCATCTTCACGGGGAACCTCGCAAGAGAGAGGGACTCCCTGAAGACGGGCGACCGATCCCGTCTGTGACCGGGCCGCGAGTTTTTCCCCCGCTGGCTCACTCGCTTGGGTACGCGAAGGCTGGACCGGCCGTGGTGCCGTCGCCGCAGGGCATCGCCATCAGCGCCTCGGCCTGCTCCTGCAGCCCCAGCATCAGCCCGGTCGCGGCGCGCAAGGCCGTGGGGGTGCCATCGAAGGCTCGGTCGAGCCCGGAGAGTAGCCCGGCGTAGCTACCCGCAAAGGCGTCCTGCGCGAGTCGGATCGGCGAGCCCGGCGCGTGGTCCGACGGTCGGGGGTTCGCGCGCATCGGGCGCACCGCCGTCCAGTCCACCGCCAGCGGCTCCCCGGTCGGACCGGAGGCGGGACTGTCCCCCGCACGATAACGACGCCCCGCGCGCAGCTGCTCGAAGCGAAAGTAGTGCGCGACCTGGGCGCGTCCCGGGTGATCGAGGTCACGGTCGCCGTCCCACACGTCGCGATGGGCGGCACCCTCCCCCTGCTCGACGATCTCCGCCAGCGCGCGCAGCGCCGTGTCGAGGTCCTGGACCACCAGCAGCCGCCCGCCCGCGCCGTAGAAGTACTGCGGCCCCACCTGGCGCTCCGGTGCACCGCCAAACAGCGCGCGCTCGCCCAGCTGCTCGCTCAGCGTGCGCAGGCCGCCCTCGATCGCCGCGTAGAACTGGCCGATGGTCTCGTAGCGATCGCTCTCCGCCGGCGCGTCCGCGAGCGCGGGTCGCTCGATTTGCAGGAACAAGTCCAGCGCCTCCGGGCCGAAGCGCTGCAGCGTGATCTCCAGTGCCCCGTGTGGCAGCCGCCGCGGATAGCCGAGCATCATGCGCCGGGCATCGAAGCGGGGTCGCCCGCCGAGCGCGTTCAGCAGGTTCGCCACCAGACCGAGGTGCAGCATCTCCTCCAGCAGCACGCTGCGGATCACCTGCGCCGCCTCCGTGTTCCGGCCCGGCAGCAGCGAGTAGAGAGCGCACAGATACGGCGGCATCGTGCAGTGCTCCAGCTCGAGCGCCCACTGCAGGTGCTCGCGCAGCGCGTCGAGCGTGGTGATCGGCTCGACGGACGGCCGCATCGCACAGGGAAGAGAGAGCATCATGTCCCTACGGACCCGCGAGCGCGCCGGGTCGTGACGTCACGAACGCAGGTCTCGCGCGGTCTTCCCTGCAAAGGAGACTCGACCATGTCGGAAGAACAGACCACGACCGAACAAGCGCTCGCAGACAACCAGTTCCGCGTTCGCGACGTGCCCACCCAGGGAGGCCTGGTGGTGGCCGACGTGGTGGCGGTGTTCGCGGTGGAGGGCAAGCTGTGCGCGACGCAGGCGCGCTGCACGCACAAGGGCGGCCCGCTCAGCGAGGGCACCGTCGAGGGACACGTGCTGACTTGTCCGTGGCATGGCGCGCAGTTCGACCTGCGCACGGGCGAGGTGCTGCGCGGTCCGGCCACCCAGCCACTCGAGGTCTACTCGATCGAGGTGAGCGGCGAGGTCGCGGAGCTAGACGCCGGCTGAGCCGAGCGCCAGCTGGAGCGCATCGAGCAGCGCGCTCTCGCTGAACGGCTTGTACAGGCAGGCCACGGCGCCGCGCTTCATCACATTGCGCCGCACTTCCTCGTCGATGCGCGCGGTGATGAAGATCAGCGGCAGCGAGTGCCCCGCGCGCGTCAGCTCCAGCTGCAGCTCCGGACCGCTCATGCCGGGCATCGCGACGTCGACGATCACACAGCGCGCCCGGGACAGCGCCTCGGACGCCAGGAACTCCTCGGCGGACGAGAACGCCCGCGCCTCGAAGCCAAGCACCGTCAGCAGGTCGGGCAGCGACTCGCGCACCGACTCGTCGTCGTCGATCACACAGACCAGCGCACGCACTTCACTCACGTTCGCCTCGTGCTCTCGTCCGCGGCGCGCGGCAGCGAGAAGGAGAACGTGGCGCCCGCGCCGTCCTCGTTGGGCGTCGCCCAGAGGCGGCCCTGGTGGCTCTCGATGATCGAGCGACTCACCGACAGGCCCATGCCCATGCCGTTCGCCTTGGTGCTATAGAACGCCTCGAACAGCCGGCTGGCCTGCTCGGGCTCGAAGCCGATGCCCGCATCGCGCACGCTCCAGCGCACGCGGTCGCCCTGCTCCCGTTCGGTGCGGATCACCAGCGGGCTGGCGTGATCGTCGGCCCCACTCATCGCGTCGGCGGCGTTCAACAGCAAGTTCAAGATCACCTGTTGCAACTGCACGCGGTCACCCATGACCGGAGGCAGGTTCGACGCGAGCTCGGTGCGCAGCGTTACCCGCACGCTCTGCAGCTCGTGGCGCGCGAGCGTTAGCACCTCGCGCGTGGTCTCGTTCAGGTCCACCACCTCGGGCCTCGCATCCTTGTTGCCGAACAGCGCGCGCAGCCGGGTGATCACCTCGGAGGCGCGGTTGCCGTCGCGGATCAGGCGGCGCACGGTCTCGCGCGCGCCGGCCACGTTGGGCGGCTCCGCCGTCAGCATGCGCAGGCAGGTGCTGGCGTTGGTGATGATGCCCGACAGCGGCTGGCTGACCTCGTGCGCGATGGACGCCGTCAGCACGCCGAGCGAGGTGACGCGCGCCACGTGCGCCAGCTCCGCGCGCACCTTGCTGAGCGCCTCCTCCGCGAGGTGACGCTGGGTGACGTCCTGGATCGCGCCGATGTACTCCAGCTGCCCGTCCTCGTCGCGCGCGCCATGGGCCACCAGCTGCAGGTGCTTCACCGTGCCGTCGGGCATCGCGACGCGGTACATGCACTCGAGGTCGCGCGCCGGACCACGCGCGGTATCCACCAGCTCCTGCCACAGCCCGATGTCCTCGGGGTGCACGCGCGCGGCGAGCATCGCCAGCGTCACCGGCGCGCCCGGATCGAACTCGTAGATGCGGAACGTCTGCTCCGAGAACTCCAGCCCATCGAGCGTCACGCGCCACGAGAAGCTGCCGGTGGAGCTGAGGTGCTGGGCCTCCTTGAGCAACGCCTCGCTGCGCTGCAGCTCCGAGTAGAGCCGCGCGTTCTCCAGCGCGATCGCCGCCTGCGACGCCAGGAAGTCGAGCACCGCCACGCGGTCCGCCGTGAACGCGCAGGTGGTGAGGTTGTTCTCCAGGTACAGGCCACCGACCAGCTGCGTCTGCTTGAACACCGGCAAGCACAGCACCGAGCGCGGCTGGTTCTGGCGCACGTACTCGTCGTCGGTGTCGAGTCCCTCCGCGGAGGCATCGTCGAGCACCAGCCGCTCGCGCGTGCGCAGCACGTAGTGGAGCGCGGTCAGCGGCAGGTCGCTGGGCTTGACGCGCACGCTGCGCACCACCACCTGCACGCTGCCCCCGCCCACGGTGGCGGACGCCTCGATGTGCAGCTCGTCGCCGCGCACCAGGATCAGCAGACCTCGCTGCGCGCCGGCGTGCTCGACCGCGAGCCGCAGCAGCTTCTCCAGCAGGCTCGGCAGCATCATCTCGCTCGACAGCGTCTGCGAGGCCTTGTCGACGGTCTGCACGTCCAGCTGCGCGAGCGGCTGCTCGGGACGACCGGCCAGCAGCTTGGTCGCCACCTGCGAGCGCAGCTGCGGGTGGCGCGCCTCCAGCCGCTTCACGCGCGCCAGGGCGCCCCAGCGCAGGTAGAGCTCGCGCGCGCTGCGCAGGTGCGCGCTGGCGCTGGTCTGAAGCCCTCGCGCGTGCAGACACTCGCCGGCCAGCTCGTGCGCCAGCGCCTCGTTCTGCGTGAAGCCGTACTCGCGCGCCGAGCTCACCGCCGCTTCGTACAGCTCCTGCGCCTCCAGGATGCGGCCCTCCAGGCGCGCGAGCTCCGCGCCGATCAGCCACTCGCGGTGGGCGAAGTTCTCCGGGCAGTTCTCGGCCCACAGCGCGACCTGCTCGAGCTGGCGCCGCACCTGCTCGCGATCGCCCTGCGCGGCGAAGCTGAGCGCGGCGTAAAAGGCGTACTCCGCCTCCTCGATCGTCGAGCGCATCGCCCAGCGGATCGGCTCCACGCGCGAGGCGGCATCGAGCGCGCCGCGCAGGTCGCCGGCGAAGAAGCACTCCTGCAGCCGGAACACCCAGTGGTAGCCGACCATCATCGCCAGCTGCGGCTGATCCTCGACCGACTGCCGCGCCCAGTCGTCGTCCTCCGCGTCGACCTGCTCGCCACGCAGGCGTCGCACCAGCGCCAGCTGACGCACGAACTGCGCAGGCGACAGCCCGAGCTGCAGCTTGCGCGCGAACTCGGTGGCGTGCTCGGCCTCGCGCTGCACCTGCGCCAGCGGCAGGCCGCTGATCAGCAGGTGGCTGATCAAGTTGCGCTCGTCGTAGGCGGCGAACGCCATGTCGCCCATCGAGCTGCCCACCTCGAACGCGTGCCGCATCATCGGCTGGCACAGCGGCAGGTGCTTGATCCACGGCATGGTGAACGCCGCGAAGCACGAGTACACGCGCGCCTTGTAGCGATCCGCGCCGCGCCGCTCCACCAGCTCGCAGGCGACCTCGCCCAGCCGGAACGCCGTCTTGTAGTCGGAGAAGTGCGTGCCGAGCGCCATGTTGAGCGCCGAGTACGCGACGCTGGAGCTCTCGCAGTGTCCCTGCTCCAGGCTCAGGTTCGTCATGCGCAGCAGCACCAGCTCCATCAGGTAGCGGTCGACCGCATAGGCGGCCGGGAACAGCTCCGTGAGCACGGCCATGATCGCGATCGACGCCGGGTCGCTCATCTCCGGCAGCGACGCGAGGCCATGCTCGGGGTGCAGCGCCAGCAGCCGCTGCATCTGCTCGTACTCCGCGCGCACCTCGTGCTCGCCGGGCCGCAGCTTCCACCCGATGCCCACGCTGGCCAGGAACGCGAGCGCGACCTCGACCGCTTGCTGGCTGCGTCCGGTGGTGAAGTACAACAGCACCGTCAGGCAGATCACGCTCGCGCGCTCGGTCAGCGAGACCGCGTGCCGCGCGAGGTCGAGCAACCTCGCCTCCGCCTCCGCCAGCTCGCCGCGCACGATCTCGCACTCCGCGCGCTGGCGCCCAAGGTCGAGCATCAGCGCGTAGCTCTCGCGCCAGCCGTCGTCGCCGAGCCACGCCTCGCCCGCCGCGAAGTACGCCTGCGCCGAGGTGTACGCGCTGGAGGCCTTGGCGCGCCGACCGGCCAGCAAGTAGAGGCCCGCCACCTGCGTGCGCTCGGCCGCGAGCACGATGGCCTGCGCGCCGCGCTCGTAGTGGTGCACGATCTCGAAGATCTTGTCCTCCAGCTTGGCCGCGGGCGAGAGCGCGACCATCACGCGCGCCAGCCGCAGGTGCGTCAGCGCGCGCTCCGGCGCCGGGATCGAGCCGTACGCCGCTTCCTGCACGCGGTCATGCGTGAAGGCAAAGCTGCCGCCGAGCGGCACGATCAAGCCCTGCTCCACTGCTTCGTACACGGTGGCGTGCACTTCTTCCTCGGAGTCGCCGCGCATCAGCGCCACCGTGTGCGCGTCGGCGACGTTGCCGAAGCAGGCCAGCTGCGCCAGCGCCAGCTGCGTGTCCGCGGCGAGCCGCGCCAGCTTGGCCGACATCAGCTCCGCGACGTTGTCGGTGATGCCCTTGGCGCGGATCGGCGCCATCTCCCAGCGCCACGACGCGCTCTCCTGCTCGAACGTGATCAGGCCGTCCTCGGCCAGCTCGCTGATGAACTGGATCGCGAAGAACGGGTTGCCGCCCGTCTTCTCGGCGAGCAGCCGCGCCAGCTCGCGCGTGCGGCGCGCATCCGTGTGCAGGGCATCGGCCGAGAGCTGCGCCAGGTGGCTGACGTGCAGCGGGCCCACCACGATGTCCGAGACCGGCGCGCCCTGCTCGCGCAGCGACATCAGCGTGCTGGAGAGCGGATGCGTCGGGCCGACCTCGTTGTCGCGATAGGCGCCGATCAACAGCAGGTCGCGCACCTCGCGCTCCGTGATCAGGCGCTCCAGCAGGCGCAGCGTCGCGGCGTCGAGCCACTGTAGATCGTCGATGAACAACACCAGCGGGCGCCCCGGCTTGGCGAACACGCCGACCAGGCTGCGGAACACCTGGTGGAAGCGGTTCTGCGCCGACTGCGGATCGATCTCCGACACCGCCGGCTGCGCGCCGATCACCAGCTGAAGCTCCGGGATCATCTGCACCATCAGCTGCCCGTACGGCCCGAGCGCCGACAGCAGCTGCTCACGCCACAGCGCCAGCTCCTGATCCGGCCGACTCAGCAGCTGCCGCACCAGGCTCTGAAACGCCTGCGCGAGCGTGGCGTGCGGGATGTCGCGCTTGAACTGCTCGAACTTGCCGGCCGCGAACAGACCACGTCGCGGCACCAGCACACGATGCAGCTCGTTCACCAGCGACGACTTGCCCGCGCCGGAGTAGCCCGAGACCAGCACCAGCTCGCTGCTGCCGGTGGTCAGCACGCGCTCGAACGCGGTCAACAGCACCTGGATCTCGGGCTCGCGTCCGTACAGCTTCTCCGGGATGGTCAGCCGATCCGAGGCGTCGTTCCGCGCCAGCTCGAACGCGGGCACGTCGCCGTGCGCGCGGTACGCGGCCAGGCACGCCCGCAGATCCGCCTCCGCGCCGGAAGCCGTGCGGTAACGATCCTCCGGGTTCTTGGCGAGCAGCTTGAGCACCACCGCGTCGACCATCGTCGGCAGCCCACGCACCAGCCGGCTCGGCGGCACGGGCTGGCGCGCGATGTGGCAGTGGATCAGCTCCATCGGCTCGCTGGCGAGGAACGGCGGCTTGCCCGTCAGCAGCTCGTAGAGCGTGATGCCCAGCGAGTACAGATCGCTGCGCGCGTCGAGCGAGCGATTCATGCGCCCGGTCTGCTCGGGCGCCATGTACGAGAGCGAGCCCGCGATCAGCTCGGGCGGCGCGGGCGTCTGACGCTCGCTGCGCAGGCGCGACGCGATGCCGAAGCCGATCAGCCGCACCTCGCAGGCCTCGTCGACCAGGACGTTCGCGGGCCGCAGATCGCGGTGGATCAAGTGCTGCCGGTGCACCTGCGCCAGCGCCGCGCTGAGCTGGATCGCGAGCTGCAGCTGCTGCGCCAGCGTCAGCGTGCCACCCTCGATCACGCGATCGAGCGGCACCCCGCCGGCATCTTCCAGCAGCAGCATGGGACGGCCGTCGTGACGCACGAAGTCGAGCGGACGCGCCGCCCACGGCGACTTGAGCTGCGGCGCCAGCGCCCACTGGTGCGCCAGCTGCTCGACGCTGTCGTTGGCGCCCAGCGGATCGGTCGCCAGCAACGCCAGCACCGACGGCTGCCCGTTGGGGCGCGTGCGGTAGAGCGTGAAGTCCTCGTCCGCGCGCAGCAGCTCCCAGCCGCTCGTGAGCGTCATCGTTCGCCTCGCAGTCGCGCGGCGATCGTCACCAGCTCCGCCAGCGAGTCCGCCCTCATCTTGCGCATCACCTTGCCGCGGTGCGCCTTGATGGTGATCTCGCTGAGCCCGAGCTCCCCGCCGACCTGCTTGTTGAGCAAGCCCGAGACCACCAGCGTCATCACCTCGCGCTCGCGTGGGCTCAGCGAATCGAAGCGCGCGCGCAGCTCGCTCAGCTCGGCCTCGCGGGCCAGCGCCAGCCGGCTGCGCGCGAGGGCGTGTCGGATCGCACCGATCAGCTCCTCCTGCTGGAACGGCTTGGTCAGGAACTCGCTCGCGCCCGCCTTCATGGCGCGCACCGTGGTCGGCACGTCGCCATTACCGGTGATGAAGATGATCGGCATGTCGGCGCGATCGGCCGCGACCAGCTGCTGCAGCTCGAGGCC
The DNA here is from genome assembly GCA_040508235.1 of Polyangiales bacterium. Lineage (GTDB taxonomy): Bacteria > Myxococcota_A > Polyangia > Polyangiales > DASUME01 > DASUME01. Next base: position 12,439 of record JBEVNG010000330.1, on the reverse strand, counting down.
GGAGAGGTCCGGCAGGCCGACATCGAGGATCAGGCAGCTGGGCTCGTACGTGCGCGCTCGCGCCAGGAATTGCGCGGCACAGTCGAACAGCTCCGGCTGCCAGCCCTCGCTCAGGATCAGCATCTCCAGCGACTCGCGCACCGAGACGTCGTCGTCCACCACGAACACGCTCGATCTGTCGTCCGCCATCACCGGGCCCCTCGTGCCGGCTGCACGTTAACCACACGGCTCCTGGGGGCGCCATGATACCAAGGTAGCGGTCGGCCCCCGCCGCCCCTCGAAAAGCGATGGAGCCAACGTAATGGTGCGTCAAATCGCCGCGTATCTTCGGTCATTGTCTCCGCGCCCCGGCATGCGATCGTGCCGGGCCATGCCGAAGTCCGCGTTCGTTACTTCCTTGCTCGCCGTCAGCCTGCTCAGCTCCAGCGCCTTGGCGAGCGGCCCCGTCGAGCGACTCATGCAGCTGCTGGTGCACCCGAGTCAGCCCGACACGCTGGTGATCCGCTACGGCGCCGGCGCAGGCTCGCACGGCTTTCTGTTCAGCCGCGATGGCGGCAAGACCTTCCAGCTGCTGTGCAGCGCCAACGTCGCCCACGGCACCGAGGCCGAGCTCACGGTGCAGCGCGTCTCCACGCGCGCCATCCCGTCCACCGCCGCCACCGTCCTCGATCACACGGGCTCGGTGATGTACACGCAGTACGGCGCGTCCTGGAGCGACGACGGCACCGGCTGCAACTGGGGCGATGTGCCCGCACTCGACGAGAAGTGGGCGCTCGCGCTGAAGGTCGATCCGCAAGACGGCACGCGCCTGTGGGCCGCCGTCGCGACCTCACCCGTCGCCGGCACCATGGAGGCAGGCAGCTTCGAGCTGCACCAGCGTGATGCCGCCAAGGTGTGGACCAGCAAGGGCGCCATCCGCATGCCCGAGGCGGCCACCGCCGTCACGGACGCGACGCTGGCGGTGTTCGCCAACGCGAGCACGCGGCGCATCTACGCGTCGATGTTCGTGCAGGGCGCGCAGGGTGTGTCGGCCGGCTACGTGCTCAGCTCCGACGACGACGGCGCGACCTGGGAGGAGCACACGCTGCCCAAGGAGCAGGAGCGCATCAACCTGCTCGCTGTCGATCCCGCGAACAAGGATCTCGTGCTCGCCGCCATCTCGCGCGACGGCTCCGCGGACACGCTGCTGCTCAGCCGCGACGGCGGCGCGACGTTCGAGAGCTACACGGAGCTGCGCGCGGTCGGCGGCATCGCCTTCGACGCCACGGGTCGCATCTTCGTCGGCGACATCGGCGACGCCTCCAACCTCGACGCGGTCGGGGGTCTGTACACGGCCGCGCGCACCGGCGAGCCCCTGACGCGCATCGGCGAGAGCGCCGGCATCGACTGCGTGCAGCAGGTCGGCGACAAGCTCTACGTCTGCGCGGGCGACGAGTTCGGCACCATCGATCCCAACACCGGCGTGATCACCCCGCAGATCCGCATCACCGACGTCGAGGAGTTCATCTCCTGCCCCGGCAAGGATCTGCACATGATCTGCCAGGACCAGCTCAACTCGGGTCCGTCCTGGTGCTGCGCCGGTCACTATCCGTTCACGCCTCTCTGCGGCGAGTACGACGTGACGACGCGCCCCAACGGCGGCCGCGTGTTCTGCGGCTTGTCGGGCCGTGAGTACGACAACCCCGGCGCGGGCGATGCCGGCGCGGACGCTGGCGTGCTCGACGCCTCCGTCGGCAGCGACGACGCGCAGGTACGCGACGCACGCGTCGATGCCGCGCGCGCGGATGCCTCGGTCAAGCCCCAGAGCTCGTCGGACGGCGGCTGCAACGTAGGCGCCACCGGCGCGAGCGGCTGGTTGCTCGCCCTCGCCTTGGGCCTGCGTCGCCGCAAGCGCTAGCGCGACTCCCAGCGGCCGTGAAAGCGCATCGGCACGTGCTGTCGCAGCTTCACGGTCGCGAGCGGACCATCGGCCAGACAGCGCGCGTCGAGCACGTGCAGCTCGGTGCGGCCGGTGTTCGCGTTGGCGGTCTCCACCAGCAGGAAGCCGTCGTCCTCGTCACGCCCACGCGGGTGCGGCACGAACACCGGCTCCAGCGCCAGCTTGCCTGCCCCGAAGTCGAACGAGTCGCGCTCGCCCGACTCCAGATCGACCTTGGCGACCGCCTGATACAGCGGGCCCGAGCCGGGCTCGTGCAGCAAGTACACGTAGCGTGAAGGCAAGCCCGCCAGGTTGGAGGAGATCACCGGGAACTCCTGGTCCTCCAGCTCCGCGAAGCGCTCCGAGCGAGCGCGCCCCGTGCGCAGGTCGAGCACGGTGCGCCGCAGCACGCCCGGGGCGCCCGACTGCGTGAGCTGCCCGTTCATCACCGTCTCCCACTCGGCGCCCTGCCCGACGAAGTGATACGGGTCGTCGTAGCCGATCCAGTCGAGCACAAGCTCGTCGCCGCGCTCGAACGCGTTCGCGCTGTGCCACATCCACGCGGCCTCCAGCTCGAACACCTGCGGCGGCGCCACCGTGTCGCGGCGAAACACGAGCATGCGGCTCGGCAGCTCGCCGTGCCAGCGCAGCGCATCGCGCAGCACCGCGCCCTTGGACGCCGCCTCGCCGTCGATCAGCGCCGGCATCACGTGGACCACGAAGTACTTCGGCGTGACGAACCAGTCGTGCGCGTAGCTGGGCGGACCATAGTCCGTCATCGGCATCGAGCGTCGGTCGATCACCCGATGCTGGCGATCGAGCACCAGGTAGTTGTACTGGAGCGAGCCGTACTCGATCCCGAACAGACTGAACTCATCACGCCCGGCCAGCTGCTTGCCGTGCGCGAACACGGTGGCTTGCTCGCGTGGCAACCCGAACGTGGCCAGCCCGACCGTGCCGAGGTCGCGCGGCGCGAGCTCCCAGGGCGGGTTGCCCTCGTCGAACGCATACAACCGGTCGGCCCACGGCCACACCGTCACGCCCGCTTGGTCGGCGCCTCGCGGCCTCGGGTCGGGCAGCGAAGTGGTCCAGGTGTTGTAGAGGAAGCGCCCCGCCGCCTCTTCTTCCACGAACTTGTCGGTCCGTACGAAGCGATTCTGGAACTCGACGCGGCCGCCCTCGAAGCGATACGCCGTGATCAGGCCGTCGCCGTCGAGCAGCGTGCGCTTGCGGACGCCGCCGCGCTCGAACAGGCCAGGGCCGTTCTTGTACAGCGTTCCCCGCAGCTCGCGCGGCAGGCGACCGCGCACCTGCGCGCCGTAGCGAAGCTCCTCACGCAGCGAGGTGGTGAGCCCGCCCACGAACAGCGGTCGCTGCGACAGCGCGTCCTCGTCACTGTCCAGGTCGGCGCCGTCGTCCGCGCACGCGGAGAGCCCGCGCGCCATCACGAAGCCGCTGCCTCCGAGCGCCGCCAACTTCAAGAGCCCACGACGGCTGAGCTCGGTCTTCTTCTCTGGCTGCATGTGTTGCCTCCTGTTCTTGCTCGCAGAGAACAGGCTGGACCGGTCCGGTGCGTGAGACGCGCGAGCCGGGACGAGCGGCAGCGATCCGCCGATGAACGGCGGCTTCCACCCCGCGCGGGATCCGTGGCATGGTCCTGCCCATGCTCCCCCAGCTCGCTTCGTCCACCGTGAGTCGACAGGTGCTGCGCGCGCTCGTCGAAGGCGTGGAAGAGCGCGGCACGCCGCGCGCGCCGTTCCTGCTGGAGCTGGGCCTGCGCGAGGCGGACCTCGACGGCGCGGGCGCGCGCGTGCCGCTGCCGGAGATGATCGCGTACTGCGAGCGCGCGCTAGCGGCGACGCGTGATCCCGCGCTCGGGCTGCACTGGGGCGCGGGCCTGTCGGAGCGCGCGTTTGGTCCGGTGTCGCACCTGGTCGCGCACACGGGCACGCTGCGGCGCGGCTTCGAGCTGATCGCGCAGTTCCAGACGCTGTTCTGCGACGAGCGCACCTACGCGGTGCTGGAGCACGCCGACACGATGTCGATCCGCATGGTCGGCCTGGAGCTGCGCGCGCCCTCCGTGGAGGTGTTCATGGCCGAGATGCTGCTCTCCAGCATGCTCACCATGGTGCGCAGCTTCCACGCGCTCGCCCTGCCCGTCTGTGTTCGCTTCGCCCACGCGCGGCCCGCGCACCATGCCGAGTACCAGCGCGTGTTCGGCCCGGACGTGTGCTTCGAGCAGACCGAGACCGAGCTGGTGTTCGCGCGCACGCTGCTCGATGAGCCCTCCCCGCACGGCGATCAGGACATGCACAACGCGCTCAAGACGGTGGCCGAGCAGCGGCTGGTGCGGCTCACGCGCAGCGCGCCGCAGTCGGTCCGCCTGCGCGACTACCTGCGCCGCCACTTCGCCGAGCGCCCGAACATGGCCACCGCCTCGCGCGCGCTCGGCCAGAGCCCGCGCTCGCTACGCCGGCACCTCACGGACGAGGGCACGTCGTATCGCGCGGTCGAGTACGCGGCGCTGGAGTCGGTCGGCAAGCGGCTCCTCTGCGACCAGGGCCTGAGCATCCAGGAGACCGCGCACGAGATGGGCTTCTCGGACGCGGCCACGTTCCACCGCGCGTTCCGGACCTGGACCGGGCTCACGCCCAGCAGCTACCGCGCGCGCACGCTCAGCGCTTCGCCTTCGCCTGGTTCAGCGCGACCGCCGCGCGGATCAGCGTCTTGAGCGCCTTCTCGTTCAGCTTGTCCTGCTCGCGGATGTCGATCGCCCGCCGCATGTTGCCCTCCAGGCTGGCGTTGAACAGCTTCGCGGGATCCGCCAGCGACGCGCCCTTGGCGAACGTCAGCTTCACGTAGCCCTTGTAAGTCTCGCCGGTGAACAGGATGCCGTCGTGCGAGAACGTGGGCACGTTGCGCCACTTGCGCTCCTCGATCGCCTCCGGGTCCGCCTCCTTGAGGATCGCGCGCACGCGGTCGAGCGTCTCCGCCCGCCAGTCGAGCTCCTCGCTGGGTGCCGCCTTGGTGGCGCTCTTCTTGGTGGCGCTCTTCTTGGTGGCCATGCGCGGAGGCTACTCTCGCAGCCCGGCGCGGGTCCACCCCGTGTGCGCTCAGGCGATCACTTCGTATGCGACGCGCCGCTCGGCCTCGATCGGCCCGCCCTCGATGCGGATCATCTTGGCCGGCCCCTCGCGCCACGGCGAGTGCAGCACGCCCTCGTTGTACGTCTGCGCATGCCCCGGCGTGAGCTCGTAAGTGGTCTTCTTGCGGACCTTGCCCGGCTGGTCGACCGTGCCGGCCTGCACGAGCTCCCACTCGTCCATGTACGTGACCCCGGACGCCTGCCCGTAGATCGCCCAGTACTTGCCGTGGTCGTGCGGCTTGGTGCGGCGCGCCTCGCGGAAGTAGTGGCCCAGGATCACGAAGCCGAGCTGCTCGTCACGGTACAGCTCGCGACGCTGGGGTGTGTCGTCGTTCAGGTGCTCGGCCACGAAGGCGCGGTCGTTGAGCAGCTGCTCGAGCAGGATGCGCACGCGGTCACGGCCGGCTGGCCCTGGATCCGTGGCCAGGACGTCGTGCACCTGGCGACCGAAGCTCTCGATGGTGAAAGACATACCGGCTGGCGTAGTGTCCAGACTGCGAGACGTCAAGTCTCCTGAAGCATCGAAGCCTGGTCAGCGGGCTCACCCGCCCACGAACTCACGGCTCGGCGGGACCGGACCCGTGTTACAAGCGGCACCCATGTCGCTGCCGCGCTCCCTCCGTGCCGTCGCCGTGCTGCTGGTGCTCACCGCGTGCGGTGGCGAGACCTCGCCGCGAGACGAAGGCGACGACGACGTGCCGAGCGAAGAAGGCACCAACGAGGAACAGCCCGAGCTCGACGCGCGCGTGCCCGACGCGCGCACGCCGGACGCACGCGTGGCCGATGCACGCGCGCCCGAACAGGTCGCGGATGCTGCCGAGGACACGGCTGAAGACGCCGGCGCCGTGGATGCAGGCGAGCTCGCTGCGGGCGATGCCGGTCGCGACGCGGGCCGAGACGCCGGCAGCGACGCGAGCGTGAAGCCGCCCGTGCTCACGCCGGCGTTCCACATCCCGCTGCGCGTGCACCGCGGCGACAGCGGACTGACCGGACGCGTGCTCGCGAACGTGCTCGAGGAGATGAACCAGATCTGGTGGAACCAGGCCGCCATCTGCTTCGAGATCGAGATCGTGCGCGACGACCAGCCGCGCAGCGACGGCTTCGACTTCTGGTTTCACCGCAGCAAGCTCGGCTGCAACACCAACGCCAACGGCGTCTACTGCGGCGACCACGACATTCACTCGCTCGACGCACCCAGCCTCGGCCGCGCCAGCGATCCCGCCTGGAACGTGCGCCTGCTGCCCGCGCGCACCGCCGCGCACGAGCTGGGCCACGGCCTGAACCTGCAGCACTTCAACGACCAGCCGGACAGCAACGACAGCCTGATGTCGTCCGGTCGTCAGGGCTTCAAGCTGCACGCCAGCGAGATCGACACCGCCCGCCGCCGCGCGCGCACCAAGGCGCAGAGCGAGGGCCCATCGACCCCGTGTGCCGCGGTGCCGGTCGTCGACTGACCGACGATCGACGAGGGTGGAGGCGCACCCGGGAAGCTCAGAGCTCGACGGTCGACGGTCGGTCGAGATCGAAGTGCCGGTTCTCGACACCCAGCTCGCGGTGCGCCTCGCGCAGCAGCTCCACCAGCTCCAGCGGCTTGCCGCGCTCGGTCTCCAGCCATGCCACCGCGTGCGTCAGCCCCTTGAAGGCGCGCAGCTGGTAGTTGTTGCCGGGACGAAGCCACGCCATCGCCTGCATCACGCCGCGGATTACCGGGTTGCGCGTCACCACCGCGACGTTGGCGCGGTACATCGGGTGATCGGTGATCGTCGCCAGCTGCGTGCGCTGCCGTGCGTTGGGAACGAAGCGGCTGTCGATCAGGTGGATCAACACGGCCGGCCGACGCTCCGGATGCGGCCAGGTCCGCACCGCGAGCACATCGGCCACGTGGCGGTCCCACTCCGCCGCCGTGACGGTGGGCCCCAGCCAACACCAGGTGGCGATGCCGCGCTCCGGGTCGCTGCGCGCTGCGTAGCTCATGGGCAAGCATCGTACCGCAGCGCCAAGGGCTTGATCCCGCGCAAAACCGCCAGCTCCCCAGCTGGGGCTACGCGCCGCGCGCGCGGAACAGGCCGGTGCCCGTCTGATCATCACGCTTCTGCGCGACCAGTTCCTCCAGCTCCTGCGCATCCATGTCGAGCCGCTCGGCGAGCCAGGCGCTGGCCTCGGCGATGCTGGCGAAGAACGCCTGCGAGGTCGGCTTACGCCGCGAGAGCAGCTGCATCGCGGACATCACGCTGCGCGTGAGCGAGCCCATGAAGCCGCGCGCCTCGATCACGCCCGCCACGAACGGCAGGCTCGCGCCGTGCTCGCGCATCATCTCCGCCGAGCGTGCGCGCAGCTCCTCGCTGGGAGGCTTCACCTGCGGCTCGACCACACACATGAAGCCGGCCTTGCCCGGGTTGCGCGCAACCACGTGCGCCAGCCCGGCGCGCTGGTGCGCGAAGCGCTCGCGCGTAACCTCCCCGCGCCAGATCACCACACACAGTGGACCCAGCTCGCCCACCAGGATGCCGGGCTCGCGATGCAACGTGCGGAAGCGGCGCTGGGAAGCCACCATGCATCGTGGTCGCAGACGCGTGCCGCGCGCAATGTCCGAACAAGCCGTGCAGCGACGCTTGCTCCGGAACTGGGCTCAGTTCGGTTCGAAGATCGAGACGCGGTTGCCGCCGCGCTCCGTGACCACGATCGTGCGCGCGCCGAGGCCCGCGCGGCCCAGTGCACGGCCCACCGACGACGGCCCGTTGAAGCTCTTGGGACTCACGCTGGTGGAGCGGCCACGCGTGTCGTAGGCGCGCAGCACGTTGCCGGTGTAGTCGGTGATCAGGTAGCCGGACGCGTCGACGTGCAGGTCGTCGAAGTACGCGAAGTCGGCCACCACCGTGGGCGGACCACTGTAGTAACGGTCGATGGTGTTCTTCTTGATCGCCGCGCCGTCGCTCCAGTAGATGACGCCCTCGTAGTGCTTGATGCCGTTGGTGAGGGCGCCCGAGTTGTTCTGGAAGGTCTCGCGCGTGCTCACCGTGAACGGGTCACTCGGCGCGGTGGTGAAGCGCAGGATCTGGTTCTGTAACGTGGTCGCAATGTACAGCCGCCCCTGCGCATCGGAGGTCAGACCATTGGCCAGGCCGCGCCCGTTCAGCATCGCGATCGAGCGAAAGCTGACCGTGGGCTCCAGCTTGGCCGCGAACAACCACGAGTCGGTGACGCCGTAGCAGTTGGCGTAGAGCAGGCCGCGCGCCTCGGTGATGCCGCCGAATTGGCAGAACGGCGACTTCTGCTCGGGCGCGGCGACGATACGGTCGAACGTGCCGTCGCTCTTCTTCTTCAGCTCGTAGATGCCCTTGTCTCCGGTGACGAACAGGCGGCCCGTGCTGGTGAAGACGTGGTTCTCGGCGCCGATCACGCTCGCGATCGTGGTGCGCGTGCCGGACGACAGACTGTCACCGGAGAGCGCCTGCTCCTGCACGTCCAGGTCTTCCTCTTCCCCTTCGAGCTCGGCCGCGCAGCCCGCGAGCGCGATCGACAGCGCAAGCAAACGTAAGAATCGCATGGTGTCCTCCTCACGGAGGTTCTAGGCCCAAGCGCACGCTTGCACCCGCGAATGCGAGCGCCCATCGCAGGCGGCGTTTTGAGCGCTGAAACGCAGGTGCGCGCGCGGATCCGAAAAGCGAGCTACGCGCGCTTGCACAGCTCCAGCCACGCGCGCACGCCCGCGCTCTGGTACTTCTGCTTGTGCAGCAGGAAGTAGAAGTGGCGCAGGAAGCTGCGCTGCGGCACCCGGCACGCGACCAGCGTCTTGTGCGCCAGCGAGTCCGCCAGCGCGATGCGCGACAGGCAGCCCACGCCGAGCCCCGCCTTCACCGCGCTCATGATGCCCTCCGTGTGCTGCAGCTCCAGCGCGATCTCCAGCTCCGACAGCAGGCCGTGCATCGCCCGCTCGAACGCCTGCCGTGTGCCCGAGCCGGGCTCGCGCACGATCCAGCGCGCCGACAGCAGGTCCTCGTCGCTCAGCTTCTTCTTCCTGGCGAACGCGTGCGACGGGGCGCAGAACACCACCAGCTCGTCGGGTCGCCAGCGCGTGACGTCCAGCTGCGGCTCCACCACCTCGCCCTCGACGATGCCGACGTCGAGCTCGAAGTTGAGCACCTTGCTGGCGATCTCCGAGGTGTTCGCCACGTAGAGCGTCGCGCGGGCGCCGGTCTGCTCGGCCATGAAGCGCGCCATCAGCGGCGGGACCAGGTAGTCGCCGATGCTGAGCGTGGCCCCGATCCGCACCGTGCCCACGCTGGCCTGGCTGGCCAGTCGCGCCTCCAGCTCGAGCGCCTGCGCATGCAGCGACTCGGCCGCCGGGCGCAGAGCGCGTCCCAGCTCACTGAGCTGCAGCCGCTTGCCCACGCGCTGGAACAACTGGATGCCGAACTGGCCCTCCAGCTCCGCCAGCGCCTCGCTCACCGCGGATTGTGAGAGAGCCAGCTCGCGCGCGGCCTGGGTGACGCTGTCTTGTTTGGCGACCGACAGAAACACCTCCAGCTGGCGCAGCGTGTATCGCATATCGGTTCCTCCGGTAACGAGTTCCGGAATAATGCGTTTTACCGATGATGGTTCGCAACCCAGAATCGGGATCAATCATGAGCAACTTGAATCGCGAGACCGTGCTGAGCGTGCGCCACTGGAACGACACTCTGTTCAGCTTCACCACCACCCGTAGCCAGGCCCTGCGCTTCAAGAGCGGGCACTTCGTGATGGTCGGCATGGAGGTCGAGGGTCGTCCGCTGATGCGCGCGTACAGCGTCGCGAGCGCGCACTACGAGGAGCACCTCGAGTTCTACAGCATCAAGGTGCCCGGGGGTCCGCTGACCTCGCGCCTGCAGCACATCCAGCCGGGCGACACGGTCCTGGTCGGCAACAAGGGCACCGGCACGCTGGTGATGAACCACCTGCGCCCCGGCAAGCGCCTGTACCTGCTCGGCACCGGCACGGGCCTCGCGCCGTTCCTCAGCATCGTGCGCGACTTCGACACCTACGAGCGCTTCGAGCACGTGATCCTCACGCACGGCGTGCGCTACGTGAACGAGCTCGGCTACTGCGACTACCTCAAGAACGAGCTGCCCGAGCACGAGTACCTGGGCGAGCTGGTCAAGAAGCAGCTGCTCTATTACCCCACCGTCACGCGCGAGCCGTACGCGATCACCGGTCGACTCACGGAGGCGCTCGCCACCAACCGCCTGTCGAGCCACTTCGGCCTGCCCGACCTCAACCCCGAGCACGACCGCGTGATGATCTGCGGCAACCCGGACATGCTCGACGAGCTGGTGGAGACGCTGCGGACGCGCGGCTTCCGCGAGGGCAAGGCCCACGAAGCCGGCGAGTACGCGATCGAGCGAGCGTTCGTCGAGAAGTAACGCGAACGTGGCACGGCAGTGACTCCTTGTCTATCCTAACGGACAAGGAGGACCTCATGTCCGCAGAGAACGCGCCCGTCGCTGACGAGCCGCAGACCGAGCAAGACGCCACCGTCCAGCTGGTGTTCCGCGTGCTGCCGTGGATCGCCGTACTCTCGGCGCTGATCACGCTGACGCTCTACTTCCAGAACGAGCGCGTGCGCGAGGCGCTGCAGACGCTGGGCGCGGGCTTCCTGACCACCGACTTCTGGCGCGCGGCGGGCGTGGGCCTGTTCGCGCAGGTCGTCGATGGCACGCTCGGCATGGCGTACGGCATCACCTCCAGCGCGTTCCTGCAATCGATCGGTGTGTCGCCCGCCGCGGCCTCCGCGTCCGTGCACATCGCGGAGGTGTTCACCACCGGCTTCTCGGGGCTCTCGCACTGGCGGCTCGGCAACGTGCACAAGCCGCTGTTCCGCCGGCTGGTGGTGCCGGGCGTGATCGGCGCGGTCGTCGGCGCGTACATCCTCACCTCGCTCGACGGCAACAAGATCAAGCCGTTCATCTCGGGCTACCTGCTGCTGATGGGTCTGTACATCCTCAGCAAGGCGTTCAAGCAGATCAAGGTGCAGACCGAGCCGCCGACGTACGTGGCGCCGCTCGCGCTGGTCGGCGGCTTCGTCGACGCGGTCGGTGGCGGTGGCTGGGGTCCGGTCGTGACCACCTCGCTGGTCGGCGGCGGCCACGACCCGCGGCGCACGATCGGCTCCGTGAACGCGAGCGAGTTCTTCCTCGCGGTCGCGGGCGGCATCTCGTTCGCGGTGCTCGGCGGCTTCACCACCTGGACCACGATCGCGGGCCTGATCTTCGGCGGCCTGTTCGCGGCGCCCTTCGCGGCGGTGTTGACCAAGCACGCACCGACGCGGCTGCTGATCGTGATCGTCGGCGTGCTGATCACCGGCCTCAGCGCGTTCCAGATCTACAAGGCGCTCAGCTGACGCAACCTGTGCGCCCAGCGCCGGAAACACAACCTGCCCCATGCTCGTGATAGGGCCTCCTCACTACGAGGAGCGAGCATGAAGACGGCGGTATGGGCGATGCTAAGTATGCTGGCGATGAGCGGTTGTGGTGCGGCCAGGCCCCCGAGCGTGACGGAACCGGTGCAAGGCGCGGCCATGCCCGACGCGACCGTGATCGAGCTGGCCAAGCTGCGCGCCGACCCCGCGAGCTTCGCCTGGTTCCAGTTCAAGCCCGGCGTGAAGAAGCTGATCCTCAGCGGCACGCCGGAGTCGCGCCACGTCAGCGTGCTCTGGTACACGGCGGACGACGGCAAGCCCGGCGCGGTGCCGCTGCACTACCACGCCAAGACCGAGTCGATCTTTGTGATCGACGGCGCGCAGGCGGACCCCAAGGGCAAGTACGAGCGGGGCAGCTTCTACTTCAACCCGCCCGGCAGCGGGCACGACGTGTTCGACAGCGCGGGCTTGTTCTTGCTCTCGTACGCGGCGCCGCCCGACTTCAAGAAGACCGACGCGATCGGACCGTACGAGCCGCTGCTCGTGGGCGCCGACTACAGCAAGGTCTCGCTCGCGGAGCTGCCCTTGTCGTCCGACGGCGGCATGAGCGCACGCTTCGTGAAGCCAACCACGGCGAGCGCGGTCGCGGCGAACGTGCTGCTGGTGCTGGAGGGCGCGTGCACGATCGCGGGTCAGCCGCTCGCGAAGGACACGCTCGTCGTCACCAAGAGCACCGACCCGGCGACCTATGCCATCGCCCCGGGAGCAGACTGTCTGCTGTTCACACTCAGCTTTCTGTGAAGCCGGTGATGCCCACTTGAAAGCCGGAGAAGCGAGGACGCGCGCCGTTGATCGCGATCCAGTCTCCGTACGGCCGCATGCGCGCGAGGCCGGGTCCCACATTCTCCAAGGTGATACCGCCCTTCCTCAACGCGGTGTGCGTGGCGCCAAAGTGCGAGTCCGACGAGGCGTCCGGTCCGAA
>JBEVNG010000235.1:0-5149 GCA_040508235.1 Polyangiales bacterium | reverse complement strand
GGTGATGCAGGAGCCACGCAAGGCCAGCGGACGGATGATGATGTTCACGCGCGAGCCGTCCGGCAGGCGCGCATCGACCAGCGGCGAGGACTCGTCCACGCGCCGTCCGAGCGGCGTGACGATGCGCTCGATCACCGCGCGCACGCGCTCGTCGTCCGTGAAGCGGCGGTCGCTCAGCGTCAGCTTGCCCGCGCGCTCGACGTAGATGGTCGTGGGGTCGACGACCATGATCTCGGTCACCTGCGGATCCGCCAGCAGGTGCTCCAGCGGTCCCAGGCCTAGCGCCTCGTCCGCCATCTCGCCGACCAGCGCATCGGCGGACGCGCCGGCGGGCAGCGTGCGCTGCGCCACGATGCGACGCAGCGCCGCCAGCACGCGCGGCCGCAGCGTGGGGTCGTCGCGGCGCAGCGGATCGAATGCGGACAGATCCAGCTGCTGCAACAGCGAGCGGTGGATCGAGCGGCGCAGCTCGTTGAGCTCGTGCTCGGGGTTGACCACCACCAGCGGCACGAACGGCGACTCGGGGAGCGCACGCTCGCGGCGCAGGGTCAGCTTCGAGGCGCCGAGGCACACCACACACTCCTCGCCCACGCTCCTGCGCGCGCGACGCAGCGGCGCGCCGTCCACCAGCGTGCCGTTGCTGGACACGTCCTCGACCTCCAGCGCGGCGCCGTCGGCGCGCACGATCGCATGCCGGCGCGAGACCAGGTCGTCGTCCAGGCACAGACCCGCTTCGGCGTCGCGCCCGATCAGCAGCGCGCCCTCCACGGTCAGCGTGCGCGTGCTTCGACTGCTGCCGCTCTCGATCACCACCTGCAGCACGAAGCTGCTCTGCTCGATGCGAACGGCCGTGCTCATCGCTTGCCTCCGATCTGCTCGTCCCACGGCGCGACCTTCTCCAGGTCCCCCTCGTAACGCTCGAACTCACCCACCGCGCGCTCGATCAGCTCGGCGGAGCGCCCGCTGGCGGTGTCGATCACGCTGGGCACGATGAACAGCGCGCCCTCGATGTCCTGCTCCGCGTGCTCCTTGCTGCCGAACAGCAGCCCCAGCACCGGGATGCGGCTCAGCCAGGGCAGGCCGCGCGTGGTCTTCTGCTCGGCCGAGGTGCGGATGCCCGACAACACCACCGACTGCCCGAGCTTGAGCGCGACGTTGGTGTTCAGCTTGTTGATGTTCTGACCGGGGATGCTGGTCGCGCCGGTGGGTGCGGTCAGGTCCGCGACGTCCGCGTCGATGTTGACCGCGATCTCGCGCGAGCTCGGATCGAAGCGCGGCAACACCTGCACGTTGGTGCCGAAGCGGATCGACTGGATGTTGTTCGACAGCCCGCCGACGATCGCGAAATTCTGCACGCCGCCGCTGCTGAACGCGGCCTGCGCGCCGTTGGAGGTGATCACGGTGGCGTGCTTGAGCACCTTGGCCCAGCCGTTCGAGGCAGCGACATCGAGGCCCGGCAGCGGCTGGTTGCTCACGGAGGCGGAGGCACCCGAGACGGCTCGCGCCACGAAGTCCCAGGCGAAGCTGCCCGACGCGAAGCCGGGACCCGCGATCTGCCCGGGCCAGTTCGCGCCGAAGCGGTAGCTCTGCGTCTTGTCGTACTGCACGAAGAAGAAGTCGACGCGGATGTTGATCTTGCGGTCCGCGGCCACACCACCGAGCACCACCAGGCACTCCACCTGGCCCTGATACAGCGCGGCGATGTGGCGCAGTCGGTCGAGGTCGGCCTCCGTGCTGACGCCGCCCTCGATGAAGAAGCGCGCACCGATCTTCTTCACGCGGATGCCCGTCTGGTCGCCGATCAGCTCCTGCAGCTCCTGCTCCACCGCGCGCACGGGGCGTGCGAACACGTTGATGTTCCAGGTCTGCTCGCTGCCGTCGCGGCGGATCAACAGCAGCGTGGTGCTGCCGGCGTGCTGGCCCACCACCACGAATTGCCCGCCGTTTGGCGTGATCTTTACGTCCGCGATGCCCGGCGCTCCCTCCGAGAACGACTTCACGTCCTGGGCCGAGATGCTCTGGTTCTCGCCCACCGCCAGGTTGAGCGTCTGCGCGTCCTCGACCCGTGCCGCGCTCACACGGGTGGTGAATGACAAGACCAACAGGATGAGTAGCGAGCGCATGGCGAACTCCTCAGCGCGGCTCGGGCACGACGGCCAGGCGGACGGGGCGCTGGCTCAGCGCACGTTGTTGTTGCAGCTCGTTGCGGAAGCCGCTGTCGAACAGGCTCGAGATCGGCAGCTCGGGCGCACCCTCCACGATGCGCGTGTCGTCCGGGCGGCGCAGGATGAACGAGAACGAGCCGCGCTCACGAGCCAGCGCGAGCAGCTGCGCCTCCGCCACCTTGAGGCTGAGCGTGAGCTGGTTGGTGTCGCGGTCGGCGAGCTTCTTGGCGAGCTCCTCCGCGCGCAGCACGCGCGGATCGGTCTCGGAGCCCACGGCGAGCACCAACACGCGCTGCAGCAGCATCACGGAGACGAGCTTGGCGTTCTTCTCCTCGTGGCTGTCCGCCTGCGGTCGCAGCACCGCGAGCAGGTCGATGTAGTCGCCAGGGCGCACCATGTCCGTGCCGCCACTGCCCTCGCGGCGGCTCGCCTCGACCGTGACCGCGCGGCTGCCGGGCTGCACCAGCGCGGACAGGTCGCGCCGCTCCTGCGACACCGCGAGGTCCGACCACTGCAGCGCATCCTGCGTCTCGAGCGACGCGCCCATGCGCAGCCCGCGCACCTTGGCGCGCTCGCTGGCGCGCACCGCGCGTGCCTCCAGGTAGCTGGACGGCACGCGCGACTCCACGAGCATGTCGTCGCTCAGCAGCATGCCGCGCTCCAGCGGCCGCGCGGCGCGCAAGATCGCCACCGGCTCGCCTCCGGAGACCGCCTGCTCGTAGCTGTGCAGGTAGAAGCCAGCCAGCAATGCGCTCGCCAGCGCGGCGATGCCGGACACGGCGAGCGCACGGCGTGCGCCCTTCAGCTTGGGGGTTTCGTCAGCGGTCGTCACGTGTCTGCTCCTCATCTCCCAGGCGAACCAGCGCCAGCACCGTGTGGCCGTCCTCGCGGAACGCATGCACGATCGCCGTGTGGCTGCCTCGCACGGCCAGCGCACCGTCGATGGTCCGCACACGCAGCCCGGCGTCCTGCAACACACGCGCATACGCGGCGAGCGCCTGCCCGGCGGTGCCTTGCACTTCGTAGGCCTGCACCGCGTAGCCTTGCTGCTCGGCGTGCAGCAGCTCCGTGCCTTGCGGTTTCGGCAGACCCGCGTGGCTGTACCCGGACGCGAGCGCAAGCGCGACCGTCAGCATGCGATTCATGGCTGCATCCTCCGCGCGCGCTCGTTGCACACCAGCTGCGTGTACCCGTCGCCACGCTGGCGCACCGCGCGCAGTTCGGAGAGCAGCGCGTCGTCCGGGGAGAGCTCGCGCACGCAGCCCGGCATCGCCTCGCGCCATGCTTGCTCGCGCGCGCGCTGGCCCGCGGCGATGCGTGCGTCGTAGGCGCGGCCGATGTAGAGCGCGCCAGCGAACAGCGCGGTCAGCAGCGGCACCACCACCAGCGCCTCCACGTAGATCACTCCCTGTCGACGTCGATCGCGCATGTCAGTGCATCCAGTGCGGGGTTGGACCCGCGAACATGAGCAGCAAGTCCTGGGCCCGCAGCGCGTTGGGCAGCAGCGGACGCAGGCGCTCGTCGGTGCGCTTCAGCGCGTCCTGCACGGGGTCACGCGCGCGCAGCTTCAGCATGTCCACCGGCGACCACAGGCGACGCAGGCGCGCCGTCCAGTCGCGGCTGCCGAGCGCGTGCGGCTCACACGCACTCCACTCGCCGCGGCACGCGAAGTAGAACTCGGCCTGGGCCAGCGCGGGCTCGCCACGAAGCGGCTGCGACCAGCTCCACACTTGCAGCATCGCGTTGCCGTTCTCCGCCTGCGGCCACATGCGCAACCGCTCGCCGTCGCGCTGCACCGGCAAGCTCGACCCCTCGCCCAGCCGCCGCGCACTGGCGCCGCGCTCGAAGGCCCACGGCCGCTCGCGATCGGTCACCAGCTCGCCGTCGAGATCGCTCGGCAGAAGCGCCTGGCTCGCGACCATCAGCTTGTGGCCGTAGAACGCCTCGTTGTCCTCTACCGCGGCCACGGTGGCGAGCACCGGCACCACCGACGCCACCTTTTGCGACAGCTCGCGCACCACGGCGCGCTGGGCCTTCGACGCGGGCTGCAGCGTGGCGAGCAAGGCCAGCGCGTTCATGCCGCGGGCGTGCAGCGCGGCGCTCTCGAAGGCCGCGGCATCGACAGCGTCCTGCAGCTGCTCGCGCTCCAGCACCACCTGCCCGATGCGCGCGAGGTGCCACAGGGCGAACACCAGCACCACCGTCCACGGCAGGGCGAGCACCAGCACCACACCACGCTCGTCGCGCAGCACGTCAGCCTCCCTGCCGGTGACGGTAAGGTGCGTACTGCGAGGGGAGCGTGGCGCTCGCGCGCAGGGTCAGCGTGTGCCGGCTCCCGCACAGGAGCTGCACCACCGGCACCGGGCAGGCGTAGTCGGCCTCGACCGTCGCCGTGATCGCGCCGTTCGGGCCCGCATCTCCGGCCAGCGAGACACGCGTCGCGGCGACGCTCGGCGAGCCACGCAGCACGGCGCGCGCCGCATCCTCGATCACGCGTGCGCGCGCCTCGACGGGCTTGTCCACCGTGCGCTGGCGTGGATCGCCGTAGTGGCGGCCATCATCCGGAAGCACCACCACCGCCGCTCGTACCGCGACGCTCGCCGCGCGACGAACCAGCAGCTGATGCGCGATGCCATCCGTCAGCTGCGCGACCGCGAACGCGGACACGAACAGGAACGTCAGGCCGCCGAGCGCCTCGACGTACAGCCCGCCGCGTGCGTCCTGCAGCAGCGCGCGCTTCATGGCCGCTCCGCGAGCAGAGATACCCAGAGCACGGCGGCAAAGATCGCGGGCGCGAAGCGGAAGGAGGTCAGCTCCGCGGGCGCACGCCGCGTCAAGGCGTTGATGAACAGGCGTCCGGTGCGTGCGAACGCCGCGCGCAGGCTGGAGCCGCGCGCGAAATAGAGGGGTAGGAACAACACGGCGAGCACGTGCGCCCAGAGCTGGATGTCGAGTCCGAAGCCCGGGCCCACGCAGAGTCCGAT
>JBEVNG010000216.1:0-7995 GCA_040508235.1 Polyangiales bacterium | reverse complement strand
GACGCGTGCATCTCGTTTGACGACACCGTGCCGGTGCTCGAAGATCTGGCGGACGCCGTGCGCACCCGTCGGAACAAGCGATGAACGCCACGCTCCTGGTCAGCTGTCCCGACCGCAAGGGCCTCGTGGCCGCGCTCGCGCAGCTGCTGTACGGCCACGGAGCAAACATCGTCGACGCCGACCAGCACACGGACACCGCGGCGAAGATGTTCTTTCAGCGCATCCGCTGCGACCTGACGGAGCTGCACACGGACCGCGTCGCGCTGGAGCGCGGCATCCAGGACGTGGCGGACCGCTTCCAGATGCAGTGGCGGCTGGCGTACGAGAGCACGCCCAAGAGGGTCGCGATCTTCGTCAGCAAGTACGACCACTGCCTGTACGACTTGCTGCTGCGTCACCGCGCCAAGGAGCTCAACTGCGAGCTGTCGATGGTGATCAGCAACCACGATGATCTGCGCTACGTCGCCGAGCAGTTCAGCGTGCCGTTCCACCTGTTCCCGATCGACAAGGCCAACAAGGCCGCGCAGGAACAGGCCGAGTGGGCGCTGCTCGATGGCTCCAACATCGACCTGATCGTGATGGCCAGGTACATGCAGATCCTCAGCCGCGAGTTCTGCGAGCGCTACCAGCACCGCATCATCAACATCCACCACTCGTTCTTGCCGGCGTTCGTGGGCAGCAAGCCGTACCACGGTGCGCACGAGCGCGGCGTGAAGCTGATCGGCGCCACCGCGCACTACGCCACCAGCGACCTCGATGAGGGACCGATCATCGAGCAGGACGTGATCCGCACCTCGCACCGCGACTCGATCGACGACCTGGTGCGCAAGGGCCGCGACCTGGAGAAGGTGGCGCTCGCGCGCGCGGTGAAGTGGCACCTGGAAGACCGCGTGCTGGTGTACGGAAACAAGACGGTCGTGTTCGACTGAGGTGGGACTGAGGTGGGCCGGCTCACCTCTCCCGGGTGGGCGGTTGCCAAACGGGCTTACGGTCGCGTACCTTGTGGGCCGTGCGTTGCTGGCTCACAGTCTTGCTCGCGTTGGCGGCCTGCGCGGAGGAAGACGCGCCGCAGGTCGACCTGTGCGAGCTCGGGGAGCAGGTGTACTCGGACGCGCTGGCGTCGCTGCGCCGCGACGCGCCCAGCTGCACACGCGATGAAGAATGCGTGCTGATCCAGACCGACGTCGACTGCAACGGGTTCTCGGCCTCGCTGTGTGGCGACATCGTGCACCGCGACGTCGCGTCGCGCTGGAATGCCGACGCGGTGTGCGCGCCGCTCGACGCGTACCCGCCCGCCAAAGTCGAATGCAGCGTGGTGGCAAGCTGCGCGGGTGCGCGCCCGGTGTGCGATCAGGGCCGCTGCAGCGGCGTCACTACTCCGCCGCCGCCGCGAAGCAGTCCTTGAGCGCCAGGCGCAGCTCGCTCGCGCTGCCACGCTGACGCGGGTCGGCGCGCAGGCACAAGCTCATCCAGCTGGCGAGCCGTCCATGCCTCGCGTCGCGCGTCAGCTCCTCCAGGTCGCTGGGCGCGCCGTCGTGGCCGCCGTGCAGCGAGGCCAGCTGCGCCTCCGTGTGCGCGTGGAACAGCGGGCGTCCGGTGACCAGCTCGTAGGCCAGGCAGCCGAGCGCGTAGACGTCCACCGGCGCGCCCT
Organism: Polyangiales bacterium; assembly: GCA_040508235.1. Lineage (GTDB taxonomy): Bacteria > Myxococcota_A > Polyangia > Polyangiales > DASUME01 > DASUME01. The sequence continues at coordinate 6,344 of JBEVNG010000216.1, read as the reverse complement.
GCTCGGCGGTCTCGCTCCAGAGCTCGGGCGCGCGGTAGCAGGCGTTGCCGCAGCCGGGCCGCACGCGCTCGCCCGCGAGCTGATAGTCGACCAGCACCGGCTGCACGCTGCCGTTGCGCACGCGCAGCACCACGTGCGCGGGCGTCAGGTCGAGGTGCGCGATGCCCTCCGCATGCAGCGCCTCCAGCCCCGCCAGGATGCCGTCGAGCACCGCGAACGCATCGAACTGGCGCTTGCGCACGCGCGCCAGCGTGGGCCCCTCGACCCACTCCATCACCAGGAACGGCTTGGGGCGCGGCTCGCCCTCCACCGCCACCACGGAGGCCAGGTTCTCGTGCGGAGGCATGCGCAGCAGCGCGGGCAGCTCGCGCGCGAACGCGAGCTCGAAGTCCGGCTCGGTCAGCACACGCGCACAGTCCGCGTCGTAGCGCGGCACCTTCAACAGCAGGCCGCGTGCCTGCGCATCGTGGCGCTGCTCGGCGCGCCGCACCACGAACACCGAGCTGCCGAGGCCGGTGCCGAGCGAGCGCAGCACCGCGAAGCCGCCGAGCCGACGCGACGGCGGCATCCACGGCGGCAGCGGACACGCCTCGGCGCTGGCGGGGGCGAGCAACGCGCCCTCCTCCGTGTCGTCCAGCGGCCAGCGCTTCAGCGGCTCAAGCACCTGCGTCACCGTCAGCGCCAGCGCGCGCGGCAAGATGCGCGTCAGCTCGCGCTCCAGCCAGTCGAGCGTCGGGCCCAGATCCAGCAGCTCGTTCTGCGCGGCGGCGCTCTCCAGCGCGCGCGTCAGGCTCGCGAGCGGGCTCTCGTCGACGATCGGCCCCGCCACCAGCTCCTTGCCCAGGCGTCGACGCGCATCGTGCGACAGGTACGCCAGCTCCAGCAGCGCGCCCTCGAACAACGTCAGCGCACGCCGCGAGCGCAACAGCTGGCGGATCGAGCGCGCGGTGGTCAGCGCCTCCAGCGAGCGCGACAACGCCAGCAGCGCACGCCGCAGCGCCTCGCTCCGCGGGCTGGCGTCGCTGGGCAGCGCATGCGCCAGCTCGCTCAGCGCATGCAGTACCGGACGCTCTCCTTCGAGGGCGCTGTACAGCGAGAACAGCGCGTGCAGCGAGCGCTTGAGGTCGGGCAGCAGGCAGCCCTCCGCGAGCGCGAGCAGGCCCTCCGGCAGCGGCACCACGAACGCCGTGCACAGCAGCGCATCCGCCAGCTCCACGCCCTCCGCGCGCATCAAGGCATCGAGGCCGCGCGCGAGGCTGGCGTGCACGATGCGGTCCATCGCGGTCGAACCGTCCTCCGCCACGCGCTCGCCCAGCCGCTTCACCGCGCGCACCTGCACCTCGTGCAGCTCGCCCTCACGCTGAAAGTCGCCGTCGATCAGGTGCAGCAGCAGGCGTAGCCGACGCATGCGCAGCGCCAGGTGCTCGCTGCTTCCCGCGCGAGCCTCGCGGTCCAGCAAGAGGTCGAGCAGGCGCACCATCAGCTCGGACAGCCGCGCGCCCTCCTTGCCGCCCTCGCTGCCGGTCGCGCGCTCGCTCGCCGACAGCAGCGAGAACAGCGCGGACGACGCCAGCAGGCCGTGATCGAGCTGCGACATCAGGCGGAACAGCTCCCGACGCGCGCGCCGGCCATGGTCCTCCTGGATCAACGACAGTCGCTCGATCTGCGCGGCGACGATGTTCAGCGCACGCTGCGCGGGCAGCAGCGCCTCGGCCGGGCCCTCGTGCGCGTACACGCGCAGCGCCTCGTCGATGGACGCGGGCAAGCTCGGGCCGTACTCGCGTACCAGCTCGGGCGGACGCTCGATCGCATCGCGCAGGTGCAACACCAGCTCCTGCTGCGAGGGGTCCACCTGCTCCGGATCGAGCTGCGCCAGCGCCAGCCCCGCGAATCGCGCGCACTCGTCGGCGCGCCGGAGCTCGCGACGCAGCTCCAGGAACGCCTCGGCCGCGAGCACGCCCCCCGTGCGTAGCGCCTCCGCCAGCAGCGCCTCGCCGGCCTCCGGCTCGACCTCCATCGCGCGTGGCAGGCCCATGATCAGCGCCGCCGCGAAGCCGGGATCCCGCGCCTGCGGAGCGCCGCGCAAGAGCTCCCGCGCGCGCGCCAGGCTCTCGCCGGGCAACACCGCCAGCTTGGCCGCGATCGAGATCGCACCACGCCGCACGCGCGACAGCGCATGGCTCGCCATCAGGTCGCGCTCCAGATCCTCGGCGTGGCGCGTGACGAAGCCGGCCAGCATGCCGCGTGCGCTGGCGACGTGACGAAACACCCACGGCTCGCGATCGGCGAGCAGGGTCGCGAACGCCAGCTGCACGTGCGGCACCTCGAAGCGCGACAGCTCGCCGTCGTCGCCCTGCTTGGCGCGCAGCGCGGCGTGACGTGCGGCGCGCTCGAGCACACGCGCGGCCAGGCGACGCGCGGGCAAGTCGGAGGTCGCGGGATCGACCACGAAGCGCATGCACAGCTCGCGGCGCGACAACAGCGCGAGCGCGAGCGGGTCCGCGCACAAGCCCGAGCTGTCTGGCAACAGGAGCATCAGCTCGATGCGCGCACGCATCGCCGCCGGCTCGAACGCCCGCGTGGAGCCGAGCGCGAGCGCCGTCGACAGCGTCACGAAGCTCTCCGCGTCGCCGAGCGTCAGCCGCTTGATCAACCTGCGGCCGAGCTCGCGTCGCTCCGCGCTCGATGCGGGCAGCGCACCCGCCAGCGCATACAGCGCCGACGACGCCGCCGCCGGTCGCAGGAACTGCAGATCGTCGAGCAGGCGCGCGGCCAGCATCACCTGCACGCTGCTGGCCAGTCGCTCGCTGGCGCAGCCCGCGAACGGCGCCGAGGCCGGGTCGAGCGCCGCCTGCGCAAGGCTCGCCATGCCGCGCCGAAAGGCCGATGCGCGCTCCTCCGGCACCAGCTCGTGCAGCGTGCTCAGTACCGCCACTTGCCTGCGAAAGTCGCGCATTCGCCCCCAGCGCCCGGGAAATCATACCTCAGCGCGCGGCTCGCCCTGGACTCCTCGTTACGGTACACACCCTGCTCTGATGTGATCTGACCAAGCGAGGCGATGATGAGCGCGATCGTGGTGGGTGATGGACCGGGTGGACTGAGCGCTGCGTTGTTCCTGGCCAAGAACGGCGTCGAGGTCAGCGTGTTCGGGCAGGACAAGACCGCGATGCACTGGGCGCAGGTGCAGAACTATCTCGGCATTCCCGACATCCATGGCGGCGAGTTCCAGCGCATCGCGCGGCTGCAGGCCAGCTCGTTCGGCGCCAAGCTGATCGGAGCGCGCGTGGAGTCGATCGCGCAGAGCGGCGAGCTGTACACGGTCACGCTGGAGGGCGGCGAGCAGGTCTCGGCGCGCTTCGTGATCTTGTCCGAGGGCAAGTCGCCCAAGCTCGCGCAGCAGCTCGGCCTGAGCTTCGACGAGAACGACGGCCTGCACGTGGACCACAACGGGCGTACGGCGTTGCCGGGCGTGTACGCGGTCGGTCGTCTGGTTCGCCCCAAGCGCAGCCAGGCGATCATCAGCGCGGGCGACGGCGCCGCCGCGGCGGTCGACATCCTGTCGGTCATCAAGGGCGAGCCCGTGCAGGACTGGGACTCACCTCCAGCCGCCAAGTAGGCCGTTCCCCACAGGCTGCGTGATCGCCCCCGCAATCGTGCGTGCATTGTGACGGCTGCCGCTTGATCCCCAACACCATGGTTGGGGACAATACGCGCTCGATGATTCGCGTGAGTCTGCTGCTCGTTTTGACCTGGCTCGGGCTGCCTGCACAGGCCTTTGCACTCGATGGGCAGTGGTACCGCGCGAGCGATTCCTACCACTACGCACGCGAAGCACTTCTGCCGAGTGCGGAGCTGACGCCCGTCTCCACACTCGAGCGCACCGGCGGCGTCTACTACTACCAGGCCGACTTCGCGGTCGCGCAGTCCGGCGCGTACGTGCTCGACTTCAAGAACTCGACCGTGATCGGCCGCTTCGAGCACTACGTGTTCGCCAGCGACGGCTCGCTGGTGGCCTCGCCCGAGGGCGGCATCGAGAGCCACGAGGAGAATCCCTTCCTGATGCGGCACGGGCGCGACGTCACGCTGCAGCGCGGGCGCTACCACCTGATCACGCGGTTGGAGTCGCCGTTCCTGCTCGCGCAGCCGGAGCCGTTCGTGCAGTCGCTGCGCGACTATCGCCGCGACGTGAAGCTGGGCGACGCGCTGGCGCTGCTCTCGCTCGGCGTGCTGTTGGGGCTCGGCGTGTACTACGCCGCGCTCGCCGGCTGGCGACGCCGGCTGGCCGACCTGATGTACGTCTGCTTCATCGTCGGCAACCTGCTCTACAACGGCAGCGCGCTGCTGGCGTTCTCGGACCTGCTCGGCGTGCACTGGTTCTACCTGATCAGCCTGCCGATCCTGTTCTCGAACATGGCGTACGTGGTGTTTGCGATGGCGCTGCTGGAGATCGACGCGGTGCGCACGCCGCGCCTGCACCGCGCGACGCAGGCGCTGCTCGGTGTGCTGGCCGCGTTCGCGCTCGCGGGCGTGCTGCGGCCTCACCTCTCGCTCGAGTTCTGCCGCTATGGCGTGGGCCTGATGACCAGCTACGGGTTGATCGCCGCGGTGATCCGCGCGCGCCAGGGGCAGTCGTCCGCGCAGTGGTACCTGGTGGCGATCAGCGCGTTCTTCGTGCTCGGCGGCGCCTCGATCTCGCTCAGCCGCGTGGCCGTGAACACGCTCTACGTCGAGCACCTGGGCTTGCTCGCGGTCGCGGTCGAGGCGGCCCTGCTGGCGCTCGTGCTCGCCCACCAGTTCTCGCTGCTGCACAGCGAGAAGGCGCAGGCCGAGCGGCGCGCGCGTGAGGGCTTCGACATCGCGCATCGCGATGCGCTCACCGGCCTGCCCAACCGCTACAGCCTCGACAAGGCGCTGGAGGCGCTGGCGCTCGCCGGCAGCCTGACCTTCATCGATCTCGACGGGCTCAAGCTCTACAACGATCGCTACGGCCACAGTAAGGGCGACGAGCTGCTGTGCGGCTTCGCGCGCACGCTGTCGCTCGCGCTCGGCCAGCGCGCGCAGCTCTACCGCCTGAGCGGCGACGAGTTCGCGGTCATCAGCGAGAGCGGCGAGACCGCCTACGTCGCCAAGATGATCGACGACGCCGTCAGCACGCTGCGCGCGAGCAGCTTCAGCCTCGCCGGCGCGAGCTTCGGCTCGGTGCTGGTCAGCGAAGACCCGACCCGCGAGCACCTCAAGCACATCGCGGACACGCGCATGTACGAGAACAAGCGCCAGCGGCGCGCGAGCACGTCCGCCGATTGGCTACGCGACGCGCACGTGTTCCAGGCCCCGCGGGCCCGGTCGAACAGGCCGCGTGGTTAGACCCGAAGCTCGCCCGACTGCAGCTTCTTGAAGAGCTTCTCGTCGATCGGCACGTAGCGGTCGCCGTCCAGGAAGAAGAGCGGGTCCTCGACCTTGCTGGGGTCGTAGCCCTCGTCGCGGTAGGCGACCTTTTGGTGCTTGAAGGTGCCGGTGACGCGCATGTTGCCCTGCTGCTGCAGGCGCACGAAGTACGGGCGCTGGTAGACCGGCAGCTTGGAGACCACGTACTGGCCGAGCTTGCCGATGTCGAACTCGCCGTCGGCGCTGATGCTGGCCATGCCCGCGCGGCCCTCGGAGCCCGGCACCGACACGCCGTAGACGTTGGTCTCCAGCACGCCCGCCGCGCCGTTGAGCACCTCGGCGACCTCGTTGGTCGACACGTTCTCGCCCTTCCAGCGGAAGGTGTCGCCGATGCGGTCGGCGAACGACACCCAGCTGTCCTCGTGGATCTGCAGGATGTCGCCGCTGTTGAAGTAGCGGTCGCCGCGCTTGAACACGTCCGACACGACCTTGCCCGCGCTCGCCTTGGCGTCGACGTAGCCGTCGAACTTGAACAGCGGGTTGATGTGGATCAGCAGGATGCCCTTCTGGCCGTCGCCGGCGGGCGTGCACATGCCCTTGGCGTCGCGGATGATCTCGCCGGTCGCCTCGTCGCAGCGCACGATCTCCTGGCCGGGGCGCAGCCGACCGAGCATGCCCGGGCGACCCTCGAAGTTGAAGATCGGCTGGTTGCCCTCGGTGGCCGCGTAGAACTCGCGCACGAGCGACACGCCGAAGCGGCGCTGGAACGCCTCCCAGATGTCGGGGCGGAGGCCGTTGCCGACCGCGAGCCGCAGCCGGTGGTTGCGCTCGTCCGGCGTCTTGGGCGCGTTGAGCAGGTAGCGGCACAGCTCGCCGATGTAGATGAACAGCGAGGCGTCGTACTTGCGCACGTCGCTCCAGAACTGCGACGACGAGAACTTGCGGCGCAGCGCGATCGC
>JBEVNG010000210.1:0-13115 GCA_040508235.1 Polyangiales bacterium | reverse complement strand
GGATAGTAGCTCGACAGCGAGCAGATCATCGCGCTCAGCACCGCCATCGGGTGCGCCGTCGACGGGTAGCCGTCGAAGAAGTGCTTCATGTCCTCGTGGATCATCGAGTGACGCGTCAGCAGGTTCGAGAACGAGTGCAGCTCGTCGTTGGTGGGCAGGTTGCCGTAGATCAGCAGGTACGCCACTTCGACGAACGAGCTCTTCTCCGCGAGCTGCTCGATCGGGATACCGCGGTAGCGAAGGATGCCCTTGTCGCCGTCGATGAAGGTGATGGCACTCTTGACGGCAGCCGTGTTGACGAACGCCGGGTCGAGCGTGACCAACCCGGTCTTGTCGCGCAGCTTGCCGATGTCGAGGCCCTTCTCGCCCTCGCTGCCGACGATGACGTCTGCCTGGTACGAGACGTCGCCGACCTTGATATCCGCTTTCATCGTTCGAGTCCTCCGTAAGCGTGCGAGCTCGAGGCTCGCTCAGTAGGATGCCGCCGCGCTGCCGGGGCCGCCAGCTCGCATCTCGGCATGTGCATTCGTCGCTGCGCGGTGGCAGGGACCGGCCCGCATGTGCGTGATGCGGAGCACGGCGTGTTCGCAGGTCGCCTCGATGTTTACACCAGCCACCCTTGCATAGCTACCGTTCGCCACCGAAAAGGCGTCCTCGCGCGTGCACCGTCCAGCTCATCCTCTCACCATGAAACAATGGCTCTTATCAAGCCCTGTTTCACCACCGTTTCTTGCCCCGTGTGTGTCGCGAACCTGGAACATACGATGTGCGCTTTGGAACTCTGGACGAACGCGTTGCGTTCCTCTTGACGGACGGGTGTTTCGACCGCGAGCCTACTGCGAATGCCTGGCTCACGGATCGTCGTGCTGGTGCCCGATGTCGCTACGCGCGATGCGGTCCGCGCACTCGCGTCGAGCCATCCCGTCGAGGGTCTGCACGCGTCGGTGATCGTGACCCATGATGAGCTGGATGTGGCCGTCCGCGACACACGACGGTCGCTGTTCCAGGGCCCGCTGGCCGTGCTCGCGCATAACGACGCCGGCGCCCTGCGCGCACTGGCGGCCGGTGCCGACGAGGCGTTCTCCCTCCTCGATCTCAAGCTCGATGGCCGCGGCTGGCGGCGGCTGATCGAGCGCGCCGAGCTCAAGCACGAGATGCGGCAGGAGGCCGCGCAGCGGCTGGCTTCGCTGTCCGAGCTGGAAAAATTGTGCGCACTCGGAAGGCTCGTCTCGGGTGTGGCGGATGAGCTGACCGGACCGTTACAGAGTGCGCAAGTCGCGCTCGAGGTGCTCAAGCGCGAGCTCGCGCTGCACGGCACCCAGGCGCCGCAGCGCGCGCAGGAGGTGCTGGCCGAGGTGGGCGAGACCTGCCAGGCGATCGCGCAGGTCGCACGCGACCTCGGCCTGCGCGAGCTCGGTCAGCCCGACGCCGAGGAGCGGCCCGAGTTCGTCGATCTGCGCGACACGCTCGACGGCATCCTGCGCCTGTTCGCGCGCGGAGCGGCCAAGCACACGCACATCGAGCGCGACTACGCCGAGGACCTGCCCGAGGTGATGGCCCCGCGCGGCCGGGTCGCGCAGGCGCTGGTCAGCCTGGTGTCCAACGCGCTTGCGAACTTGCGCGGCGCCTCGGTGCAACGACTACGCATCCAGCTGCGCGCGGACGACGCCGTGGTCACGGTGACCGTGACCGACAACGGGCAGGCACGCCCGGCGCTCTCGCTGGACCACTACTTCGAGCCAGGGGCCTCGGCGGCGCACGCCGCGGGTGGCCTGGAGCTGGTGGCCGCGCGCGGCGTGATGCGCGCGCTCGGCGGTGACCTGCTCGTCGAGTCCCTGCGCGGCTCGGGCGCCACCTTCGTCGCCTGGCTGCCGCGTCCCAAGCAGCACGAGCTGCGCCCCTCGGGCACCGTGCGCAAGCCGGACGCCGTGGACCGCGAGCGCAAGCGCTCGGTGCTGGTGCTGGAGCCGGACCGCCGGGTCCTGGGCGCGCTCTCGCACCTGCTGCGCGAGCGCTACGAGATCCTGCTGGCGCAGACCGGCCAGGAGGCGCGCGGCTTGCTCGCGGACGGCGCACGCCCCGACGCGATCGTCTCCGCCTGCGACGAGGGCGACAGCCGGCAGTTCGTGGAGTGGCTGCTGATCGCGCACCCCGAGCTCACACGGCGACTGCTGATTACCAGCGACCTGGAGGCCGCCGACGACGCGCTGCTGGGCCTTCCGTGGCTGGAAAAGCCGCTCGAACCGGCAGCTCTGATGCGCGCGATCGAGGCTCGCTTCGTGGCGCCCCTGCGCAAGACCGGCGCCTCCTCGCCGCGCCTGCCGCGCGTCGCCAAGGGCGGCTGAGGGGCAAGCAAAAGCGGCATCTGGCCGGCTGTAACCCCGTTGTCGCGCTGAATTCGTTGGCTGTCTGCTAAAACTAGCCGCGATGACGTTGCCGAACGCACCGCTGCCCGCGGGCTCCTCCATGCGAGCAGGCCCCGTGCGCCGCTTCGAGCGCGCGCTCGGGCAGCGCATAACCCTCAGCCCGAACCGGCTGTCTGGCCTGAAGCTGCTGCTCGCATTGCCGCTGTCGCTGGTGCTCTACCGCGAGGAGTGGGGCGGGCCCAATCGCACCCCGATCATCGCTGCGCTGTTCGGCGCCTACGCGATGCTCGACTACGTCGATGGCGTGGTGGCGCGGGAACGCCGGCTCCACACCACGTTCGGGCGCGTGATCGACCGCGTGGCCGAGATCCCGCTGCTGTTCGCGCTGGCCTGGCTCACGGTCAAGAAGATCGACGTGATCCCCCTGCTGCCCAAGCTCGGGCTCGACGTGCTGCTGCTGGTGCTGCACGCGCGCGGCGTCGGCGGCATCCTGCACAACCGGCTGCGCACCACCACCAGCTACATCAGCCTGGTGTTGCTGTTGCTGCTCAGCCAGGGCTGGGCCGAGCGCCTGGTCACGCCCGACTTCGTGGTGGTGCTGCTCTGGATCAACACCGGCATCTCGCTGACGCTGGTGTTGCGCCGGTTGAACATCCTGAGCCGCAGCCGGATCGCGGACGCGCTCTCGATCAGCAACGGCGCCTGTGGCGTGATGGCGATGATCTTCGCCGACCGCGGGCGACCCGACACCAGCCTGCTGTTGCTCACGCTCGGCGCGGCGCTCGATGGCATGGACGGCGCGGCGGCGCGGCGCTGGGGCGGCAGCAAGCTCGGCGTCTACATGGACGACTTCGCGGACGGCATCAGCTGGGGCCTGGCGCCCGGCTACGCCATCTACGCCATGAACCGCAGCATCGACGGCATGGTCGTGGGCGGGCTGTTCTCGTTCTTCGTGATCACGCGCCTGACCTTCTTCACGCTCAACAAGTCGGCCAGCGACCCGGGCTACTTCCGCGGCGTGCCCAGCCCGGCCGGCGGCCTGGTGGCGATGAGCGCGGTGGCGCTGTTCCCCGACCGCGCGCTGGTCCACGGCTTCCTGGTCGGCATGGCCTGCGCGCTGATGGTCGCCTTCGACGTGCAGCACCGCCACCTCGGCCACGCGCTGACGTCGCGCCGCGTGCGCGCCTACGGCATTGGCCTGGTGGGGGTGTTGTTGCTCAGCGCCGCGCTGGGTGGCTTCCGCGCCGGCGTCGGGGTGATCCTGGTGACGCTGCTGGTGTACGGCTTCGTGCCCAGCTTCGCCGCCTTCGGTCGCGTGCTCGCGGATCGTCGCCAGCGCTTCCAGCGTCCGCCCGTCGAGGTGGACGGCCCCATCCCCTGACCCATGCGCGACCGCGATCTTACTGTTCGCGTCCAGCAGTGATCAGTCAGGTCCGGCGCGTAGCGAGCTAGCTCTCATCCGCTGCAGTCACCGCTTTATCCGCGAGGGTAAACCGTGCGATGGACCATCTCTCGATGGTCTTACTGTTCCACCTGTGGCTACCGGTGCTGACCGCGTTCTCGTTGTCGCGCGTGGTCGCGCAGACGTTCCCGCACGCGGTGTTCTATCCAGCCGGCGCGTGGTCGCTCTACCTCGGCGTGCTGGTGGTGTACACGGGCGACCGCCTGGTCGAGCGGGGGCGCGTGCCCAAGGCGATGCACAAGCCACTTTGGGCCGTGATCGGCGCCGCTCTGCTGGTGATGGGCTACCTGGCGCTGCGCGAGCCCTGGCGCCTCTTGCCGGTGGAGGCCGCGCTCGGCTTGATCTCCGTCGCGTACGGCGCGATCAAGGGCGGCCCGCTGCTCAAGACCACGATGGTCACGCTGACCTGGTGGGTCGGCTGCACGCTGCTGCCCTTCCACCTGACGGGCGAGCCGGAGCTGCACCCGGAGCTGTTGTTCCATCCCGCCGTGATCGGCTTCGCGATCATGATCGCGCCCTCGACCTTACTGTGTGACTTCAAGGACGAGGAGAGCGACCGCCAGGCCGGCGTGCGCTCGCTGCCGATCCTGCTCGGCCCGCGCGGCGCGCAGCTTGTGTGCGCGGCGCTGGCCACGCTGGGCATGATCGTGGCCGCCTCGGCGAGCGGCTGGGCGACCGCGGTGACCGCGTTCTTCATGCTCGCCGTGACGCCGTTCCTGCGGCTGCTTCGCCGTCCGCTGATGGGCCCTCTGACAGTGGACAGTCTGCTGACCCTACCCGGTCTGTATCCCTGGCTCTAGACTAGTGCTACGCGGTCAGGCCGTACGTCTCGGGATGGTCGACCGTGCACACCAGCGCGTCGCGCTCGCAGGGGCCGCCGCCGTGGGAGACCAGCGGCGTGACGTGGTGCAGGAAGCGGCGATCCTCGAACACCATGGTGTCGCCTTCCTGCAGGCAGATACGCGCGACCACACGCTCCTGGTCCTGGGCATCGTAGAGCAGCGTGTTGGCGCCCGCCCCGAGCTTGCGCAGCACGTGCACCACGATGAAGCGCTCGTGATCCTGATGAGGGCCCATGGTGACCGCGCTGCGGGTGCGGAAGAAGTTGATCGAGAACGTGCTGTGCGCCGGGCGCGCCTCCGGCGGCAGCAAGGCCAGCGCGCCGCGCACGAAGCCGGCCATGTTCGGATCGCCGCCCAGCTCCACGCGGGGATAGCGGCGCACGCCCTGGTGGTTGCGGTTGGCGATGTCGACGCAGGCCTGCTCGTGCAGCTCGACCTGCTCGTCGCGCATCGCGTAGCGAAACACCGCGCGCAGGCGGCCGCGATCCGGGTGCACCTCGCTCAGGTCGCGCTGCAGCGCACCGAAGTAGCGCTCCACCACGGCGCGTCGAAACTCGCTGCCCAGGCCGAGCGGCTGCTCGGGCACCACGACGTAGCCATCACGCCGCAGCGCCTCGCGATAGCGGGCAAGCTCCAGCTGCTCCATGAACATCCCCTCACGCCAACGCGATCGCGGCCACCAGCTCATCGTGCGTCGTGAGCCCGCAGTCGACCGCCACCACCATCACCTTGCCGGCCGGCATGTTGCCGTGGCTGATCACGATCACGCCGCGCCCCGTGTGCGCGTCGTAGTGCAGGCCGCGCGCGCGCAGGTGCGCGACGTACTCGGACAGCGAACAGCCCCGACGCACCGGCACGTTGTTGTGCACTACGCACGGCCGCGGCTCGCCGACGGCGCGCAACGCGGTGAGCGCTCCGAAGATGGCGCCGGTCTGGCGCGCGTTCACCTCGGTCATCAGAAGTCGGTCGCCGCGCGCGATCAGGTCGACCCCCACGATGCCGCGTACGCCCAGATCGCGTAGGCCATTCGCCGCGCTGTCGATCACGGCGTCCAGCGCGCGTGGCGAGGGCAGCACGTTGCCGAAGTGGCGCGGCCCCTGGCGTCGCTCGTCTTGCAGCAGCTGCTCGGTGGTCGCGATCACGCGGTCGGCGCGCTCGTCGTCGCCCAGGTAGAGCACGAAGCTCGGCGAGCCGGTCACTCCCTCCAGCCACGGCTCGACCAGCAGCTCCTCGGCGTCGCGGAAGTGCGCGCCCAGCGCGCTGCGCGCTTCTGCCAGTGAGCGCACGCGCCAGATGCCGATGCCCGAGAACGAGCTTGGCAGCGTCAGCGCGCAGGTAACGTGGCCCTGCTCGAACAGGCTCTGCACCGCCACGCACACGCGCTCGACGAAGTCGCCGTCCGCGCGCCGCAGCACACGTCCACCGGGCGTCTCCATGCCGAAGGCCTCGAAGCAGCGCCGCGCCTCGGCCTTGTGGTTCAGCACCTCCGCCACCTCGGGGCACATGTCCATGTGCAGGCCGAGCTGCTCCGCGAGCCGCTGCGCGTTGGCAGTGGCCAGGAATGGCTCGAGGCGCGTGATGGGAAGGCGACGCAGGCGCGCGAGCGTGTCGTGGTCCGTCAGCAGTGCGCGCACGAAGCCATCGTCCGCCGCGGCGGGCACGAACAGCAGGTGGTCCTCGTCGAGCGTGCTCAGCTCCAGCTGGCGCAGGTACGTCAGCAGCTCCAGCGCGGGTTCGCGCAGCTGCGCGGGCAGCACGATGTACTGATTCTCACCGACCAGCGGCAAGCTGCGCAGCATGTACTCGCCGAGCCCGTCGAAACGCGCGGCGCCGTTCACCTCGGTGATGTTCGGTAGGTGCAGCACCGGCGCGCGAAGCAGCGGCAGATCGGCGAGCGCGCTCGGACGAACGCGATCGAACGAGGTCAGTGTGTGCACGCGCGGCGAGGGGGAAGTGGTCGAGAGCATCGGACACCTTCACGGCAGCGATGTCGACATTCACCACTTTCATTGTCCGTGAGCAAGCGTCTAGTTTGCTTGCGAGTAACCGCGCCCGACGCTGTGTAGATAAGTCCAGCAATGATTCGCCGCTGTCTGCAGACAGCGCGAAGTGTCAGACAGACCTCAGGCGGCCAGGTCGAGTAGCTTCTTGCGCGCGCGGTGCAGCACGACCCGCAAGTGTCCGCGTGTGATGCCGAGTTGCTCACAGGCCTGGTCGCGATCGACGTCATCGAGCGCGCACAGCTCCAGCACCTGGCGCTCCATCTCGCCCAGCTCGGACAGCATGCTCAGCGCCAGCTCCGCCAGCTGACGGCTCTCCACGCGCTCCGCGCCGTCGTCGTCCTGCGGGTGCAGCTCCTCGTCGTATGGCAGCACCGGGCGCATGCGCCGGAAGTTGTCGGCGATGCGGCGGCGCAGGATCGCGTGCAGCCAGGTGCGCGGGCTGGAGCGCCCCTCGAAGTGGTCGGCCGAGGTGAGCGCGCTGATCCACATCTCCTGCACCAGATCCTCGGCGTCCTCGCGGCGGTGCACCGCACGCTGCGCGAGCGCCACGAACTTGGGGCTCAGCTCACGAACCAGTCGACCATCGATCCGAAGGAGTGCTTCCACCGCGGCACCTCGCCATTCCGTACAACGTCCCGTACACTGTACGGTCTTGATTCGTACGATGTACGGGTTCTGGCTCGACGGGTCAAGCGGGATCTGGCAAGAAGGCGCTCGGATGGATCGTGCCCCGCGCGGGAAAGCGAAGCAGAAGCAAGGCGCTAAGGGCGCTTCTTCGCGTGCGAAGAAGCCCCCGGTGGAGGAGCAGCGCCCGCGCCCCAAGGACGACGAGCGCACGCTGGCCCTGCTCTGGCGGCGCCAGGAGCGCCCCGCCCGCTCCGGCCTGACGCTGGCGACGCTGATCCAGACCGCCATCGACCTCGCCGATCAGGAAGGTCTGGAGGCGGTGACCATGCGCCGGCTGGCCGAGATCCTCGACGTCGGCACGATGTCGCTCTACTCGCACGTGCCAGGCAAGGCCGAGCTGACCGACCTGATGTGGGACGCGTCCCTGGCGGGCATGTACAACGACCTCGACGAGGCCAAGCGTCAGCCCGGCTACCGCGCCGGCCTGGAGTTCGTCGCGCGCCGCAATCGCACCGTGTTCGAGGCCCACCCCTGGCTGCTCGACCTCAACATCACGCGCCCGGTGATCGGCCCCAACGCCTGCGCCAAGTACGAGGCCGAGCTACGCGTGCTCGACGGCATCGGGCTGGACGACCTGGAGATCGACGCCATCGCCTCCCAGCTCTGGACCCACGTGTTCGCCAGCTGCCGCTGGGCCGAGGAGGAGCGCCGAGCGCAGCGGGAGACCGGGCTGAGCGACGTCGAGTGGTGGGCGCGCACGCTCCCCATCCTGGAGAACGTGATGCACGGTGAGTTCCCGGTCGCGTCGCGCATCGGACCTAAGTCCAACGAGATGCGAGCGCCCGAGAGCTCGACCGAGCATCACTTTCGCTGGGGCGTGGAGGTGGTCGTGCAGACCGTGGCCACGCTGATCCGCAACCGCGCTCAGCCCACCTGAGGCGGCAGCCGGCCCTGGCGCACCAGCTCCAGGCGCGACAGCGCCACCGACACCAGCGCATGCTTGATCTCGCCCGCGCGCCACTGCGCCAGCACGTCCTCGACCGGCAGCGGCGTGACCTCGATGTCCTCGCCCGGGTCGAGCACCAGCTCGCCGTCGAGCTCGCAGCCCTCGATCAAGTACATGTGCGCCCGGTTGTTGAAGATGGCCGGGTTGGGCCAGCAGTAGCCGAGGTACTGGCACGTCTTGCCGACGTAGCCGGTCTCCTCGCGTAGCTCGCGCACCGCCGTCAGCGCGTGATCCTCACCCGGCTCGACCATGCCGCCGGCCACCTCGAGCGTGAACTCGCGGGTGCCGAAGCGGAACTGCTTGATCATCAGCAGCCTGTCGTCGGTGGTGACGCCCAGGATGTTCACGAAGTCGGCCGAGTCGATGCTGGAGTAGGTGTGCTCGGCGCCCGTGCGCGGGGAGACCCAGCGGTCCTGCAGCAGCTTGAAGCTGCGCGTCTCCGCGAGCACCGACGAGCCGAGCAGCTTCCAGGGCTTGAGCGCCACTCAGTGCACCATCACGCCGGGCGACTCCTCGCCACCGCGCGGCTTGCCGGCGCGCGCCTGCGCACGCTCCAGGCTGGCCGCCACGAAGCGCACGAACAGCGGGTGCGGCGCGTGCGGCTTGCTCTTGAACTCGGGGTGGAACTGGCAGCCGAGGAAGTGCGGGTGACCGGCCAGCTCGATGATCTCGACCAGCCGACCGTCCGGCGACACGCCGCTCAGGATCAGCCCGTTTTGCTCGAGCTGCTCGCGGTACGCGTTGTTGAACTCCAGGCGGTGGCGGTGGCGCTCGCTGATCTCCGCGGCGCCTCCGTAGATGCTCGACGCCAGCGAGTGCGGCTTGAGCTTGCACGGGTACGCGCCGAGGCGCATCGAGCCGCCCTTCTGCTTCACCTTCACCTGGTCAGCCATCAGCGCGACCACGAGGTTCTCCGCCTCCGGCTTGAACTCCTCGCTGGTGGCACCCTCGATGCCGCACATGTTGCGGGCGAACTCGATCACGGCCATCTGCAAGCCGAGACAGATGCCGAAGAACGGCACGCCGGTCTCGCGCGCATACTGGATCGCGAGGATCTTGCCCTCGGTACCGCGGTCGCCGAAGCCACCCGGCACCAGGATGCCGTCGAAGGCGCCGAGCTTCTGCTCGACGTTGGCGGCGGTGATCTCCTCGCTGTCGACGTAGTGCAGCTCGACCTTGGTGTCGTTGGCGAGGCCACCGTGCACCAGCGCCTCGTGCAGCGACTTGTAGCTGTCGCGCAGGTGCACGTACTTGCCGACCAGCGCGATCGAGACCTTGCCGTGCGCGGGGCGCAGGAACGTCTCGACGACGCGGCGCCAGTTGCTGAGGTCGGGCTGGCGCGACCAGATGTTGAGCGACTCGACGATCACGTTGTCGAGGCCCTCTTCGTTCAGCTTGAGCGGCAGCTCGTAGATGCAGCTGACGTCGACCGCGCTCACCACGCACTTCTCGGCGACGTTGGTGAAGTGCGCGATCTTGCGCTTCACGTCCTGCTCGAGCGGACGGTCGACGCGCGCGATCAAGATCTCCGGCTGGATGCCGAGGCCGAGCAGCTCCTTGACGGAGTGCTGCGTGGGCTTGGTCTTGAGCTCGCCGGCGGCGGCGATCCAGGGCACCAGCGTGACGTGCACGCTGACGGTGTTCTGCGGGCCCTGCTCGACCTTGAGCTGACGCACCGCCTCGAGGAACGGCAGCGACTCGATGTCGCCGACGGTGCCGCCGATCTCGACGATCGCGATGTCGACGCCCTCCGAGGCATCGCGCACGCGCGCTTTGATCTCGTCGGTGATGTGCGGGATCACCTGGATGGTGGCGCCGAGGTACTCACCACGGCGCTCCTTGTTGATCACCGCGTCGTAGATGCGACCCGAGGTGAAGTTGTTGCCGCGGCGCATGACGGCGCTGGTGAAGCGCTCGTAGTGGCCGAGGTCGAGATCGGTCTCCGCGCCGTCGTCCGTCACGAACACTTCGCCGTGCTGGAAGGGCGACATCGTGCCGGGGTCGACGTTGATGTACGGGTCGAGCTTGATGTGCGTGACCTTGAGGCCCCGCGCTTCCATCAGCGCGCCCACCGAGGCCGCCGCAAGGCCCTTGCCGATCGAGCTGACGACACCGCCAGTCACGAAAATGAACTTCGTACGCTTCATCGCTTCGCCCCCTTCCGGGCGCGCGCCGCGTGTAACTCAGAACCAGAGCGGCGCAACGTTGAAGCGTTGTTGCGTCGCGGATTTGCGAGGTCGGGCAGACCGTTCGCCGAGTTTTTGGAGCGCCCGTGCTTGTACGTATGCACGGGCCCTGACCTTAGGAAGCAGGAGCGATTCTGTCAACGCATCGACAACGCTTCGCCGGAAGCTTGGCCCGATGCGCAATCGTCTGTGGCAACGGCGCTTGCCGTGCTAGTGCCACGCCTCCGCATGATCGCGCGCGACATCACACGCGATTGTGAACGCCTTCTCGCGCTGGTCGCCGCGTTGCTCACGCTGTCTTGCGCGACGATCGCGCACGCCGAGACGCGGGCCGGACCCCAGCGCAAGAGTTGGCCGGAGATCGCGCCGTGCGATGCGGACCACCTGGTGCGGCAGCGCGTGGAAGAGCAGGACCCGGCCGCGTGGTCCGTGTTGCACGTCGAGATCCACGCGGAGGAGGAGTACGACCTCTTCCGGCTCAAGCTCGACACCGAGCACGACGGCGTGACGGGCACGCGCGTGTTCGAGGGACAGACCTGCAAGGAGGTCGTCGACGCGGCGACGCTGCTGCTGACGCTGATGCTCGACGACGCGCGCGCCGCCGAGATCCCCGCGCCGCCGCCGCCCTCGGAGCCTCCGCCACCTCCGCCTCCGCCACCTCCGCCTCCGCCTCCAGCACCCCCTCCGCGACGCGCTCACGCACTGCTCCAGGCGGCTGCGCTCGGCGAGCTGGGCTACCTGCCTCGGCTGGGTGTGGGCGCCGAGCTGGCGGTCGGTGTGGCGCTCGGTCGCTCGCGCTTCGAGCTGACCGGCCTGTGGCTGCCGGACGTGCGCAGCGAGCGCGCCAGCGATGGCTCGCGCGTGGCAATCGGCCTGTGGGCGGCTCGACTCGGCTACTGCCACCGTCTCGTGGGGCGCAGCCTGGCCCTGTTCGGCTGTCTCGGGCTGGAGCTCGGTCGCGCCAGCGGACAGGGCGTCGACCTCGCGTCCGAGCGCGAGCGCGCCTATCTCTGGAGCGCGGGCCGCGCCGGGCTGCGCGCGTCCCTGACGCTGGGCCGCGGGGTCGCCCTGCTGCTGGAGCCCGCGCTGGCGGTGCCCTTCTCTCGCCGCCGATTTGTGAGCACCGACGCAGCCGGCGCGCCCAACGAGGGCCTGCACACCCCGGCGCCGGTGTCGGGTCGCGTGGCGATTGCACTCGAAGCAGCGTTCTGAGACGAATTCGGCGCGGACCTCACGATGACCGGCCACCCAACGAACATGCGGCCCGACGTCGCCGCCACCCCAACACCGGTGTTCGCCGATGTCTACGAGCAACACTTCGAGTTCGTCTGGCGCTCCGCGCGCAGGTTGGGCGTGCCGGAGGCGAGCCTCGACGACGTGGTGCAAGACGTGTTCGTGACGGTCTACCGGCGCCTGCCGGACTTCGAGGGGCGGTCGCAGGTGAAGACCTGGGTGTTCGGCATCCTGCGCAACACCGTGAACGACCTGCGGCGCTCGCAGCGGCGCAAGCCCACCGAGGCGCTGACCGCGGAGCCCATCGACCACAGCGCGAACGGGCCCCAGGAGGCGTTCGCGCGCGAGCAGGGCGCACGCCTGCTGCACGCCGTGCTGACGGAGCTCGAGGACGACCTGCGTGATGTATTCGTACTGTCGGAGCTGGAGCAAATGAGCGCGCCGGAAGTGGCCACTGCGCTGAGCGTGAACGTCAACACGGTCTACTCGCGGCTGCGCGCCGCGCGGCGCGACTTCGATGCCGCGCTCAAGCGCCTGCGCACGCGTGACGAGTGGAGGACGCGATGAGCGAGCTGAGCTCGGACGCCAAGGCGTTGATCGAACGCACGCGCCTCGACGACACGCCGCGCGACGAGGACAAGCAGCGCATCCGCGGCAGGCTCGCCGCGCAGCTGGGCGTGGGCGCGTTCGCCGGCGCGACGCTGGTCGCGAGCACCGCCGGCGTCGCGCCAGTCGCGAGCCACAGCGGCTGGTTCGTGAAGTCGACGCTGATGCGCTGGCTCGCGGGCACCGTGGCGGCGGGCAGCGTGGCGGTCGGCGGCTTCCTGCTGACCTCGCCCTCGGCCAAGAGGGTCGCACCGCCCGCGGTGGTCACCGCGCCGATCGTCGAGCCGCCCGCGATCGTCGAGCCCGCGGTCGTCGAGCCCGCGGTCGTCGAGCCCGCGGTCGTGGAGCCTACGGTTGTCGAGCCCGCCGTCGAAGAGGCTCCGGTCGCGCGCGCTCCGTCGCGCAAGCGCCGCGCCCCGGCGCCGACGATCGCGCCGGTGGGCAACAGCAGCACCATGAACGCGGAGATCGCGTTGCTGGCCCAGGCACAGCAGGCACTGCGCGCGCGCGACGGCAAGCAAGCGCTACGGCTGGCGCAACAGCACGCCGCGAACTTCCCGGGCGGTGCGCTCTACGAGGAGCGCGTCGGCATCGAGGCGATCGCCCACTGCGTGCTCGGCGAGCGCGAGCATCCCGCGGTGCGCGCCTTCCTCGCGCGCTCGCCGCGCTCGCCGCTCGGCGCACGCGTGCGCAAGGAGTGCGGGCTGCCATGAGACGCTTCCTGCTCGCCGTGTGCGCGCTCGCAGGCTGCGTGTCCGACCTCGCGGTCGGCATGAGCGTGAGC
>JBEVNG010000158.1:0-9131 GCA_040508235.1 Polyangiales bacterium | reverse complement strand
CGACGCGGGTGCCACCGGGGTTCTGAGCTGGGCCTGCGGCTTCTTCTTGGCCCGGAGGGGAAGGGGGGAAGGGCTCTGGGAGATTAGCCGATCTCGACGCGGTTGCGGCCGCTGCGTTTGGCGCGATAGAGGGCTTGATCGGCGCGGTCGACGAAGGTGCTGGTGCTGGCGTCGCCGTCGAAGTTGGCCATGCCGACGCTGCACGTGACCTTGTCGGGGCCGTCCGGGAACGCCGGGAGCGTCTCGATGGCCTTGCGCAGGCGCTCGCCGACTACGCGCGCGCCGCCGGGCTCCGTCTCGGGCAGGATCACGATGAACTCCTCGCCACCCCAGCGGCCCACGAGGTCGACCTGGCGCAGGCTCGACTGCAGCGCGGCGGCCACTTGCTTGAGCACCTCGTCGCCCATGTTGTGGCCGAAGCGATCGTTGACCTGCTTGAAGTGGTCGACGTCGCAGAGTGCGATCGCCATCGGGTTGCGATAGCGGCGCGAGCGCGAGACCTCGACCTCCAGGCGCTCGGAGGCACGGCGGCGGTTGGGCAGCCCGGTGAGGCCGTCGTTGTTGGCGAGCCGGCGCGTCTCCTCGAGCAGGAACAGGTTCTTGACCAGGATGCCGAGCTCGCGCGCGACCAGCTCCAGCGTCACGCGGTCGTGGCCGCCGAGCCGCTTGTCGCTGCCGATGGCGACCAGCGTGCCGAGCGTCTCGCCGGCGGCCTCGATGGGCATGCGCACCTTGTCGCGCACCTCGATGCCCGGGTCGGGGCCCAGCCGCGCCGGCTCCACCTGGTTCACCTTCATCAGCGCGATCGCGTCCGGCGGCAGCTCCAGCGCCTCCAGGGTGCGTTGGCTGGGCTGCACCGGCCAGGGCGCGCGCGCGTGCACCACGCAGCTCGGGTCGCCAGGTGTGCTCAGACTCAGGGCGAGGTACGAGTAGTCGCTCACCTCGGCCGCGATCTGCACGAATTGCTCGCAGAACTGGGCGCGGTCGGCCGTGTGGTGGACCAGGCGTCGCACCTCGGAGGACACCACGGCACGGAACAACAGATCGTCGAGCACCTGCGACAGGCGCTCCATGGGCTGGGCGCGCCGGCCGACGCGCGTGCGCACGGGGCCATCGTTGGCGGGGGCGGCACGCAGCACACGATCGACCTCGACCAGCAGGTCGGTACGCGCGCGCTCCTTGGCGACATAGGCTGCGGCGCCGGCGTTGCGGCCCCAGAAGCGCGAGCGCGGATCGTCGGCCGCCGTCAGCAGCACCACCGGGATGTCCTTGGTGGCTGCGTCCGCCTTGAACAGACGGGTCAGCTGTACGCCGCTGAGCGCACCCATGGTGATGTCGGAGACCACGGCGTCGAAGTGCTCCTCGAAGCAGCGCTGGAAGGCGTCTTCGCCCGACGGCGAGGTATCGACCCGGTAGCCGGCCCGCTCGAGCATGCCGCCAATGGTGCGGCGGAAGGTGGGGCTGTCGTCGACGACCAATACGCGCGCGGCCGACCCCGCTTTCTCGCCATCCTCGCTCAACCCATCCCCCCTGGTCGGACGATCATAACGAGGTTGTTCCCAGCCGAGAAGCGGTGGGAGTGAGGTGGCGCTATAAGGCGGCCCATGGCCGTCCAATACGAAGCCGTGATCGGGCTCGAGGTCCACGCCCAGCTGCTCACGAAATCGAAGCTGTTCTGCGGCTGCAGCGTGGCGTTCGGCGCACCCCCGAACACACAGGTATGCCCGGTGTGCCTGGGTCTGCCCGGCGCCTTGCCCGTCCCGAACGCGGAGGCGATCCACCTGGCCATGCGCGCCGGCCTGGCCGTGGGCTGCGAGATCGACCGAGCCAGCGTGTTCGCGCGCAAGAACTACTTCTACCCGGACCTGCCCAAGGGCTACCAGATCTCGCAGTTCGAGCTGCCGCTCAACAACCACGGCACGCTCCTGATCGAGGGCGACGACGGCAAGGAGCGGGCGGTGTCCATCATCCGCATCCACGTCGAGGAAGACGCGGCCAAGAACATCCACGGCGCGGGCGGCGCGGACGACACGCTGGTCGACTTCAACCGCGGCGGCGTGGCGCTGACCGAGATCGTGGGCGCGCCGGATCTGCGCAGCTCGGCCGAGGCGGAGACGTACCTGCGCCGGCTACGCGAGATCCTGATGTTCGCGGGCGTGAACGACGGCAACCTGGAGGAGGGCTCGTTCCGCTGCGACGCCAACGTGTCGATCAAGCCGGTCGGCAGCGAGAAGCTGGGCACGCGCACCGAGCTCAAGAACATCAACTCGTTCCGCTTCGTGCGCAAGGCGATCGACTACGAGATCCAGCGCCAGGAGATCGTGCTCGCGCAGGGCGGCACGATCACGCAGGAGACGCGCACCTGGAACGAGGCGCAAGGCAAGACGATCAGCATGCGCACCAAGGAGGACGCGCACGACTATCGCTACTTCCCCGATCCGGATCTGCCGCCGCTGCGGATCAGCGACGCGGACCTGGCGCGCGCGCGCGATGCGCTGCCGGAGCTGCCGGCGGCGTTGCGCGAGCGCTGGCAGCGCGAGTTCGGGCTGACGGCGTACGACGCCCAGGTGCTCAGCGCGCACCCGCGGATCGCGCGCTACTTCGAGACCGCCGCGCGCCTGATCGAGGGCGAGCCGCTCGACAAGGCTGGCAAGCGCGTCGCCAACTTCGTGCAGGCGGAGGTGATGCGCTACGTGGCGACGGAAGGGCTGAGCGCGACGTTCCCTGTCGATGCGGCGCGCGTCGCCGGGCTGCTCAAGCTGGTCGCCGCGGGCACGATCAGCGGCAAGATGGCCAAGGACGTGTTCGAGGTGATGCGCACGGATGCGCGCGACGCGGACGCCATCGTCGCCGAGCGCGGGCTCGCGCAGGTGAGCGACACCGGCGCGATCGAGAGCGCGGTGCGCGAGGTGGTGGCGGCCAACGCCAAGCAGGTCGCGCAGTACAAGGGTGGCAACGAGAAGATCTTTGGCTTCTTCGTCGGCCAGGTCATGCGCGCGACCAAGGGCTCCGCCAACCCGGGGCTCGTGAACGAAGTGCTCAAGAAAGTGTTGGAGGAAGCGTGAGAGAGCCGCTGTCCGAGGCTGACTACTTCGCGGTCGAGTACGATCCCGAGACGCATGAAGTGGTGATGCTCGATCAGCGCCGGCTGCCCGGCGAGGTCGTCTATCACCGCTACGCGAAGCCGGATCAGGTGGCGGTCGCGATCCGCGACATGGTCGTGCGCGGCGCGCCGGCCATCGGCATCTCCGCGGCGTACGCGCTGGCGCAGCAGGCGCACCTGGAGCGTGGAGACGCGCGCGCTTTCTTGCTCGCCAACGGCATCGCGGGCCGCGTGCTGGGCTCCACGCGTCCCACCGCCGTCAACCTGGCGTGGGCGATCGGCCGCATGGCGCAGGCCGCCGGCGGCGTCGCGGCGCTGAACCCGGAGGATCGCTACCGCGCGATGCTGGCGGTGGCCGAGCAGATCCACCGCGAGGACGTGCTGGCCTGCCGCAAGATGGGCGAGCTGGGCGCGGAGCAGGTGCCCGACGGCGCCACCATCCTCACCCACTGCAACGCGGGCGCGCTCGCGACCGGCGGCTACGGCACGGCGCTCGGCGTGATCCGCGCGGCGCACGCACAGGGCAAGCGCATCCGCGTGCTGGCGGACGAGACCCGTCCGTACCTGCAGGGCGCGCGCCTGACCGCGTGGGAGCTCGCGCGCGACGGCATCCCGGTCGAGGTCATCACCGACAACATGGCCGCGCACTTCTTCCAGCGCGGCGAGATCAACTTCGTCGTCGTCGGTAGCGATCGCATCGCCAAGAACGGCGACGTCGCCAACAAGATCGGCACCTACGGCGTGGCGGTGCTGGCGCGTGCGCACGAGGTACCGTTCACGGTGGCCGCGCCCTGGAGCACGGTCGACCTGAGCACGCCCCACGGCAAGCAGATCCCGATCGAGGAGCGCTCGCACGAGGAGGTCTCCAAGATCGGCGGGCTGACCATCGTGGGCGAGGGCATCGGCGTGCGGCACCCTGCGTTCGACGTCACGCCCGCCGGCCTGGTCGATGCCGTGTTCACCGAGCGCGGCGTGTTCTCGCCGCGCAACGGAGAGCTCCCGGAGAAGTTGCTGTAGAGAGGCTCTCTAGGGAACCGCGGCCGACGTCGCTTCCGCGACGATGGTCGTCTCTTCCTCGGGCAGCAGGAAGCCTGCCTCGCGCGCTTCCTTGGCCGCCACCTCGACCCGGGACACGTAGTCTTGGTGCGTCGGGTAGAGCGTGCGCAGCTTGCCCGTCGTGAAGGGCGTCGAGTAGCCGAACAGCATGCACGCCGGGTTCGCGCTGACGCCGCTGTGGGTCGCGGTCGGCACGTCGACCTTGGGCGTGCGGATGCCGCCCTGCGCGTTGCCGTGGGCATCGCGGGCGATGGCGGACTTGTCGGTGGTGAGCTTGAGCTCGCTGCCGTGCGCCGGCGCGACGCCGTCGGCGAGCCAGCGATGCAGCGAGCGCAGCGCGGCCTTCACGACGTAGTGCTGCGGGCCATCGTTGACGGTGGCGCCGCCGCAGGCGAGGTCCGTGTCCTTGCCCAGCAGGCGCGTGTCCGCGTGCGCGGTGCCGGCGACCTCCCACGTGCGCACCCAGTCGGTGTCGGCCTGACGCGCGGCGTGCGCGGGTCCGAGCGCGAGCACGATCTCGCTCTCCGTGAAGAACTGGAGCACGCGCGCGCCGAGATCCGCACGCACCTGCACGGGCTTGCCGTCGCCGAGCAGCGCGTCGCTCTCGTCGCCCACGGCGGCGCCCCAGCCCGCGCGGCTGTGGATGAAGTAGGCATCGTAGACCTTGGTCAGCGGGTGGATCGCGTTGACGTACGTGATCATGCGCATGGCCGACTGCGACTCGCCGTAGGCGATCAAGCGCTGCGGCACGAGCTCCCCGAGCGGCTTGACGCCGTCGGGCCAGCCCACGGCCATGCCCGCCTGCGCGTACAGATCGTAGGCGTACGTGTCGCCGGGGTGCACCAGGTCGGCGTACTTGGCGTCGGCGGGCTTGAGGTTGTCGGAGCCGGCCTTTTGCACGGTGACGCCCACGTACGCGTAGCCGCCGCGCAGCAGCTCTTCCCACGCGAACGGGAACGCGATCTCGGTGTCGATGGTGCCGGTCACGTTCAGCCACTCGACGACGACCGTGCCGTTGAAGGCCTGGGCGCGTAGCGGGCGTCTCACGACCAGGCGCGAGACGTACCTGGCCTGCGTGTCGCGCTCGGCGCCCCACTTGCCGTCGATGCCCAGCGTGCCCTTGGCCTTGTACGCGTTCGCGGTGCCCTCGATGAAGAACTCCTGCTCGATGTAGCCGTGCTCGGCGAGGTCGAGGTCGCCGAGCGTCGAGGTGGTGATCGGCTTGCCCGCGAGCGGACCGGTGACCAACGGCGGCGTGATGCTCGGCTTGATGCGCACCGGGGGCTCGACCTCGGCGTCGACGATCGGAGGAGCTGCCGCGTCGGCCGCGACCGTGGCGTCGGGGCGTGCTTCCTCGGCGGGCTTCGCGTCGGGTCGACGCGCGTCCAGGCTGCCGCCATCGAGGCTGCCGCTGGAGTCGTTGCTGCCGTCGTCGTCGCCCTCTTCTTCGTGGGTGGGCTCACCGTCCTCATCGACGGCGGCCGGGTCATCCGAACAAGCGATCAGCAGTGTGGCCGCGAGCAGCAAGAAGCGTAGGGTGGGCATGGTGTGTCCAAAGCGCTGGAATTCGCGCCTTTAACCATGGCCAGGGTGGCCGCGTCTTGTCAGGGCGCGAGCTGCTTCTTGAGCACTTTGCCGAGCGCGTTGCGCGGCAGCTCCCGCACGAAGCGCACCTCGCGCGGGCGCTTGTGCTTGGCCAGCAGCTTGCTGACGTGATCGATCACCAGCTCCGCCGCGACCTCTTCGCGCGCGACGACGTACGCGAGGATGCGCTCGCCCAGGTCCTCGTCGGGCACGCCGATCACGGCCACCTCGCTGACGCTAGGGTGCTCCAGCAGCGCGGCCTCCACCTCGCCCGCGCCGACCTTGAAGCCACCGGTCTTGATCAGGTCGGTCGCCTTGCGTCCGACGATGCGCAGGTAGCCGTCGGGCGCGAGCGTGCCGAGATCGCCGGTGTGGAACCAACCCTCGGCGTCGAGCACGGCCAGCGTCGACTCGGGGCGGTTGAGGTAGCCCACGAACACGTTGGGGCCACGCACCGCGACCTCGCCGATGGTGGCGTCGTCGTGCGCCTCGACGGTCTTGCGCTCGTCGTCGACAAGCTTGACCTCGACCTCGTGCAGCGGAACGCCGACGTAGCCCGCGCGGCGCTCGCCGTCGTGGCGCACGGCGGTGTTGACCAGCGTCTCGCTCAATCCGTAGCGCTCGCACACACGCTGGCCGGTGACCGCCTCGATGCGGGCGTGCTCGCGCGCAGGCAGCGCCGCCGAGCCGGAGACCAGCAAGCGTGCACTGGCGAGGCCCTGCTTCACGGCGTCGTCCTGCTCGGCGGCGTCGACCAGGCGGCGGTACATGGTGGGCACCGCGTACAGCACGCGATCTTCGCCGTGCAGCGCCCGGGCGATGCCCTCGGGCGTGAACTTGGAGACCAGCTCCAGGCACGCGCCCGCGCGGATGGCGCCGAACAAGCCGAACACCAGCCCGTGCGCGTGGAACAGCGGCAGCGCATGCACGATGGTGGTCTGCTCGCCGAGGTTCCAGGCGTCGCGCAGGCCGTCGAGGCAGGCAGCGAGGTTGCGGGCGCTGAGCACGGCACCCTTGGGCGCGCCGGTGGTGCCCGAGGTGTAGAGCACGAGCAGCGGCTCGTCCGGGCGGCGTGCCTCGGCCGAGCGCACGGTCACCAGCGAGCGCTGCGGCGTCAGGATGCCGCGCACCGGGATGTGCGGCGTGCGCTTGGCGTCCTGCTCCGGGTGCGCCGAGAAGATCGCCCGCGGCTTGGCGTCGCTCAGGATGTGCGCGAGCTCCTTCTCGCCCAGGCCGGGGTTGAGCGGCACCGTGGTCACGCCTGCCGATACCGCGGCCAGCAGCGTGAGCATGCTGTTCATGTCCTGGTGGGCCCAGACCGCGATCCGATCCTGGCGCCCGATGAAGAACTCGGCGAGCGCGCGGCGAAACAGCGCACACGCCGTGGCGAGGCCGGTGTAGTCGATCGTTTGATCGCCGCAGCGGAGCGCGTCGCGTGGCAGCGGCGCGGGATCGTGCGCCTCGGCCTCGATACGCGGGAACAAGGGTAGCGCGGGCTCGACCATCGCAACGAAGTGTAGTCGCGCGCGTCCGAGGTGCGCCCATCTCGCGGCGAAGGCGAATGTTTTTGGGTAGGATGCTACGAGTGGCAAGGATGGGCGGGCGCGGCATCACGAGCTTGGTCTTGGCGGCACTCTTGACGAGTGGCTCCGCGTCCGCGCTGGGCCCCGGCGACGGCATCGAGGTCCGGCGCGTGAAGGTCGGCCAAGCCGAGCAGGCCGCGCCGCGCGAGCGTGCGGCCGAGCGGCTGGCCTGGGAGGTCCGCAAGCGCACCAGCATCGAGACCGCGCTGACGCCGAGCAGCACGCGCTTCGACGACCCCAGCATCTTCCGCACGCCGCTGCTGTACTGGAGCTCGGACCGCGGCTTCGACGCGCTCAGCGACAAGGAGCTGACTGGTCTGCGCCGCTTCGTGGAGTACGGCGGCTTCGTGATCATCGACGACGCCGCGCCGGACACGGGGAGCTTCGACGCCAGCGTGCGGCGGGAGCTGGCGCGTGCGTTCCCGAGCGAACGCCTCGAGCGCGTGCCCAGCTCGCACACGCTGTTTCGCAGCTTCTACCTGATCGACGGCGATGCCCCGCTGGAGGCGGTCATGCACGCGGGCCGCGCGGCGATCGTGTACACGCGTCAGGACCTCGGTAGCTCGTGGATCAGCGAGGAGCGCATGGAGAGCGCGTTCGGGCGCACCGACAGCAGCGAGCAGCGCGAGCGT
Organism: Polyangiales bacterium; assembly: GCA_040508235.1. Lineage (GTDB taxonomy): Bacteria > Myxococcota_A > Polyangia > Polyangiales > DASUME01 > DASUME01. The sequence goes on along the minus strand of JBEVNG010000158.1, from coordinate 1,173 downwards.
GCCACGCGGCTCGGCGTGAACCTGGTGATGTACGCGCTCTGCCTCGACTACAAGGACGACCAGGTGCACGCGCCTTTCATCCTGCGCCGGCGAGCGGGGCGCCCGTGAGAGCGTGAACGCGCGCGTCGTCACGGACTGGCAGATCGGCTGGGGCGTACCGGGTGGCTTGCCGGTGGCCGTCGCCTTTGGCGTGGCGTTGCTGGTGTTGGGCGTGCTCGGCTCGCGGCTCGGACCGCTGCCCTGGCCGCGCAAGCTGGGGCTGCTGACGTTGCGCTGGCTCAGCGTGCTGGCCGCGTTCGTGCTGGGCACGCAGCCCACGTTCTGGGCCGAGCGCAAGCGCGCCGAGCCCGGGCAGCTGGCGGTGGTGCTCGACGTCTCGCGCAGCATGGGCATCCAGACCGACAGCGTCTCGCGGGCGCAGCGCCTTGCCGAGGCGGTCAAGCGGCTGGGCAACGCCCCGCACGCGCGCTGGTTCGCGCTCGGCGAATCGCTGACGCCGATCGAGCCCGGCAAGATACCGCCGCCGCTCGGCTCGGGCAGCGCCATCGTGCCGCGCCTCAGCGAGCTGGCGCGCAGCGACGACCTCGGCGCGGTGCTGGTGCTGAGCGACGGCGCCGACACCAGCGGCCAGGCGCCGCCGAGCACGCTGAGCACACGCGTGCACACGGTGTTCGTGTCGGATGCCCGCGCGCTGCGCGACGACGCGATCGCGGAGGTGCATGCGGACGCGGTCGCGTTCCTGCATGGCGAAGCCAAGGTGCACGCGACGCTGACCAGCCAGGGGATGGGCGACCGCGACCTGGAGGTCACGCTGCTGCGTGCGGGCAAGACGCTCGCCACGCGCATGGTGCACGTGCCCCAGGGTGGCCAGCAGTCGCTGGAGATAGGCTTCCTGCCGGAGGCGCTCGGGCGCGAGGCCTACACGCTGCGCGTCGAGATCGATGGCGACGACGACGTGCCCGCGAACAACGAGCGGCCCTTCCTGGTGCGCGTCGTGCGCGATCGGCTGCGCGTGTTGCACGTGTCGGGCCGGCCGAGTTGGGATCAGCGCTTCTTGCGCGGCTTCCTCAAGCGCGATCCGTCCATCGACCTGATCTCGTTCTTCATCCTGCGCAGCGTGCACGACCTGACGATGTCGGATCCCACGGAGCTGGCGCTGATCCCGTTCCCCAC
>JBEVNG010000130.1:0-7555 GCA_040508235.1 Polyangiales bacterium | reverse complement strand
TGATCGCCTGGCCGACGTCGCTGGGCTGTCCGCCCTGGCCGAGCGCCGACAGGCGACGCGCGACCTCGCGGATGGCGACCGGGATCGCCGCCGTCATGCGCGTCTCGATGAAGCCGGGCGCGATCGCGTTGGCGGTGATGCCCTTGTCCGCGAGCGTGGGCGCCAGCGCGCTGATCCAGCCGATGATGCCGCTCTTGGAGGCCGAGTAGTTGGTCTGGCCGTTGTTGCCGGCGATGCCCGCGATCGAGCTGAGCGCGATCACGCGGCCACCCTCGCGCAGCAGGCCTTCCTCGACCAGGTGCTTGGTGATGCGCGCAACGGCGGCGAGGTTGATCTCGATCGTCATGTCCCAGACGTCGGGCTTCATGTTCGCGAGCATCTTGTCGCGCGTGACGCCGGCGTTGTGCACGACGACATCGACGCCGCCGAACTTGTCCTTGAGGAACTTGGCGATCTGCGCGGGCGCCGCCTTGTCGGACACGTCCGCGAGCAGCACGGTGCCGCCGATCTTCTTGGCCGTCTCCGCCGCCGGCTCGCCGTCCGCCGGACGGTCGAGGATCACGACCTTGGCGCCCTCACCCGCGAGGATCTCCGCGGTCGCCGCGCCGATGCCGCGCGCGGCGCCGGTCACGAGCACGACCTTGCCGTTGAGCGGACGCGCGTAGTCGGTGCTGACGGAGCCCTTGGCGATGTTCGACACGCGCAGCGGCTGGCCGGTCACGAACGCCGACGCGCTCGAGAGCAGGAAGCGCACGACCGGCGCCAGACGGGCCTCGGCGCCGTCTTCGACGAAGATCACGTTGGCGGTCGCGCCGAACTTGCCAACTTCCTTGGCGAGGCTGCGGATGAAGCCCTCGACGGCGTAGCGCGCCGCGCTCTGCTCGGGCGTCTTCGCCTGGTCGAACGGACGCGCGATGATCACGGCGCGAGCCGACTTGGCGTACGCGCGCGCGCGCGGGTGGAAGTGGTTGTAGATCGCCTTCAGGTCCTCGGGCTTCTCGAGGCCGGTGGCGTCGAACACGAGGCCGTTGATCTTCTCGCCCTCGGCGACCTCGTCGGCCGCGATCTTGCGCGGGCGGCGGTTGTACTTCTCGCCCGACTTGTTGAACGCGGCGAGCAGCTTGTCGCCCACGACCGCCGAGTTGGCGCCCGCGACGGCGAGGATCTCACCGAGCTGCGCCGAGAGCTGGCCCTCGCCGGCGACGTGAATGACCTTGTCGCGCAGCACCTGCTCCGTGGACGGGCCCTTGGGGCGGTCGAGCGGCGTGGGCAGCGGGATGGGCAGACCGGCGGCCTGGATGAACTTCTTCGCGGTCGGGTTCTTGGACAGGTCGAGCAGGAAATCAGACATGGACATCTCCGTGACGAAAAGACGTTGCTGTGGCGAGCTCGAAGCTCAGGTTCCGTATTCGCCCACCAGGTAAGCGGGACCGCCGGCGGCGACGCCGACGTACACCTCGTGGCCGCGCACGAACAGGCTCGCCTTGGCCGGCAAAACGAGCGGCTTCGTGAAGCGGCAGCTCCACTTCTTGAGCTTCAGCGGGTCCCCGCCGAGCACGGTCTTGTTCAGACCTTCGATCGTGCGCGCCATCGTGCCGAAGCCGTGGAGGATGACGTTCTTGAAGCCGGAGGCCTTGGCGGCCGGGGGGATCCAGTGGATCGGGTTGAAGTCGCCGGTGAGCTTGGCGAAGTCGAGACCGGCCCACGGACCGACCTCGAACTGCATGAGCTCTTCCGCGTCGACCGGCACCGAAGGCTGCTCCTTCTTTGCGCCGCCGCCATTGCTCTTCTCGCTCTTGTCGCGCTTGAGCGGGACGAGCGTGATCATCTCCGCCACCAGCGCTTCCTTCACGCTCTTGGTGCTGGTGATCACGCGCGTGGTCATCACCACGCGGCGGCCGTCGTCGTCGATGTTCACCAGCTGCGCGCTCACGTTGAGCGACTCGTTGGCGGGGATCGGCGCGTTGACGGTGAAGTTGGAGCCCGCGTTGAGCACCTTCGACATCTGGTACGGCACGCCTTCCATGGCGCGGCTGGCGCTGGCGAAGCCCCACTGCGGAAAGAAGCTCGGCGGCAGCGTGTTGCGGTACGCGGCGGGGTCCCCGCCGACGTTCTCCACGAAGTCGCGGATCAGCTGGCTGCTGCGCGGCGGCAGCGTGACCTCGATCTTCTTGCCCGGGACCTGCGGCGCCTTCTTGCTGGGCTTCTTGCCGAGCAGCTGCTGCTCCAGGGTCGTGAGTGCGACGCGACCGAGCGCGCTCAGCGCGGGCCCCTGCTCGAGAATGTGGCGATTCGAAACCGGCATTGCCCTCTCCTGCCCGTTCAACGCGTTCAGACCGACGGCGTAGCCGACGCTGCGCGCGTGTCTACAAACCGCCTACCACGCGGTTGCCAACTAACTGCCACACGGTAGAGAGAGCGCAAGCGGTCCTTCCTGATTTTGAACGACCAACAAGCAGCTCTGTGCGGTCAAACTCCTATTTTTCTGGTGTTCTGAGCTGCAAGAAGTGCATTCTGCCAGCGTCCGTTGGACTACCATGTGGTAGTCCAGTACAAACCAAACGGTAGTCGACGTGGACGTCCGAACGCACATCCTGAAAGTCGCCACGCGCCGCTTCGCGCGCCAGGGCTTCGACTCCACGTCGCTCCAAGAGATCGCCGACGAAGTGGGCGTGAAGAAGCCGTCGCTGCTGCACCACTTCCCGTCCAAGAACGAGCTGCTGCGCGGCGTGCTCGACGGCCTGTTCGAGCACTGGACCGAGGTGCTTCCGCGCCTGCTAGAGGCCGTGACCAGCGGCCGCGCGCGCTTCTTCGACACCATCAACCAAGAGCTGATCAACTTCTTCAGCGAGGATCCGGATCGCGCGCGCCTGGTGGTGCGCGAGCTGCTCGACCGTCCCACCGCGATGCAGAGCCGGCTCGCGCAGACGCTCACGCCCTGGGTCACGCTGATCGCGGACTACATCCGCAAGAGCCAGGTCAGCGGACAGGTCGCGGAGGGCGTGGACCCGGAGGTGTACATCCTCCACGTGGTCACGCTGACGGTCAGCTCGATCGCGGCGTTGCCCGTGGTGGGCGGCGCGCTGCACGGGACCAAGGAAGAGATCGCGGACCGCCACAAGCGCGAGCTCTCGCGGATCGCGCGTACGAGCCTGTTCGCGCGCTGAGCACGAGCAGCAGCAACCACAACGGCGAGAGCGGCGACTCCGAGCGCGCGAGCGCGCAGCCGCCTTCTGCCTTCTTGGGCGCCGCGCCGAGCAAGTCCGGGATGCCGTCGCCATCCGTGTCGGGGCAGTTGCTCATGTCCGGGCACTCGACGGCGTCGGGGATGCCGTCGCCGTCGGAGTCGGGATCGATGTAGTCCGACACGCCGTCGCCGTCGGTGTCGCGGCACATGCGCAGGCCGGGGCACTCGAACGTGTTGGTGAGCTTGTCGCTGTCGGGATCGCCACCCGGACAGGCGAGCGCGTGCTTGTTGGGCTGGCACGGATCGTTGGGCGCGACGTCGAGCTCGTTGGAGACCTGATCGCCATCGAGATCGCCGGGCGTCGGACCTTCGATCACCGGCGGCTTGCCGGCATCGGGCGTCGAGGCATCCGGCGTCGCCGCAGGCGGCATCGACGCGTCGACGACCCCCACGACGCCCGCGTCGGGCAACGCTTGTCCGCATGCAGCGCTGCGTTCGGGCATGCACGGGTCGCGCGGCGCGGCGTCGTCGGCGTCGGGCGTTCCGTCGGCATCCGAGTCGAGGTCCACGTGATCGGCGATGCCGTCGCGGTCGAAGTCCATGCCCGCCGGAAAGCCATCGCACGCACCGATCGGACCGACCGCGTCGACGCACGGGCTGGCGAGCACCTCGCTCCAGTACTCGACATCGACGTAGTCGGGCACGCCGTCCGTGTCGTGATCCGCGTCCGGGTCGCGCGCGCCGAACAGGTCTGTGGTCTCGGTGGCGTCAGGCGCGCCGTCGCCATCGGTGTCCATGTCGAGCGCGTCGTCGATGCCATCGCGATCGAGATCACGCGGCACGCCGAAGCCGTACGGCGCCAGCGGGCAGAAGCGCTGCAGGTTGTAGTGCCCGCCCGTGCTGGCCGCGAAGCCGAACAGGATGTTCCTGGGATTGTCGGCGAAGTGATCGAACACCAGGTCGTTGGCGAGGTCGATGCGCAGCGCGCCGTCGATGTAGACCTGCAGGTGATGATCGAGGTCGCCGCTCCAGCTGACCTCGAAGCGATGCCACGCGCCGTCCTCGAAGTCGCGACACGTGCTGCCGTCGTTCATGCACACGGCCGACGTCAGCTGGTTGCTGGCGGGCTGCGCGCCGTTCTTGAACACGCTCGTGTGGTCTTCGTCGCCGACGGTGGTGTCGCCGAACGTGGCGCCGTTGTCGTAGGTGTCGAACTCCACGCCCACCACGGGCGAGATGCCCTTGGCGCCGAGCTCGCCGCCATCTTCGCCGGCGGACCCCGCGTACACACCCTTGGTGGCGAGCCCGCGTGGATCACGCTGGAACAGCAGCGCGCCGCCGTCCGCGCCCAGGTCGGGCATGCTCATGTACGGCGTGCCGTCGCGCGTGCCGAGGTAGAGCCGCACCGAGATCGTGAACGGCTGCGTGAAGTCGAGCGGCTGACGATACCAGGCGGTGCCTTGCTGCCAGATGTCGTCCGGCGTCAGCGTGATGATGCCCTCCTGCGCCTGCAAGCTCGCGTCGGCCAGCAGCGCGTAGGCGGCGGCCGCGTCGTGGAAGCAGCACGTGCTCGTCGGCGCGCCGCTGCACACGTAGCCCGCCTCGATCTGACAACTTGCATTGCAGCCGTCGCGATCCTGCGTGTTGTGGTCGTCGCAGCCTTCCTGCGCGTCGCGTGTTCCATCGCCACACGCAGCCTGTGCGTGCGCGCAGATGGAGCTCGCTATCGTGACCAACAGCGTCGTGAGCGCGGATCGCGCCGACCAGCTGCTTCGCATGCCTCCCCCTGGCTTCCGGCGAGATCATAAGCCGGGAAGCGAGGGAAGCGGCTCAGGGATTGGCGCCGAGCGTTTTTAGGCGAACCTTCTTCGCGCCCGGGGGGCGTTCGGCGGTTCCACCTTGCCGCGGCAGCAGGTCAGCGACCAAGTCGTAGTCAGCCGCGTCAGTCACGATTGCGCGACGCAACTCACCAGCTTCGGACTCACCGTTGGCGAGGTAGATCTTGCCGTCGATGTCGGGCGCCTGGCCGGCGTGGCGTCCCTCGAGCAAGAACTCGCTCTCGTCGCTGACGCCCTCGACCAGCACCTCCAGCTCCTTGCCGATCAGCCCGCGCAGCTTGCGCTTGCTGATGGGACGCTGCAGCTGCATCAGCTTGCGATGGCGCGCGGAGATGGTCTTCTCCGGCACCAGCTCGCCGAGCTTCTCGGAGCGTGTGCCTTCCTCGTGCGAGTACTTGAACACGCCCACGCGGTCGAACTCCGCCCACTTCACGAAGTCGCACAGCTCCTGAAAGTCAGCGTCGGTCTCGCCCGGGTGCCCGACGATGAACGCGGTGCGGAACGTGAGGTCCGGGATCTGCGTGCGCATGCGCTCGACCACGCGGCGCTGGATGCCCGGGCCGTGGCCGCGCCGCATGATCTTGAGCATGCGCTCGCTGGCGTGCTGCAGCGGCATGTCCACATACGGCAAGACGCGCGGATGATGCGCGATCAGCTCGATCAGCTCCTCGGTGAGCTTCTCGGGATAGAGGTAGAACAGGCGCAGCCAGCGCAGGCCCTTCACGTCGCCGATCGCCTTCACGAGGTGCGCGAGGTTGCGGCCGTCTTCCTTGAGGTCGCGACCGTAGGAGATGGTGTCCTGCGAGACGAGGTTGATCTCCTGCGTGCCGTTGGCGACCAGGTGCTCGACCTCCGCGACGATGTCCTCCAGCGGGCGGCTGCGCTGCTTGCCGCGCATCGACGGGATGATGCAGAAGCTACAGGTACGCGAGCAGCCCTCGGCGATCTTCACGTACGCGCTGTGCTTGGCCATCGAGAGCATGCGCGGGTCGGTGGCGCGGAAGCTGTAGTCGGCCGGGTTGCCGACGAGCATGCGCTCCATCGGATGCCCCTCGCTCGAACGCAGCACGGCGCCGAGCTTGAGCATGTCGCTGGTGCCGAGGAAATGATCGACCTCCGGCATCTCCTTGGCGAGCTCTTCCGGGTAGCGCTGCGAGAGACAGCCGGTGACCACCAGCTTCCGGCAGCTGCCGGCCTCCTTGAAGGAGCCCATCTCGAGGATGGTGTCGATCGACTCTTCCTTCGCGGGGCCGATGAAGCCGCAGGTGTTGACCACAATCACCTCGGCGTCGCTCGGCTCGGCGACGAGCTGAAAGCCTTCGCCTGCACCTACACCGAGCATGACCTCGGTATCGACGCGGTTCTTGGGGCAGCCGAGGCTGACGAAGTGAATGGTCTTTCGCGGGGAAGACACGGCCGCCTAGGGTGTGACCCTGACCGGCCCTCGTCAAGCCCGAGGCAGTCGCGTTTTGCCCTACTTTACGGGGCTCGGGCGAGATTGATACGATCCTGGCTAACGTGAAAGCCCAAGCTCGGTTCACCCGCGCACTGAAAGCCGGAGACGTCGTCTATGAAGAAGGCGACAACGGCAGGACCATGTTCGTGGTGCGGACGGGCAAGGTGCGCATCTCGCGCCGGATGCGCGGCGGCACCAAGACCACCGCCCTGCTGGGCCCAGGCGAGTTCTTTGGGGAGACCGCCATCACGGACGACAAGCCCCGCACCGGGCGCGCCGAGGCGGTGGAGGACGTGCAGCTGCTGGAGCTGGACGCCCACCTGGTGCAGCAGATGGTCGCCGACGAGGCGGAGATCGCGCTGCGCATCCTCCACAAGCTGAGCCGCCGCCTGGCCGAGGCCGACTCGCTGAACGCGGTGCTGACCAAGCGCGACCCGAGAACACGCGTGATCCTGGGCCTGCTGCGGGAGGCCGAGCTACGCGGCGAGAAGACGGCTAGCTCGGATGCGGTGGTGGTGACGCGCGACCTCGACGAGCTGAGCGACGAGCTGGGCGTGAAGCGCACCGAGCTCGACGAGGCCGTCACCCGGATGATCCGCGTCGGCGTGGTGAAGCCGGTGATCACGGGGCTCGAGATCAGCAGCGCCTCCAAGCTGAACGAGTTCCTGACCTTCCTCGAAGATCGCGGCATCGTCCGCGAGTGACCGCTTCCCGTAGGCTGGCTGCCAATTCCGAGCCGACGGAATAAAAAAGGCAGCTCGCACGAAGGGGGGACGGCCGAGCTGCCTGGGCGACCAACGTGGAGGGGGGTCCACTTGGGGTTGGTCGCGCTATGTCCGGAACTATTGCGCGATCCATGCCAGCGATGGCCAGGCCGAAACCATTGATCATCCCGGGTGGTTAGGTCGGCCAAACCGCACTCGACCTTGCGGCCGTGAAAAGTGGAGCTGCAAGGCTGCAAGAAGAGTGCGGATCGCGAGTCTTGCCACGCCCCCCCCGCGCCCCGACCAGGGTAGTCCGTAATAAATAATGCAGAACGCAAAAATGGGGGGGCGGCCCAGCGGGCAGGGCCAT
>JBEVNG010000128.1:0-7123 GCA_040508235.1 Polyangiales bacterium | reverse complement strand
TCTCACGTCTCGAACAGTGGCTCAGAGCACTGCGTCGGGAGCGACGGCGCTCGTCTCGATCGCGGGCGCCGCGGTGACCTCTTTGGGCCGGCGGCCGCGACCCTCTTCCAGCACGCGCTCGGGAGGCAGGCGCAGGTCCCAGACGAGGCCGACGCGTGCCAAGGTCCAGAGCACGTAATAGCTCAGATCGACCTCCCACCAATAAAAGCCCTGATTCGCGGTGCTCTGGTAGTGGTGGTGATTGTTGTGCCAGCCCTCACCCATCGTCAGCAGCGCCAGGAACCAATTGTTCCGGCTGTCGTCCTCGGTCTGGTAGCGACGCGTACCGTAGACGTGCGAGAGCGAGTTGATGGTGAAGGTGCCGTGCCAGAGCAGGACGGTGGAGACCACCAGGCCCCAGAACAGCGCGTGACCGCCGCCGAACGCCAGCAGCAAGACGCCGTACAGAACGACCGGCACGACGTGGTGCTTGTTGAGCCAGACCAGCTCCGGGTACTTGGCGAAGTCGCGGATCAGGTCGTAGCGGGTCTCGTTGTGATCGCGGGCGATGATCCAGCCGATGTGCGACCACATCATGCCGTCCTGGCGAACCGAGTGGAGATCCTCCGGCTGGTCCGAGAACTTGTGGTGGTGGCGATGGTGACCCGCCCACCAGAGCGCGCCCTTCTGCACGCTCATGCCGCCGAGCAGCGCGATCACGAACTGGAACCAGCGCGAGGTCTTGTACGCGCGGTGTGAGAAGTACCGGTGGTAGACGCCGGTCACGAAGAACATGCGCACGTAGTAGAGCGCGATGGCCAGGGCGAACCCGCTCCAGGACCAGCCCATCACGGCGATTCCGACGACGACGCCCACATGCAGCAACCAGAACGGCAACGTCTGCAGATGAAAGTAGTCGTCAAAAGTCTTCTGACGACGCTCGACAGCGATCTCCATGCGCAGATCCATAACCTGGTCGGGCCGTGACGTTTGTCAGCGCTTGGTCACGGTCCCCCCGCTGCACGCCGCCTTGCGTGTCGTCAGCGGCCCTTGAACTGGAGGCTGGGCGTGTCGAGCACTACCGTCGTGCCTGGCGCGACGCTGTGCGTCAACCAGACGTTGCCACCGATGACGCTTCCGCGGCCGATCACGGTCTCGCCGCCCAGGATGGTCGCGCCCGCGTAGATGGTCACGTCGTCTTCGAGCGTGGGGTGACGCTTCTTGCCGCGCGCTTCGTCTCGCCCGCGCACGCTGAGCGCGCCCAGGGTGACGCCCTGGTACAGCTTCACCCGCGCCCCGATCTGCGTGGTCTCACCCATCACCACGCCCGTGCCGTGGTCGATGAAGAAGCTCGGTCCAATGTTCGCCCCGGGATGAATGTCGATGCCGGTCCGCGAGTGCGTCACCTCGCTCATCATGCGCGGCAACATCGGCACATCGAGCCGGTACAGCTCGTGCGCGATGCGGTGGCTGGTGATCGCCTGCACGCCCGGGTAGCTGAGGATGACCTCCTCCGCGCTGCCGGCCGCGGGATCTCCCAGCAGCGCCGCCTGCACGTCCGAGGCGAGCACGTCGCGCACGCTGGGGATCACGTTCAGCAGCGCCAGCGAGACCTCGTCGGCGCGCACGCGCAGGTCCTTGCGCTGCACGCTGCTGCAGTCGCCGATATGAGCGCGGAAGCAGCGATACACCACCGGCGAGAGCTCGCGATAGAGCCGCGCGCAGCGCTCGCCGATCACGTAGCTGGAGACCAGCTCGTCGAGGTTGTCGTGCTCGAAGTAGCCCGGGAACACCAGGTTCGTCAGCTCGTCGAGCAGCTCGGTGACGCGCGCGCGCGAGGGCAGCGCGGTGGCCTCGATGTGGTTGATGTTGCCGTGCAACCTGTAGCTCTCGAGGATGGCCTCGATGGCGCTCGACAACTCGCGATCGCGTTCCATCGTGAAATGCTAGCAGCTCAGTAGCCGATCACGATCGGCTTCAGCGCCAGGCCTCCGGGCAGCATGTAGCTGGTGTACGAGCCGAGGCCGTACACCACGATGCCAAAGCCCGAGCCGAGCGTGCCGCGCGCCTCGTGCGCACCGGCGGCGGTCAGCGCCACGGTCGCCGTGCGGTAGCGCGTATCGCCGACCCGCGTGAAGCCGGAGACGAAGTTGCCGTCGATCGTGATGGTGTCGCCGTCCAGCGCGATCACGTCGACGAAGTTCTGGGTGTAGGTCGCCGGACTGAGGAAGTTGTAGCTCTGCCGGTACTGATCGACCGGCACCGCGAGCATCAGCGAGGGGTCGCCCACCAGCGCACCGTTGGCGCCGACCAGGTACTGCCCGACCAGGATGCGATCCTTGCCTCGCACGCGCAGCGACTGCCCCGCGCCGAGCTCCAGCGTCTGCCCGCGCGCCAGCGTGACCGGCTCGCGCAGGGCCGGCTCGAAGCTGATCAGGTTGCCATCGGCGCCGGAAAGTACGCGTGCGAGGTACTGGCCACCCGCGCTGTTGCTCGGCGCCGAGAGCACGGCGCTGGAGCCCCAGGTGGCCAGCGGCGTCATCGACTCCTCGAGGTGATCGCAGGCGACGCGATCGAACGGCGCGTTGCTGCAGTCGTGGCCGGCGATCACCTGCACCGCGCCGCTCGCGACGATGTGCGTGCCGGTGACGTCGTAGCGGGGCCCCGGATCGCAGTACGAGGCGCGACCGACCATGCGCACGACGGCGTCGCTCTCCAGGCAAGTCGCCTGCTGCGTCACGAGCTGCAGCACGTCGCCCGGATCGAGCTCGACCTCGAGCACACCACCCGGGCTCAGCGCCGCGATCGGCTCGGCCGCACCCACGGGAGAGGCCGCCAGAAAGGCACTACTCTCGATGCGCACGTGCGCCCGCTTCGTGCCGACGCCGCTGATCGCCACGAAGCTCGGCAAGCCCGCCCACGGCTTGTTGCTGTCTTCGCCCCGACCCATGAACATGGCGCGCGACATCGCGTAGAACTCGACGCTCGTGGCGCCGTTGTCGACGTCCGGGGCGAGCGCGCTCGACGGAAACAGCAGCGAGGCATCGGCCGTGAACGAGTTGCACTTGTTGTCGCGCACGGCAGCGTCCGGATCCGGCTCGTCCCTGGGATCGGTGCAGTCGAACGGCAGCTCGAACTTGAGCGGGTTGAACTGGTGCACCGTCACCGGCACGCTCGCGACCAGGTGATAGGCGCCGCCGCGCACCAGCAACGAGCCTGCCGGTTCCTTGAGCGCCTCGTCCGCGTTCAGCTCCAGCGTCTGCGCGGACTGCGCCGGCACGTCCAGCTCCGCCACCGGCAGGCCGCCGCGTGTGATCGTCACGTGCGCGGGCACCAGGTTGCCGTTGCCCACCGAGACCGCCGGCTTGAAGTCGCGCGCGAGCTGGCTGTTGCTGGTGAACACGGGCCAGTAGTCGCAGCCGAGGTACGAGCGATCGAGCGCCGCATCCGCGCACAGGTCTCGGCACCCTCCCAGGCTGCACTGCAGCTCCGCCGGGCACTCCTCGACCAGCGTCTTGGCGCTGCCGTCGGCCGCGCAGCGGTAGCGCTTGTTGCCGTCGCAGCTGACCGTGTTCGGCGCGCAGGCGCGGCAGCCGACGTTCACCGTGCAGGTCAGTCCCTGGCTGCCGCACTGGGCGCGCTCCGCGACCACGCCGCCGCGGCAGGTCAGCGCCGAGCCCGCGTTGCACAGCACCCGGTCGCTCAGGCCGTTGCACTCGTCGAGGACCGGAATCTGCACCTCGCCACGGGGCTCCTCGCCGCAGGCCACCAGGAGCACCAGGGGCGTGAACCAACGCAGCTTCATCGCGGGGGATCATCTCACGCGCATGACGGTGCGTCGCGGGTGCGCGTCAGCCGGCGTAGGTGATCCTGTAGATCACGTCTGCTTCGTCGTCGGACACCAGCAGCGCGCCATCGGGCATCACCAGCAGGTCCACCGGGCGACCCCACGCCTTGCCCTCCTGCAGCCAGCCCTCGACGAACACCTCGTACGAGGTCGGCTTGTCCTGCGCGTCGAGCTGCACGCGCATCAAGCGGTAGCCTAGCGGCGTGCTGCGGTTCCACGAGCCGTGCTCCGCGATCAGGATCTGATGGCGGTAGTCCTCGGGGAACATCTTGCCCTCGTAGAAGCGCAGCGCGAGCGCGGCCACGTGCGGTGCGAGCACGCGCTCGGGCGGCGTCGCCTTCTTGCACGCGTCGGGCTTGCCGAACTCGGGGTCGAGCGTGTCGCCCTGGTGGCAGTACGGATAGCCGAAGTGCAGACCGGCCTTGGGCGCGCGGTTGAGCTCGTCGCCGGGGATGTCGTCGCCCATGCGGTCGCGGCCGTTCTCGGTGAACCACAGCTCCTTGCTGCGCGGGTGCCAGTCGAAGCCCACGCTGTTGCGCACGCCGCGCGCGAACACCTCGTGGCCCTTCCCGTCCAGGCCGACGCGCGTGATGCTCGCGTACGGCGACTTGGGATCGCAGATGTTGCAGGGTGCACCGATCGGCACGTAGAGCTTGTTGTCGGGGCCGAGCCGCAGGTACTTCCAGCCGTGCTCGTCGTCGTCCGGGTAGCCGCCGCGCACGACCGTGGGCTTGGGCAGCGTGAGCTCTTCCGCGCGCGTGGAGGCGACGGCCTCCTCGACGTGGTCGTAGCGGACCAGGCGCTCGTGCTCCGCGACGTACAGCGAGCCGTCGTGAAAGACGACGCCGTTGGGCATGTCGAGCCCGCTGGCGAGGGTCACCACGCGGTCGCCGGTCTGATCGTGGTTGGCGTCGGGAATCGCGTACAGCTTGCCCTTGCTGCGCGTGCCCACGTAGAGGGTGCCGGCCGGCGACAGCGCCATGCTGCGCGCGTCCTCGACGTCGCTCGCGTAGATGCCGATCTTGAAGCCCGGCGGCAGCTTGAGCTTGGCCAGCGGCAGATCGACATCCGGCTCGGCGGCTTGGCCGGCGGGAGGTGCCTCGACTCTTGCGGGCTCCGGCCTTTGGACAGGTGGGTCGGGAGGACGCGTGGGCGCCTTGTTGCAGCCGAGGCCGAGCAGCACGAGTGCGAGCGGGAGCGATCTGGAGCGCATGGCGAACAAGTATGCGCGCGCCCCCTTTGGCGCGGCCTATCCCGAGTCCGGCACGCCGCTTTGCAACGCGCGTTGACGATCGTGTGTCCGGGCTAGCGGAGCTTGCGACATCGGCGAAGAATCGTGCGTGGCCGACGTTGTCGGCGTGCACACTTCGAGTAGAAAAGCCCCGCAATTTTATCGGAGGTAACTCGTCATGCAGCGCTTGGTCCGCGGTCTCAGCCACTTCCAGAACCACGTGTTCAGCGAGCAGCGCGAGTTCTTTCAGAAGCTCGCCACCGGCCAGGCGCCGGAGACGCTGTTCATCACCTGCTCCGACTCACGCATCAACCCCAACCTGATCACCAACACGGAGCCGGGTGAGCTGTTCATCATCCGCAACGCCGGCAACATCATCCCGCCGCACAGCTCCGCGCCGGGCGGCGAGGCGGCCACCATCGAGTACGCGGTCGACGCGCTGAAGGTCAGCGACATCGTCGTCTGTGGGCACTCGCAGTGCGGCGCCATGAAGGCGGTGGTCGATCCGTCGGCGGTCGACTCGATGCCGCTCGTGAAGGCATGGCTCGACAACGCCGAGGCCACCAAGCGCATCGCACGCACGCGCTACGGACACCTCAGCGGGCAAGAGCTGCTGGAGGTGGTGGTGGCCGAGAACGTGCTGGTTCAGATCGAGCACCTGCAGACGCAGCCGGCGGTCGCCGCGGCGCTGGCGCGGGGGGCGGTGCGCCTGCACGCGTGGGTCTATCAGATCGAGAGCGGCCTGGTGTTCGCGTTCGATCCGTCGACCGGTTCGTTCTCGCCGATCGAGGGCAAGATGGTGCCGGTGGTCGAGGGGCGCGCCAAGAAGGACAGCCCCTGGAGCTAGATCACACCGCGCGCTCGTAGATCGCGGAGCGCGTCTGGCGACATGCCGAGTAGCTCGCCGTAGACCGCGTCGTTGTCCTGCCCCACCTCGGTGGGTGCGGGCGTGCGGATGCGGCTCGGCGTGTCGGACAGCAGCGGGAAGCAGTTCTGCATCTTGACCGCGCCCCAGCGTGGCGTCTGCACCTCCACGATCGCGTCGCGCGCCTGGTACTGCAGGCACTCGAGCATGTCCGCCGCGCGGTACATGCGGCCGGCCGGGATGCTGGCCTGGTTCATCTTGTCTTCGACGTCGCGCACCGAGTGTTGGCGCGTCCAGAGCGAGATCAGCTCGTCGAGCTCGCGCTGGTTGCGGCCGCGCGCCGCGTGATCGACAAAGCGCGCATCGCGCGCCAGCTCCGGCGCGCCCATGACCCTGGCGAGGCGCGCGAACAGCTCGTCCTTGTTGGCGCCGATCAGCAGGTCGCCGTCGCGACACGGGTAGACGTTGGAGGGCGCGATGCCGGGCAAGAACGGCCCCGAGCGCTCGCGCACGTGGCCGGTCACCGCGAACTCGGACACGGTGCTCTCCATCACCTGCAGCACGGACTCGAACAGCGACGCGTCGATCACCTGCCCGCGGCCGGTGCGCTCGCGCGCGTGCAGCGCCGCCAGGGCGCCCATGCAGGCGTAGCTCGCCGCCAGCGTGTCGCCGATGGAGATGCCCATGCGCGGTGGCGCCTGATCCGGATAGCCAACGAGGTTGCGCCAGCCGCCCATCGCCTCGCCGATGCCGCCGAAGCCGGCGCGCTCCGCGAACGGTCCGGTCTGCCCGTAGCCGGACACGCGCACGATGATCAGCCCGGGAAACAGGGCCTGCAGCGCGCTCGGACCGAGGCCCCACTTCTCCATCGTGCCGGGCTTGAAGTTCTCGATCAGGATGTCGGCGTGCTGGGCGAGCGAGCGCACCAGCGCCTGGCCCTCGGCGACGCGCAGGTTGGCGGACACGGAGCGCTTGTTGCGCGCGATCACCTCCCACCAGAGCGGCTGCGGACCCGCGCCCCAGGTGCGCATCGGATCGCCCGCGCCAGGCGGCTCGACCTTGATCACGTCGGCGCCCATGTCGCCCAGCAGCTGCCCGCAGAACGGCCCTGCGATCAGCTGGCCGAGCTCGAGCACACGCACGCCTTGCAATGCTCCCGTCATGACGGCTCCTTGGCGAGGACATCGGTACGCAGCCAGCG
>JBEVNG010000074.1:0-19732 GCA_040508235.1 Polyangiales bacterium | reverse complement strand
GGCACGAGGCCGGCCGCGTCGTACCGCGCGACGTCGCCGGCGAAGCTCGGCGTGCGCAGCGAGAGCCGGCGCTCTTCGAAGGTGATGCCGCTGTGCCGCATGTACAGCCAGGGACGCAGCGACCACGAGGAGTAGTTCTTGTTGCCGATCACCAGCGTGAGCATGGGCAATGATACGCCCGTGGTACGTGTGAGGCCCGGCACGTATCGACCTAAGCGGAGGCACATCGGTTGCAATCTCGGTTGCCAGTAGGGCAACCAGGGAGAACGGCAGATGCAGAATGATCTCGTGGCGTTGATCGTGTTGATCGCGGCGGCTCTGTTGTTGGGAGCCGGTATCGTGGCGCTGGTGCGCTGGAACAAGCTGAAGCGCTCCAACGAGTTGCGCGCGAACTTCGGGCCGGAGTACGAGCGTGCGCTCGAGGCCCACGGCAGCCGTGAGCGCGCCGAGCGCGACCTGCTGGCGCGCCGCAAGCGCCGCGATGGGCTCGATATCAAGCCTCTGAGCGAGGAACAGTGCGACACGTTCAGTGCCGAGTGGGGCAGGGTGCAACAGCTGTTCGTTGATGATCCCGGCAGCGCGGTGCTGGAGGCCGACACGCTGGTGAAGGAAGTGATGCGCACGCGCGGCTACCCGGTCGGCGACTTCGACCAGCGCGTGGCGGACCTCTCCGTGGAGCACGCCAACGTGGTCGAGCACTACCGCTCGGCGCGCAAGCTGGCCGCCGCCAACGAGCACGGCACCGCGCAGACCGAGGACCTACGTCAGGCGATGATCCACTTCCGCGCGCTGTTCGCCGCGCTGCTGCAGACGGACCGCGCCGAGCGTCCGGAGCCCGTGGCCACGCAGCGCCTCAGCCACGTTTAATACACGTCGCGTACGTAGCGCTTGTCCTGGGCGAGCTTGGCGACGTACGCGGCGGCGTCCTCCGCGCTCATCGCACCGTGCGTCTGCACGACCTGCTTGAGCGCGGCGTCGACGTCCTTGGCCATCTGCGTGGCGTCGCCGCAGACGTAGAAGTGCGCGCCCTCCTGCAGCCAGTCCCAGAGCGCCTCGCCGTGCTCGACCATGCGGTGCTGCACGTAGATCTTCTGCAGCTGGTCGCGCGAGAACGCGGTGTCGAGGCGGTGCAGCGTGCCGTCGTGCTCCATCGCCTCCAGCTCACCGCGGTAGTAGAAGTCTTGCGCGGCGCTGCGCTCGCCGAAGAACAGCCAGTTCTTGCCGCTGGCGCCGGTCGCGCGGCGCTCGTGCAGGAACGCGCGGAACGGCGCGATACCGGTGCCTGGACCGACCATGATCATCGGCGTCTCGGCGGCCTGCGGCACGCGGAAGTGCGCCGACCTGACCACGTAGATGGGGACCTGCGCCTGCTCGGCGCGATCGGCCAGGAAGGTCGAGCACACGCCCCGTCGCGTCCGCCCCTCGCACGTGTAGCGCACGGTGGAGACGGTGAGCTGCACCTGGTTCGGATCGGTCTTGGGGCTCGACGAGATCGAGTAGGAGCGCGGCTGCAGGCGCTTGAGCGCGCCGAGCCAGTCCTCGACGCTGGCCTGGATGGGAAAGTCGTACAGCAGGTCGACCGGCTGCTTGCCGTACACCCAGCGCTTGAGATCGTTCTTGCGCTCGGGGGCCAGCAGCGCCGACAGGCCGCGGCTGGTGGAGCGCTCGCTGACGAAGCGCAGGATCTCGGGCGTGATGCGCGCGATCTCGTAGTGGCGCGTCAGTGCCTCCGCGAGCGGCATCGCCCCCAACCCGGCCACCTCCACCTCGGTCTTGCCCTCGTGTCCCAGCACCTCCAGCAGCTCGTCGACCAGGTCGGGGCTGTTGACGGGCCACACGCCGAGCGCGTCGCCGGCTTCGTAGGCGAGCCCCGAGTCGGTGAGGTCGAAGCCGAGCTGGCGCACGTCCTTGTCCGCGCCGGGCGCGTTGAGGCGCACGTTGGTGACCAGCCTCGACGGGAACGGCTGGTTGCGGCCGAAGGTCGCGGTGGGCGGAGCCGTCGGCGCGGCGGGCGCCTCGACCTTGGCCTCGCCCTTCAACGCCACGACGAGCGCGTCGATCCAGGACTTGGCCTTGTCCTGATAGTCAGGTTCGCAGTCGGTGCGCGGCAGCAAGCGCTTGGCGCCGAGGGCCTCCAGCCGCGCGTCGAGCTTGCGGCCGAAGCCACAAAACTGATCGTAATTGGAGTCGCCGAACGCGAGGACCGCGTACTCGGTGTCGTGGAGCTTGGCGGCTCCGTCGGCGGTGAGCGCGCCCCAGAGCGCGACGCCGTTGTCCGGTGGGTCGCCGTCGCCGAACGTGCTGGTGATCGCGACCAGGCGCTTGCTGCGCGCCAGCGTGTCGAGCGAGACCGCGTCCATCGCGCTCACGCTCACCTGCTCGCCCTCCGCTTGCAGGCGCTTGGCCACCTGCGCGGCGATGCCCTCGGCGTTGCCGGTCTGCGACGCCCACGCGATCAGGACCGGCGCGCGCGTCGCCAGCATGACGGCGCTGGCGACCACGTGCGTGCGCGCGAACATGCCCGCGAGCATGCCGTCGATCAGCGCGCGCTTGTCGGCGTCGAACGGGGCGCTCGCGGGCAACACAGGCACGCCTTGCGCGGGCACGCTGCGCACGCCGAGCAGGTAGCCCTGCAGGTAGAGCGTCTGCTGCGGATCGAGCGCGAGCGGCGGCGGCGCACCGAGCCCGAACGCTGCCGCCAGCGAGTCGCCGTGACTCATGCCCGGCGGCTCCGGCAGCGGTACGGGCACCTCGAGCTGCGCGCGCTCCACCAGCGCCAGTGCCACCGCGCAGAACTTGGTCTCGGGCTGCTGCGAGATGGGATCGACAGCGTCGTTGGTGACGGCGTTGATGCTGAGGTCCTCGCCATAGACGTCGTTCCAGTGGATGGGCGTGAAGCAGTTGCCCGGGCGCACGCGGTTGGTGACCACCGCCGGCAGCACGGCACGGCCGCGACGCGAGCGCACCTCGACCTTGTCCTTGTCGCGGATGTCGAGCGCCGTGGCGTCGTCCGGATGCAGCTCGACGAAGGGCCCCGGGTTCAGCTTGTTGAGCGTCGCGATCTTCCCGGTCTTGGTCAGCGTGTGCCACTGGTGCTGCAGCCGACCGGTGTTGAGCGTGAACGGGAAGTCCTGGTCCGGCATCTCCGCGGGCAACACGTGCGGCCGGGCAAGGAACACCGCGCGCCCGCTCTCGGTGGCGAACGCGAGCCGTGGCTGCGCGCCTTCGCGCGTGGTGAGCAAGGTCTGGCTGACGCCGTCGTTGAGGTAGCGGATCGGGTTGCGGTCCGCGCTGGCATCGGGAGGACACGGCCACTGCAGCGGCGTCTCGCGCAAGCGCGCGTAGCTGGCGCCGCGGATGTCGTAGCCGGTCTTGGGGTTCCAGGCGCGCTTGAGCTCCTCGAAAACCTCGTCCGCGGACTGGTAGCTGAATGCATGCGCGAAGCCCATCTCCGAGGCCACGCGCGCGATGATCATCCAGTCGGGCAGCGCCTCGCCGGGCGGCTCGACCGCCTTCTGCATCAGCGTCAGGTTGCGCTCCGAGTTGATCATCACGCCCTCGGCCTCGGCCCCCAGCGCGCCGGGCAGCATGATGTCCGCGTGGCGGTTGGTCTCGGTGTCGAAGAACGCATCCTGCGTGACTACCAGCTCCGCCTTGGCGAGCGCCTCCAGCACGACCTTGCGGTTGGGCACGCTGGCGACCGGGTTGGTACAGATCACCCAGCACGCCTTGATGGTGCCGGCGCGCATCGCTTCGAACATCGCGATCGTGCCGCCGCCGAGCTCGGTGCGCAGGGTGTCGGGCGGGACCTGCCACAGCTGCTCGATGAACGCGCGGTCCTTCTTGACCAGCACCGAGCGCTGGCCCGGTAGACCCGGACCCATGTAGCCCATCTCGCGTCCGCCCATCGCGTTGGGCTGGCCGGTCAGCGAGAACGGCCCGCTCCCCGGCTTGCAGATGGCGCCTGTCGCCAGGTGCAGGTTGCAGATCGCGTTGGTGTTCCAGGTGCCCTTGGTGCTCTGGTTGAGGCCCATCGTCCACAGCGTCATCCAGTTCTTGGCGCTGCCGATCATCGTCGCCGCGCGCTCGATGTCCTCGACCTTGAGGCCGGTGATCTGCGCGACGTGGCTCGGCGTGTACGGCTCCAGAAAGGCCGGCATGTCGCCCCAGCCCTCCGTGAACTCGCGGATGAACGCCTCGTCGGTGTGGCCGTTCTTCAGCAGCAAGTGCAGCAGGCCGTTGAGCAACGCCAGATCGGTGCCCGGCGCGATCGGCATGAACAGCGTCGCCTTGTCCGCGGTCGCGCTGCGGCGGGGGTCGACCACGATCAGCTGCGCGCCCTGCTTCACACGATCCATCAAGCGCAGGAACAGGATCGGGTGGCAGTCGGCCATGTTCGCGCCGATCACGAAGAACAGGTCGGTGGCGTCGAAGTCCTGGTACGAGCCGGGTGGACCGTCCGAGCCGAGCGAGAGCTTGTAGCCGCTGCCCGCGCTGGCCATGCACAGGCGCGAGTTCGACTCGATGTTGTTGGTGCGCACGAAGCCCTTGGCGAGCTTGTTGGTCAGGTACTGCGCTTCGATCGACATCTGACCCGACACGTAGAACGAGAGCGCGTCGGGGCCGTGCTCGTCGAGCAAGGCGCGCAGGCGTTGCGCGACCTGCGTGATGGCGGCGTCGATGCTGGTGCGCTCCGGCGCTTGGCCGCGCACCTTGCGCACGTGGGCATGCTCCAGCCGACCGGACTCGCGGAGCGCCTGCGCCGCCGTGTTGCCCTTGGTGCACAGGCGGCCGAAGTTGGTCGGGTGCTTCTTGTTGCCGGTGAGCTTAACGACCTTGTTCTCGGCGACGTCCATGATGATGCCGCAGCCGACCCCGCAGTAGGGGCACACGCTCTTGACCGAAGTAGTCGTCAAGCTGGATCTCTACCCAGCCCTGATTGCGGCTGTGTTTCTGGCGCGCTTGCGTCGAGAAACATCGCGGTCCGATACTATCGGAGAGCGATAGATCGCTCGCAAAACGCACGCAATTTCCCGTGTAGCACCGGAGGGCCGGTGCTAGGTGATGAGAACGTTGGCCAAGCTCTCGAACACCGACTATCGCTCGCTGGCGGCGTTCCGATTCGAGATCCGCAAGTTCCTCGCGTTCAGCGAGCAGGCCGCGCGCAGCGCCGGCATCGAGCCTCAGCAGCACCAGTTGTTGCTCGCGGTGCGTGGCATGTCCGCCGATGCGCGGCCCACCATTCGCGCCGTGGCCGAGCGCTTGTGCGTGAAGCACCACACCGCGGTCGGCCTGGTCGACAAGCTGGAGCAGCGCGGCCTGCTGATGCGCGAGCGCGGCTCGGAGGACAAGCGCGAGGTGCTGCTCCGCCTCACCGACGAGGGCGAGGCGAGGCTGCGCGATCTGTCCGCACTCCACCGCGAGCAGCTGCGCACCGTCGGGCCCGCGATGGTGCAGGCGCTGCAGACGATCCTCGGTCTGCATACGCCGTAAGGTCAGTACGTCAGCAAGTGGCGTCGGAAGTCGCTCAGCGCGCGCGCTGATCCGCCACGCGGGCCGCGCTCGCCTCCAGCTCCGCGGTCGCATCCACGATGCGCACGGCCAGCTGCGCGTTGGCGTCGAACGGCGACTCGGCGGCGTTGGTCGCCACCGCGCCGAGCACGGCGGTGCCGAGGGTGAGCAGGGACAGCAAGCTCGGCTTGGCGGCCGCGGTCGTGACCTCGGGCACCAACCGAACCTCGGCGGCGACCGCCACGGAGACCGGTGTGCTGGGCTCTTCCGCGTGTCTCTTCGAGGGCTTACACACCAGGATCAGGCTGACCGCGAGGGCGCACAACAACAACAGGCTTCGCATGACCCCGAGCATGGCGGAGCCGCCGAGCGGGGCATCCTAAGTTGATCCTGGCACTTCCTAAGAGTTCGCTAACCGCTCTAGCGAGCGTGTAGCGCGTGTCGACTCCAGCGCGTCAGCAGCCCTCGAAGACGTAGCCGCTGGAGCCCGGGGTCACGAGGTCGAGATCGCGCAGCACGATCGAGAAGTCCGGATGCGCGCCACAGCCCTTCTGGAAGTCGCCGCGGCGGTACTCGACCATCAGTACGGCGGCGCCGTACGCCGTGATGTACGCCTCACACTCGTCGTAACGCGCGCACTCCTCGGAGACCGCGAAGTCGGTGCCGAGCTCACGCCGACGGCCGGCCAGCTCGCTGGCGTTCTTCTGGCCGATCGCCAGGCCTTCGGCGTGCGCGCGCATCGAGAGCAGCGCCAGGAACTGCACTGCGTCTTCTTCCAGCAAGCGGCCGCCCGAGCGCGTGTAGCTGTCGAGGTTGTCGATCTCGACGGCGTCGAAGCCCGCGCTCGCGCAGCCCGCGATCCAGCCGCCGACGATCTCCGCCAGCTGCGCGCGCTTCTGCGGGCTGCCGATGTCGAGCAGCATCTCGTTCCAGTCGCGATCGATCACGGGCTCGCCGCCGCTGTCGCGCAGCACGAGCTCGGGGTCCTGCGCGAGCCACATGTCGGCCTCGCTCTCCTGCGCCTGGAAGCCGTTCACGTAGCAGACGTTGTACAGCCCCGGCGCGGGCTGCGCGGTGCGATCGCGCGCGACGATGGTGACGCCCTGGGGCGGTGCGTATGCGCCGCCGAGCTGGTAGTCGAGGCCGCCATTGGCGGGGGGCAAGCGCACGAGGCCCGGCATGTCCCCCGCGGCGTCGCTCGCTACGGCGTCGCTCGCTGCGGCATCGCTGCGAGAGACCTGGGCATCGACGACCGCATCGACGGCGCGTGCTGCGTCGGCCGGCACCGCGGCGTCGACGGGATCCTTGTCCGAGTCCCCACAGGCGAGCAGCAGGCCGAGCACGAAGCAGCGCGAGCGAATCATGCCCGACGTTGTCGCCCGGACCGCGCGCCGCGGCAAGTGCACGCCGTTCGTCCGCTCGCACGGGCCGTTCGTCGGCGATCCAGCGCACGCGAGCGTGCCATCGTCTACAGTCCCAGGCGAGGCAAGACGCCATGGATGAGGAAGTCGGTCCGGTCACGATTCCGCGCGAGGTCTTCTGGATCTGCGCGTTCGCGCCGTGGTTGTTCACGCCACTGATGGTGCCGCACGTGTACGAGCTGCCCTGGCTCGACATGCTGCGAAGGCTGGGCGGCGTCTACGTGCCGTTCCTGGTGACCCCGACCGTGCTGCGCGTGCTGTTCGATCGCTTCGCGCCGGCGTTGCTGCGCCACGGCCGGAGTCCGTTCGGCCGCTTCGTGCGCTACGGCGCGCTCGCGAGCGTGGGCTCGCTGCTGTCATCGCTGATCGACTACCCGATCTGCCTGGCCATCCTCGGCGTCAGCACCCGCGCGGGCCACACGGTGATGCTGGAGAGCCACATCCTCCATGGCTTGATCATCACCTGGCTGTTCACGCTGCCCACGGTCGCGTTCGAGGAACAGCGAGCGCGCCAGCTGCGTGCGGAGCGTCGCGCGCGCGAGGAGCGTCAGGCCGCGCTGGAGGCGCAGCTGTCGGCGCTGTCCGCGCGCACGCACCCCCACTTCTTCTTCAACAGCATCAACACCGTGGCCAGCCTGATCCCGGAGGATCCGGAGCGCGCGGAGCAGACCTTGCTGCGACTGGCCGACATCCTGCGTTATGCGCTCGAGGGCGGCCGCACCCGCTTCGTGTCGCTCGCGCGCGAGCTGGAGATCGTGCGCGACTACCTGGAGGTGCAGCAGGCGCGCTTCGAGGCCAAGCTCCGCTGGCGGATCGACGTCGCACCCGAGCTGGCGCAGGTGGCGGTGCCGCCGATGTTCCTGCAGCCGCTGGTGGAGAACGCGGTGCTGCACGGCCTGGGGCAGCGCAGCGGCTCCGGCGAGGTGCGTGTGCGCGGGCGGCGCGAGCACGACCACGCGTGCATCGAGGTGCTCGATGATGGAGTCGGACCCGGCGCCTCGCGACACCACGGCAACGGCACCGCGCTCAGCGACCTGGCCGCGCGCCTGCGGCTGCTCTACGGCGAGGATGGCAGGCTCGAGAGTGGCGCGCGCGACGGCGGCGGCTACCGCGTGTCGGTCTCGCTGCCGGTGCGGGAGCTGACGTCGTGAGGGTGCTGGTGGTCGACGACGAGGCGCCCGCGCGACGGCGGCTGATCCGCGAGCTGCTAGCGCTCCCAGGCATCGAGCTGGCGGGTGAGGCGGAAGATGGCGAGCAGGCCCTGGCGATGGTCGAGCGCGTGCAGCCCGACCTGCTGTTGCTCGACGTTCGCATGCCCGGGCTCGACGGCATCGCGCTGGCGACCCGCGAGCGCCACCTGCCACCGATCATCTTCGTGACCGCGCACGACGAGTTCGCGGTGCGGGCGTTCGAGGTGGACGCGCTCGACTACCTGCTCAAGCCGGTGCGACGCGAGCGTTTGGCCGAGGCGCTGGCGCGTGCGGAGCGGCGGATCGCGCTGCGCGGTCCACGCATCGTCACCTTCGAGCGCGGGGTGAGCCGCTTCTTCGAGGCGCAGGCGATCGCGCGCTTCTGGTCGTCCGACAAGTACACCGTGTTCCAGGTCGACGGGGAGGAGCACCTGACCCCCGAGCCGTTGACCACGCTCGCCGATCGGCTCTCGGAGCACGGCTTTCGCCGGATCCATCGCGCGGAGCTGATCAACGTCGCACGCGTGCGCGCGCTGCGTCCCGACGGGGTGGTGGAGCTCGACGATGGCTCGACCGCGCGCGTCAGCCGCCGCTCGTTGCCCGCCTTGCGCGAGGAGCTGTCGCGCCGGTGAACACCGCACGGGCGCGAAAGCGAAGCGGGCGCTCGCCGTACTCCTCGAGCGCATGCGCGATCAGGCCGGCCGTGCGCGCGATCGCGAAGATCGCTTCACTGGCGCCGAGTGGCATCTCCATCGCGTACGCGAGCGCGGCCAGCGCGAAGTCGATGTTCGGCGCGCCTCCGGTCTGGCGGCGGCCGGCGTCCTCCACGGCATCGAGTACCGCGCGCGTCTTGCCCCTGGCCGCGATCACCTCGAGCAGCGCCCGCGCGCGTGGGTCGCCGTCGGCGTAGACCGGATGTGCAAAGCCGGTCAGCGTGCTCTGCAGGGCGCGTGCACCGGCCAGCGCGGGGCTCGGTTCGCGCGCCGCTTCCAGCAGCAGCCGCTGCAGGCCGGTGGCGGCCTTGCCGTGCAGAGGACCGGCGAGTGTTCCGAGCCCTCCGATCACCACGAAGAATGGGTCGGCGCGCGTGGAGGCCGCGACGCGCGCGGCGAGCGTCGAGCTGGCGAGCTCGTGATCGGCGAGCAGACAGAGCGCGCAGTCGAGCGCCGCCACCCGGGCGGGCGTGGCCGGCAAGCGCGACAGCCGAGGCCAGAGCGACTGCGCGACGCCGCCCGGCCTGGCGCGCGCCCCGGCAGGCAGGGCGTGCACGAACGATGCGATCAGCAGGCGTGCGAGCGCGCTGACGTTGGCGAGCGAGAGATCGACGCGCAGCGGCTGCCGCGCCGCGAGCACGGCGGCGACTGCGGCGAAGCGCTCGACCCCGAAGCAGTAGTCCGGCAGCAGGCGTGCCGAGCGTCGCACCAGCGGCTGCGGCTGCTCCAGCTCTCGCCAGCGCGGACGACTCGGCAGCGCGCCCGTCCAGAGCAGCTCGGCCACCGCCTCGAAGGGCTGGCTGCGCGCGAGCTCGATCGCGTCGTGCCCCCGATACGAGAGCTTGCTCGGTGCGATCTCCGTGATGGCCGTGCCGAGCGAGACCTCGACGCCGCCCCTTTGCTCGCGCCTCGGGCGACCTCTCCTGGCCAGCGCCTCCAGCTCGTGCGCCGCGAACAGACTGCGGCGGCCGTCGTCCGCCAGCGTGCGCGTGAGCAAGCCGCGGCTCACGTACGCGTAGAGCGTCTGCGGCTTGACCCCGAGCCGCTTGGCCGCCTGCGCGGCGTCGAGCATGTTGCGCTTCATCAACGTTGACTCTAGTCAACATTGACCGGCGTGGCGAGCCGCCATCATCGTTGAGCCAGGAGGTTTGACCATGATCGCCATCGCAGCCGCCGACGTCGCGCCCCGCGCACGCGCCACCTACTATCCCGAGCCGTTCGCCAGCAGGGTGGCCGGCCGGGAGAAGCGCGTGCTGGGCGACCTGTTCACGCTCAGCCAGTTCGGGGTCAACCTGACGCGCCTGGCGCCTCACGCGGCGTCCGCGCTGCGCCACGCGCACAGCCACCAGGACGAGCTCATCTACGTGCTGCGTGGTCATCCGGCGCTCTACACCGACGAGGGCCGGACGCTGTTGGCACCCGGCATGTGCGCCGGCTTCCGGGCCGGCAGCGGCAACGCGCATCAGCTGGTGAACGAGAGCGAGGAGCTGGTCGAGTACCTGGAGATCGGAGACCGCTCGGCCGGAGACCGCTGCGTCTACCCGGACGATGACCTCGCCGCGCAGCTCGTCGACGGACGCTGGCGCTTCACACACAAGGACGGCACGCCTTACTGAGAGCGCACGCGCGCGGCGGTGTTAGAACCGCGCGCATGGACAGGTTTTTGATCGAGCGCACCCTGCGTGACCTGCGCGTCGGCCTCCACTCCTCACGCGTCATCGCGGCCACCGCGCTGCGTCGTGCGACCCAGGGACCCAAGCACCCGACCTGGAGCTACCAGTTCGAGGTCGTGCACGAGGTGATCCGCGCCGTGGTCGCGCTGGGCTTCTCGGGCATGTCGCTGGAGCTGCGGCGCGCGATGCCCATCCGTGCGCTGTCGGCGCGCGTGCGCCAGGTGCTCGACTTCCAGGCTGGCACCATCGCGGGCCTGCCGATGGAGCAGCACACGCCTCGCGCTTGGCAGCAGGGCGACCTGGTGTGGCTTCACTTGCACGGAGGCGCCTACTCGATGTGCTCGCCGGCCACGCACCGCAGCCTCGCGGTCCGGCTGGCGCTGCGCACGGGCGCGCGCGTGATCCTGCCCGAGTACCGCAAGGCGCCCGAACATCCGTTTCCCGCCGCCATCGACGATGTGCTCGCCTCGTACCGCGCCCTGTTGTCGTACGGCGTGGCGCCTGCGCAGATCGTGGTCGGTGGTGACTCGGCCGGAGGGGGGCTCGCGCTGGCGCTCGCACAACGTCTGCGTGCGCTCGCGCTGCCGCAGCCTCGCGCGCTGGTGCTGCTCTCGCCCTGGGTCGATCTGACCGCGACCGGCGGCACCATCGAGGCGCACGGGCCGTTCGACTACCTGAGTGGGGAGATGCTGGCCTGGGGTGCGGCGAACTACCTCGCGGGGGCGGACCCGCGCGACCCGCTGGTGTCGCCGGTGTTCGCGGACCTCAGCGGCTTGCCTCCCATGTTGGTGCAGTCTGGGGGCAGCGAGATCTTGCTCGGTCAGAACGTCGCGCTGGTGGAGCGTGCGCGTGCGGCGGGCGTGCAGGTCCACCACGAGATCAGCGAGGGCATGGTGCACGTGTTCCACGTCTACACCGGCTTCCCGGCCAGCCGCGCCGCGTTCGAGAGCCTCGCGCGCTTCGTTCGTAGCCCATCTCCCAACAGGGCGAGTACCTCGACCTGACACCCTCGGGGCGACGCTCCCGTTGCACACGTGTGTGTCGTCACCGCAAAGTGAATGTGACAGGAATGCAACGCTGGACCTGCGTGTCAACCGGGCAGATGATGATCGACCGGGTAGTCGACAGGAGGGGCCAACCATGCGGAGTGCAGCTCGAGTGGGAATCGTGAACGCGGCGTTGCTGATCAGCGCCGCCGTCTTGTCGTCGTCGGCGTTCGCGCAGGGCACGCCCGTGTCGCGTCAGAAGAACGTCGAGCTGAACAACGTCATCGAGAACCAGGGCAACTACGACAGCCCACCGGTCGCGCTGCCGACCGTGTTCTCGCAGCCAGGCTACGACGAGTGCCTGGTGGCGCTCGGCCAGACGTACTGCCGCGCGAGCGCGGGCCCCTGGAGCTCGGTCGCGAACTAAGGCAGGCGCGCGTCGGCTGGCAGGTAGAGGCCGAAGTGTTGGGCGAGCGCGGGTAGCACGTCGGCCTCGTCGAGTGTGCGCTTGTCGCTCTGGCCATCACGCTGGCGGATGCTCAGCTCGCGACCGAGCAGCGTGATGCGCACCCCGTTCGGTGCGGCGCGCGCGACCATGGCCGCGCTGCGGAAGATCGAGCTCGGGTGCGTGCTGGTGTACCAGTTGGCGACCTCGCGATCGATCTGCGGCATCGCCTCCAGCGTGAACTCGTTGACGTCGTGCCAGCCGTCCGCGAAGAAGGCCTGGTGGAAGAACAGGCCGCCCTCGCGGACGATGCGGCGCGGCTCGTGCGCGGTCTGTTGGCGGACATCGAGGGCGAGGCGGATCGCGCTGGTGAGCGACAGCGCGCCGACGCCGACGTCGGTCAGCCAGCTGTCCCCGTCGAGCTCCACACGCACGAACAGGTGCGTACGCGCGGGCGTGACGTCGCGCGGCCGCTGCAGGCGCACGCGTGCACTGAGCGAGGTGGCGCGGAAGCCGAGCTGCGTGAGCACGTGCAGCAGGAGGCCGTTCTGCTCGAAGCAGTAACCACCGCGACGCTGGCGGACGAGCTTGTCGAAGATGGCGTCGAGCTCCAGCCGGATGGGGCGCCCGAGCAGCACGTCGAGGTTCTCGAACGGGATCGCCTGCGCGTGCGCCATCGTGAGCGCGTGCAGCACGTCGAGCGTGGGCTCGCGGGGGCCCTCGTAGCCGATGCGCCTGAAGTATTCGTCGAGGTCTAGGCTCATGGGGATGCGTCCGAAGCGGGTGGGGGTAAAGCCTAGCGCAAAGCAGCCGTTGATCGCTTGCAGCGGGGCCCGCTTGTGGGCGCGAGTGCGGCGGTGAAGTCGTGGTGCGAAGCTCGACGATAGGACTGTGCCTCGTGCTGCTCGCCGGGTGCGGCAAGGGCGAAGACGCCAACTCGCTGCCCGAGTGCGACGCGCCCGAGGTGCAGGAGCTGGCGCGCGCGGAGGCCAGGCAGGCCGTGAAGGTGCCGTTCGCACTCACGACCTTCAGCGAGGTCGAGTCGGAGAGCGTGGCTGGTCAGCGCGCGTGCCGCGTGCGCGCCAAGCATGCCGCCACCGGTGCCGCGATCTGGATGCGCTTCGCGCTCTCGCGCCGTCCGGTCAAGGACAGCAAGAAGAAGCAGGAAGAGCTCGCGGTCGTGTTCGCGCCGCTCGAATAGCGGACAGCGAGCCCAGCAGCGCCAGTGCCAAGAGCCCGAGCCACGCGTGCGCGAAGGCGCGGTCGAACCAGTACGTGATCGGCGTCTGCAGCGCGAACGCGCGCTCGCCGATCCAGGCCAGCGCCACCAGCCCGGTCAGCAGCGCGCCGCCCACGCGCAGCGGCGTGCCCAGCCGCGTGCCCTGCAGCACGTAGATCCAGGGCAACGTCAGCAGCACGATCACGATCTGCAGGAGCTCGACGCCGAGGTTGAAGCCGAGCACGGTCAGCGCGAGCGTGGTGCCGTCGACGCCCAGGCCCTCCAGCGCGCTGGCGAAGCCGAGCCCGTGCACCAAGCCAAAGCCGAGCGCGACCCAGGCCTCGCGGCGCGGAAACAGCGGCACCAGCGCGTGCAGCGCGCAGAGCAACACGGAGGCCGCGATCGCGGTCTCGACGGGCGTCTCCGGCAGGCGCGCCAGCCCCAGCGTGGCGAGCAACAACGTGAGCGAGTGGCCGAGCGTGAACGCCGTCACGATGCGCACCACCTGCAGCCCGGCCTCGCGTGCGGGGCGGCGTGCACCCCAGCGCCAGCCCGTGCTGGAGAGCGCCGCCGGCAGCAGCAGCCCGAGCAGGAACAGCAGGTGGTCGCTGCCCTCCGCGATGTGCTCGGCGCCGAGCTGGAGCGCGGTCCAGAAGCCGCGCGCGACGTTGCCCTGGCTTCTCACGCGCGTGCGAGTCGACTGGTAGTGCAGCGTGGCGTGGATGCGCGGCGCGCCGAGCTGGCCTCCTTCGAGGTCGCGACGCAGGAACACGAACACGCGGTGCGAGGGCACGCGGTGGTCGATCACATCCGTCTCCAGCACGAAGTCGCGTGGGCTGGCGCCGTGCGGCGGCAAGGCATCGACCTCGATGTGCAGCCAGTTGCGTGCATCGTGCAGCACCAGCTCGCCCGGTCGCGCGTGCAGCGTGAAGGGCGCGCCGGCGGGCGTGCTCAGGCCGACGTGGGCGAGCACGTATTCCGCCAGCTGCGCGGGGGGAGCGGGCAGCGCCTGCACGCCTGCCTCGGAGGGCGCGCCGAGCGCGAGCCGCAGCTCGTCGACCGGCAGCTGCACCTCCAGGTGCACGCGCTCGTGGCCGAGGTCGACCATGAGCACGGTGCCCATCACGTCGTGGGCTCGGGCGCCGCTGGCGAGGAGCCAGCCCAGCAGGACCAGGCGTGCCAACGAGATCAGAGCTGACCGCCGTAGTCGTACATCTTGTCGTGATAGATGGTGTGGTAGTGCGTCTCGCCGCGGATCACGATGCCGCTCTGCACGGCGAGCTCGATCCACACGCGCGGTCCGTCGATGCGGAGGTAGCTGCCGCTGGCGTCCTTGTCGGGACCGCTGGAGGCGCCCGCCCAGGCGAACAGCGTGTCCGCGTAGGCGCCCGTGTACGCGGTCATCAAGGCGTCGGCGACCTCGGCCGGGTACTGGCGAACCCACTGCTCGATCGCCGTGGTCACCAGCGCCTGCTGCGCGGTGGTCAGCGTGGAGACCTGCACGCCCTTGCGATTGGTGCCGGTGGGGTAGGCGCTCTTGGACGTGCGATCGGCACCCTTGCCGTAGTCGAGGTCGGGGTTGACGACGACGTCGCTGAAGCTCTGCCCCGAGAGATAGGCGCTGGCGCGCTGCGCAGCGTCGAGGCCCTCGAAGGCCGCGAACATCGCGTCGCCGAGCGCGACCAGCGGCGAGTAGCTGGCGCCGGCGACCGTGAACGCGGCCTTGGGCTCGCAGCCGAGGTGCTGCGGGAACGGGTAGAAGCTCGTGCCCACGAAGCTGAGGTTGTAGGCCATGTGGTGGCCGCCGAACATCACCTCGAAGTCCGTGGTTGCGGAGGGCGTGCCGAAGATCGCGACCGAGTAGAGGTCCGAGCCGTAGCCTCCCTGCATCGACGCCAGGTAGTCATCGGCGCGCAGGATGCCCGTCATCACGGACTGGCCCGAGTCGTTGAGCGCGAGCCGCAGCAGCGCGAGCGTGGCGCTCTGGCTGGCGGCGCCCAGGCTGCCGAGCTGCACGCCCGCGCGTGGCTTGAGCATCACCGGCAGGTTGCTCCACGTGGAGCGGCTCGCGTAGTCCGTGAGCTCCAGGTTGACGCTGCCGCGCTCGCTGCTGCTGAGCGTGGCAAGCAGCGCATTGGCGGCGCAGGCGACGCGTGCCTTCTGCGTGGCCTCGCCGCTACAGGCCGACGTGCTCACGCCTGTGTCGGTGACGCCGGTGTCGGCGACGCTGGTGTCCGCGCTTCCCGCATCGCCCGCACCGTCCCCGCCGTCGTCGTCTCCGCAGGCGAGCAACGCCAGCAGCAGCCCCACGTTCCTTGCGCGCATGTCCCTCCGCGCGACCGCGCTCTCCGCCGCCGCGCGCCCCAGAGTACGCCACGCGGGTGCGATGGAAAGCACGCGCAACGTTTCGACACGTGGCCGTGTCGGGCGAAATTGCCCGCGTTTGGGAGGTCAGGCGCCGTTGGCGGACGACGCGTGGCCGAGCGCGCGGATGTGCGCGATCAAGCCGGTGCGCGTGAAGAACGTGAACGCATGCTGGGCGAGGTAGACGCGCGTGCCGGTATGGATGGGCGCTTGCTGCCGCGGCTCCAGCCGCTCCAGCACCAGGCGCGTGCCGTTCTGCGAGCCGGCGTCCGCGATCGTGAAGTCGCCGCTGGCCGTGATGTTCACGTAGGCGTGGTACTTGGAGATGCCCGCCAGCGGCACCTGCACGTCGACGTTGGAGGCGCGCCCGATGCCGATGTGCGCGAAGGCGCTGCCCTCGCGCTTCACCAGCGGAAACACCGCGCCGAGCGTGGCGTTGTGCTCGGCGCGCATCGAGTAGCGGCGCGGTAGCGGAGGCATCATCGCCGTGCTGGTGATGTCCTGCTCGATCTCCGGGTCGGAGTCGCCGTGCCGGATCAAGCAGGCCGGCGCCAGAAGCGACGGCAGCGTGCCGAATTGCGCGTACTCGTTCACGAGGTCATCGAAGCGCCGCTGCATATCTTGCGGGTTAAACCATACCATCGCGAATGTGACGCCGTACAGCACCCGGACCGAGGCGTTCCACCTGACCCGAGCGCGTCGGGAGGGATGTGGTCCGAACACGCAGGCGTCGCGATGGCGACTTGGCTCACCGTGCTGATGGTATGCACACGGAGCACATCAAGCGCGCAGCGTGCTGCGCAGCGTGCGCGCGAGCTGCTCGCCGTCGCAGGCGCCAAACTCGGCGTGGGCGCGCGCGAGGAACGTGGCCAGGTGCGTGAACTCGATCTGATCGTGCAGCAGCTGTTCGTAGGCCATCGTGCGCGCCACCTTGCGACGCTTGCCACGACCGACCCACGCCAGCGCATCGAGCGGCAGCTGCACGTCCCCGAGCGCGAGCGCGGGCGAGTGAGCGATCCAGTAGCGGCTGCGCAGCTCGAAGCCGCGCGGGGTCTCACGCACCAGGTGCACCATCTTGCACACCGCGAGCCGCGGTCTACGCAGCCACACACGCGCGCAGCCCGCGCCGGCGACCCCGGCCTGCGCGAAGCGGGAGCTGTCGAAGCCGAGCTGCTCGGGTGTGATCACCTCGATGGTGATCGCCTGGAAGAACGGCCCGATGTACTCGTCGACGTCGAGCGCGATGCCGTCGAAGCGGTTCTCGGCGAAGCGCGCCGAGAGCTCCGACGGGGTCACGCGTGGCACGCAGCGCACGTGGTTGTGCGGGTACCACAGCGTGTAGCGCTCGGACTCGACGATGTGCCACCAGAACCACCACTGGAACATCTCGGGCGTGCAGCCCGGGAAGTCGACCAGGCTGGCCGTGTAGCCGGTTCCGTCGGGCAGCGCGCAGTACCCGTTCTCCACGGCGTGGTAACCGGGATCGAGCAGCGAATCGAGCGCCTCGGGCGTGAGCGGGAGCGTGTGCTCGGGAGCCATCGGGGCGGCCAGCGCCGGCAGCACGCGGGTGGGCAAGGTGACCCGCTCGTCGAACAGGTGCGCGTACGGTTTGCCGCGAATGCGCTCACGATTCAGCTCGAGCTGGCGTTGGGTGGCGGGCGGAAAGTAGGTGACGGGCGTCTGGTCCACGTGCGGAACCTACACGCCTGCAGCCGGGCCGGCCGTGACCCCGGAACCCAAACGCGCTGACCGAGCTGGCGGGCAGGTAGCGTTTTGCTACCATGGGCAGATGCCGCAGCCGGTGAAGTTGTCGGACGCCCTGGTGGAAGACGCGCGCGAGACGGGCGAGGTCGCCGAGCGCTCGATCGCCAGCCAGATCGAACACTGGGCTCGCCTCGGTCGCGTGGTCGAGGCGGTCCTGCGTGGCGACGAGGTGCTGGCACTCAAGAAGCGCCGCGGCGCCGTCTCGCTCTCCTCCGCGCTCGACGTCGACAGTGCAGAGGGACACGCACGCTTCCGCGCCCAGCGCGAGGCGCGGCCGTTCCCGCACTACGAGCGCACCTCCGAGCGCGGCGTCTTCGCGCGCATCGACGAGCATGGCGCGCGCACGCTCGGGCGGCTGCGTGGCCGCGTGTTCGAGCCGCTCCGCGAGCGATGAACCCGCTCGACCAGCGACCGATCATCGTCGCGATCGCGGGGCCCAACGGAGCAGGCAAGTCGACCTTTCACGCCGCGCACCTGCGGCAGACGGCGCTGCGCTTCGTGAACGCGGACGAGCTGGCACGCGAGCTCTCGATCGATGCGTACCGTGCGGCCGAGATCGCGGGCGACGTGCGGCGTGACCTGGTCGCCGCGCGTGAGAGCTTCATCTTCGAGACCGTGTTCTCGGATCCGGCGCAGGAGAAGGTTCGCTTCCTGCGCGACGCGGCCGAGCAGGGCTACACGGTACTGCTGTGCTTCATCGGTCTGGACAGCGCCGAGCTGTCGGATGAGCGCGTGGCGCTGCGCTCGCTCGAGGGTGGGCACGACGTGCCGCGCGAGAAGCTGTTCGCGCGCTATCCGCGCTCGCTGCGCAACCTCGCCCACGCGCTGCGTGAGCTGCCCTTCGTGCGCATCTACGACAACAGCGAGCACGAGGCGCCGCATCGTCTGCTCGCTGCGCTCGAGCAAGGCAGCGTGGTGGAGCTGCGGCTGCCGGTGCCGGCGTGGGCCGAGCCCGCGTTGAGCGAGCGTCTGCCCGTCGAGCGCGAGTTCGTGATCGAGCGCGTCGAGCGTGAGGGTGCTTTCGCGTGGCTCGACCTGGTGCAAGGTGTCCAGCGTCCGCTGCGCGTGCGCGCCCCGCTGGTGGAGCTGCCGGCGGTCGGGCAGCACGCGTTCCTGAGCGCGACGCTGGCGCTGACGTTGGCGCGTAAGCGAGCCAGCAAGCGTCCGCGCTGACGTAAAACAGACTGCAGGCGGTGCCGCGCCGCAAGCTGGACACCTGCGCCTGTCAGATCGGAGGCGGCCTGTGCATTTTGCCGCCTTTGCCATAAGCGATCGAAACGGGACGCGGATGGATCAGGTTCGGCCGGGAACGTGTAGAAGCATGACGTGGCGGCAATACTTCGCGGCGATTCGGCTATCGTTCGCCGCTCGCCCGATCGAGCGTTGGAGTCCCGCCACGATGCGCGGATGACCGCCGCGGATTAGTGGTGACCACCAACGAAGTGCCGGCGATCACGCGAGTTTGTCTGCTCGTTCGATTGTGCAGTCTGCAGACTCATTCGTGTTGACCACCACGTCCACGGCATGAGAGCACCCGTGGAGTGGGAAACGAAGCGAGCATTCAGTCGAGTGAACGCACGGCTGCGCTGGTGACCAGCGCGTCCAGCGACGAAGCCGAGCGCCGAAACGACTTCGACCTGGTCGCGCCGATCTACGACGGCCTTGCCACGTTGGTCTTCGCCGGCGCGATCAAGCGCGCGCAGCTGTCGATGCTTCCGAGCCTGCGCGGCGTGGACGACGTGCTGATCCTCGGTGGCGGCACGGGCTGGTTTCTGCTGGCTCTGCTGCGTTCCGTGCGTCCGCGGCGTGTGCTGTACATCGAGAAGTCCAGCAAGATGCTGCGCTACTCCCGCGAGCTGATCGCGCGCGAGGCGCCCGACCAGTTGGGCTGCGTCGAGTTTCGGCTCGGCACCGAGCAGTCGCTGGAAGAACGCGACGGCTCGTTCCAGTTGATCGTCACCAACTTCTTCCTCGACCTGTTCAATACCGAGAACAGCGCGGCCGTGGCCGAGTCGCTGGCGCGCAACTTCGCGCCGGGTGGTCGCTGGTTGTTCACGGACTTCCAGCTGCCCGAGCGCGGCTTCTTGCGCTGGTACGCGCAGCTGCTGTTCAAGGTGATGTTCACGTTCTTCAACGTGTTCAGCCGCATGGAGTCGCGCCGTCCGCCGGACTGGGAGCGCATCTTCGGCCGCATCGGCATGAAGATCGACAGCGGCCGCAGCTTCTACGGATCAATGATCCACTCTCGCTTGCTCGTGCGCGCTTAGCTTCCCCGAGTCGTCGATCCCCCGGTGTCGACTAGTTCATTCGACTGCGCATGTCGTGCGTTCGCGCGCGACTGACGAAGGCAGGAGCCGTGTCTCACATCGATGCGATGGCACTTGTGCGCGCGCATGGACGCTCAGCGTCGTCCTTTCAGGCGCTCACTCCCGGGCTTCGCTACTGG
>JBEVNG010000380.1:0-6238 GCA_040508235.1 Polyangiales bacterium | reverse complement strand
CAGCCGCTTCGGCCAGCACGTCGAGCGTGGTGTTGGAGGCCAGCGAGTCCGTACCGAGCCCAGGTTTCAGGCCTGCTTCCAGGATGTCGAACAGCGGAGGCAGCTTCAGCTCGATGAACAAATTGGAGCGCGGGCACAGCACCGCGTCCACGCCGGTGGTGGCCAGGCGCTGCAGCTCGTCGCGCGTGGTCGCGCACAGGTGCACCGCCAGCAGCCGCGGATGCGGCAGCCCGAGCTGCAAGGCGTAGTCG
The DNA here is from genome assembly GCA_040508235.1 of Polyangiales bacterium. GTDB lineage: Bacteria > Myxococcota_A > Polyangia > Polyangiales > DASUME01 > DASUME01. The sequence continues at coordinate 5,987 of JBEVNG010000380.1, read as the reverse complement.
ATGGGAGAGAGCCCAGGCGCCACGAAGCTCTTCGGGATGCCGCGCTGCGCGAGGAAGTCGGCGAACGGCCCCGTGCCATCGAGCAGGAACGTGCGCTCGGCGGCGTGCTCGCTCAGGTGCAGGCTGGTGCGCCCCTTGGACAGCTCCTGCAGCAGCTCGGCGTGCAGCGTGTAGACCGTGTGCGGCGCGAGCGTGTAGCTCAGGTTGCGCGGCCACTGCTCGAGCGCGGCACGCCTGGCCCTGGCGCCCGCGAGCATCGCGTTGGCGGCTTCGCGGCTGCCGCCGAACACCTCGTGGTAGACGCGTCCCAGCAGCGGCGCGCTGCTCAGCAGCGGCACGCTCGCGAGCGTGTTGCTGACCTCGCCGATCGCCGCCGTACCCGCGCGCAGCAGCTCCGAGATGCCGGCGTCGATCGCCTCCTCGTCGAGCTCGGGCTGCAGCACGTCGCGGCGCGCCATCATGCTGGCGACCCAGGGGCCAAAGCCGCCGCCGCTGCGCGTCTCGCCGCGCAGCTTGCTCAGCTCCAGGTGCACGTGCGCGTTGATCAAGCCGGGCATCAGGATCGCGCGCGTCTCGGTCCAGGTGTCCGCACTCAGCGCCGAGCGTGCCCCCACCTGCACGACGCACTTGTCGTCGAACACGACTGCGCCTTCACGGATTGGCGCCTCGCCGGGCAGCCCCGTGACCAACCAGGAGCCGGCGTATCCTTGCCGCATTCAGCCCCCGAAGAACGAGAGCTCGACCGCGTCGAGCAAGCCCGCCTTGGCCGCGCGCGCGAGGAACTCCGCCAGGCCCGCGCGGTAGCTGTCCTCCAGGCGATAGCGAATGTGGTGCGTGAGGTAGTGCTGCACCACCACCGGGTCGCCGCCGTGCTGCGAGGCCCACAGGTGCGCGATCTCGCGCCGCGACGAGAGCCCGTACTCCAGCGAGCGCTCCAGCATCTCGTACAGTTCGTCGTTCAGCGTGCCGCGCGGCGCGATCCAGGCCGCGAACACGAACGGCAGGCCGGTCCACGCCTTCCAGGCTTCGCCGAGATCGAGCACGTGCGAGTAGCGCGACTTCACCTCCAGCGCGCGGTCGCCGATCACCAGCGCACCCGTCTTGCCGTGCGCTTCGCGATCGATGCGCGCGTAGTCCGCCGACGTGACCGGCAGCGCGCGCCCGCCGCGCAGGTGCGTCGCCACCAGCTGCGAGAGCACCACGCTGGTACGTGAGGCGCTGTCGAGCAAGAGCGAGTCGAGCTCCTGCACCGGCCGCTCGGACACGATCAGCACGCTCGACACCGGGCCGTCCGCGCCGATGCAGATGCGCGGCGCCAGCTCGAAGCCCCCGCGCATCGCCAGCGTCGCCACCGGCGCCAGGGCGATGTCGGTCTCGCCGCGACTCAGGCGCTGCGCCAGCACGGATGGGTACGCCATGTTCAGGCGCGATGGCTCACGCCCCAGCATCAGCCCGTACAGCACCGGCCACGCGTTGAGGTAGGTGACGCCCCCCACGCGCGTGTTGGCCAGCGACACGGTCTCGTGCTGCGCGAGCGTCATACGCTGGCGATCTCCAGTCGGCGCTTGTTGCGCTCCTTGAGCTTGAGCGCGGCCTCGGGCGCGTCGTAGCGCGGCAGCTCCTCGACCACGCCATACAGCGTGTCGCGCTCGACGGGGACGCGCCCTGCCTCGCGGATCAAGCGCACCAGGCCGTCGCGCGACATGCCCATCGGCACGTCGCTGCCCGCGGAGTGGTAGATGGTCTCGTGCACGATCGTGCCGTCGATGTCGTCCGCGCCGGCACGCAGCGCGAGCTGCGCCACGTCGAGGCCCATCGAGACCCAGTACGCCTTGATGTGGTCGATGTTGTCGAGCAGCAGCCGGCTCACCGCGAGCGTCTTGATGTCATCGATCGCGGTCGGCTCCGGCAGGCGCTCCAGGCCGTTGTTCTCGTTGTGGAACGCGAGCGGGATGAAGCACTGGAAGCCCTTGGTCTCGTCCTGCAGCGCGCGCAGCTGCAGCAGGTGGTCGACGCGGTGCTCGAAGGTCTCGATGTGCCCGTACAACATCGTGCAGTTGGTGCGCATGCCGATCGAGTGCGCCACGCGGTGCACCTCGATGTACTGCGCGCCGGTGCACTTCCCCTGCGCCACGCGGCGGCGGATGTCCTCGTTGAGGATTTCGGCGCCGCCGCCCGGCATGCTGTCGAGGCCCGCCTCGCGCATGCGCGTGAGCACGTCGAGGTAGCTCATCTTGAACTTCTCGGCGAAGTAGTGGATCTCCACCGCCGTGAAGCACTTGAGGTGGATGCCCGGGCGCACGCGCTTCCAGCCCCGCAGCAGCTCCTCGAACCACTCGAAGCTCAGGTTCGGGTTGAGCCCGTTCACCATGTGGAGCTCGGTCAGCCGCGGGTCGGGGAAGTTGGCCAGCTCGTCCCACGCCTTTTGATGCGTGGTGGTGTGCGCGCCGGGCATGCCCTCTTCGAGCTTCTGGAACGCGCAGAAGCGGCAGCTCGCCTCGCACACGTTGGTCGCCTCGTAGCGCATGTTCACGTTGAAGTACGTGCGGTCGCCGTGCATGCGCTCGCGCACGAGGTTGGCCATCCGACCGACCTCGAGCACGTCCGGGGTCATGAACAGGGCCATGCCGTCCTCGAACGTGAGGCGCTCTCCCGCCTCCACCTTGGCGGCGATGTCTTTCAAGCTGTTCATCGTTTCTCCTCCGCGCCCCAGCGGCGCGTGAGCTGGTGAGCAAGGCCGAGGTGGTCGCAGACGCGACCTATCACGGTGTCCAGTAGCTGCGCGATCGTCGTGGGCCGCGCGTAGAACGACGGCGATGCCGGCATCACCGTCACGCCCAGCTGCGCGAGCCGGAGCAGGTTGGTCAGGTGCACCTCGGAGTAAGGCATCTCGCGCGGCACCATGATCAGCCGCTTCTTCTCCTTGAGGCACACGTCGGCCGCGCGCGTGAGCAGGTTGTCGCTCATGCCGTGCGCGACCTTGGCGACGCTCGACATCGAGGCCGGGATGATCACCATCGCGTCGGGCGCCGACGAGCCACTCGCGAACGGCGCGTTGTAGTCGCGGCCCTCGAAGATCGGGATGCCGAGCGCGCGCACGTCGACGCCCGCGCACTCCGTCGCGATGACTTGCTCGGCCGTCGACGACAACACCACGCTCAGCGAGACGCCCGCCGCGGAGAGCACCTCCAGCAGCCGAATCGCGTAGGGCGCTCCGGAGGCGCCGCTGATGCCGACGACGACGCGCATCATCCCTTCACGAGCCGGAACACGGTGGCGATGCCGAACGCGAGGTCCTCGCTCTCGACGGCCTTGAAGCCGACCTCACGCGCGAGCGCGGTGAACTCGGCGCGGGTGTAGAAGCCCTGCATCGAGCGCGCGAGGTACGCGTAGGCCTCCTTGTCGCGCGACACCAGGCTGCCGACGGTGGGCAGCACGAAGCGCGCGTACACGGCGTGGAACGCGCGCATCAGCGCGGTCGACGGCCGGTAGAACTCCAGCACCACGAAGATGCCGCCGGGCTTCAGGATCCGCAGCGCCTCGCGCAGGCCCGCCACCGGGCTCGACAGGTTCCGCATGCCGAACGCGCAGGTCATGCCGGCGAGGCTCTCGTCGCGGATCGGCAGGTGCATCGCGTCGCCCACCAGGGTCGGCGCGCGCTTCACCTTGCCGCGGCCGTTCACCAGCATCTCACGCGAGAAGTCGGCGGCCAGCAGCGGACGGCCGCTGAACTTGCTCTCCATCGCGGCGGCGAGGTCGAGCGTGCCGGCGCACGAGTCGAGCAGCGCGCCCTTGGGCAAGCCATCGGCGAGCAGCTCCAGCGCGCGCTTGCGCCAGCTGCGATCGATGCCGAGCGACATCAAGCGATTGAGCAGGTCGTAGGTGGGCGAGATGCGATCGAACATCGACCGTACCGCCACCGCATGGGTCTGCCCGCGCGGGCCTGACACTTCGGACACCAACCCGGCCACGCTGACTCCTCCCGCCGCTCTGCTTCGCAGCGTTCAAAACTTTCTGAAACATACGCTCGCGGCTGGCGGCGTGCCAGGGGGCCTCGCTCACCCCACGTACCCAGGGGGTGGGCGGCTCGGTCAGCTCGGGACGCCGCCGCTACCACCACCCCGAAACTGCTGCATGCGGGCTACCAACTGAGCGGGTGCGGCCAAAAATCTGTGACATACAAGCCCGGTGAATAGCTCCTTCTCGTGGTGCCTGGTGCTGCTCGCCGTCCTCTCCACTGCCTGCAGCGGAGGTCGGCAGGACCCGCTCGGGGGGGACTGCGTGACCGACAGCCAGTGCGCGGAGGGCGGGCTCTGCATCACCGGCATGTGCGTTTCCGACGCCGCGAGCGCCACCGGCCGTGTCGCCGGGGCGCCGGAAGACGTGCGGGTCACGACGCGCGGCGACGACGAGCGCTGCGAGGACCGCGGCAGCAAGGGCGTGGTGTGCACGCTCGGGGAGAGCGATGGGCTCACGCTGGTCGCCCCCGCGGTCGAGGGCTATCGCTTCACCCACTGGAGCGGCGCCGCCGCCTGCACCGGCGAGGACGCCGAGCTGGCGCTCAAGAAAGTCAGCAAGAACGTCACCTGCACCGCCAACTACGTGAAGCGCGTGAAGGTGATCGGCGAGATCCCCGGCGAGGGCGGCACGGCGATCGTCGCCAGCTCCGAGGCGCCGTTCGCGGTCTGCGAGCAGGGCAGCTGCGAGGTCGACCTGGGCAGCGAGGTGGTGCTGCTCGCCCCCGCACGCGACGGCCTGCGGCTCACCGGCTTCGACGGTCCGGGCTGCGAGGACCGCGACGGCTACCGCGTGACCGTGGTGCCGGCCGAGGACGACATCACCTGCCGCGCGACCTACGTCGAGAGCCTGACTGTGCGTGGTCAGACCACCGGCCTGGGCGAGCTCGCCAACAAGCCTGAGGCGGAGGTGAAGGCCAGCTCGCCCTGGGAAGGCGCGCTCTGCGACGGACCGCTGTGCGCGATCGACGGCGGCAACACCGTCGTGCTGACGGCGCCCACCGTCGAGGGCTTCCGGTTCCGCGGCTGGCTCGGAGATCCGGCCTGCGTCGGCAGCGAGCCCGAGCTCAAGGTCGAGAACGTCACCTCCAACGTCACCTGCAGCGCCGACTACGCCACCCGCTACACGGTCGACGGCGTGAGCGAGGGCGCGGACGTCGAGATCACCGCCAGCTCCGAGAACCTGTTCTCCAGCTGCGACGGCAAGGCCTGCGTGGTCGACGGCGGCGAGACCGTCACGCTGATCGCGGGTGTGGTCGACGGCTACCGGCTGGCCGAGTGGACGGGCGAAGGCTGCGAGCCCCAGCCCGGCGCCGCCGTGGTCGTGCGTGACGTCGCGCGCGACACCACCTGCACGGCGCGCTTCGTCGAGGGCGTGTCGGTGAGCGGCACGCTGGTCAACGCCACCGGCACCATCCTCGCCAACTCGACCTCCCCCGGCGCCGACTGCGAGCCCGGCAGCTGCGCCATCGACGTCGGCGGAACGGTCAAGCTCAGCGCGCCCAGCATCGATGGACGCACCTTCCTCGGCTGGAGCGGCAGCCCGGGCTGCACCGGCAAGGAGCTGACCATCACGCTGAGCGACGTGCAGGCGAGCAAGGCCTGCCGCGCCACCTACGCCGCACGCTTCAAGGTCGCGGGCACCGCCAACCCGAGCGCGGGTGGCGGCGTCACCGCCAGCGCGGCCGGCAACAACCCGAACAACAAGTGCACCACCACCGGCAGCTGCGAGGTCGACGAGGGCTCGACCGTCACGCTCAAGGCGGCGGCCAAGACCGGCTACCGCTTCACCGGCTGGACCGGCGGCGGCCCGTGCGTCGCGCTCGGCGACTCGGTGGTGATGGCCGAGGTGCGCAGCAGCGTCACCTGCAGCGCCAACTTCGTGAGGCGCATCGAGGTCAGCGGCACGGTCGCCCCGAGCGGCGCCGGCACGGTGGCCGCGACGCAGCTGACGCTCAACGCGAGCTGCAG
>JBEVNG010000571.1:0-12265 GCA_040508235.1 Polyangiales bacterium | reverse complement strand
CAAGCAGCTGCGCAAGGAGGGCATCGACGTCTACGCCACGATGGATGCCGGTCCGCACGTGAAGGCGCTCTGTCACGCGCGCGACGCGGCTCGTGTCGCCGCCGCGCTCGAGGCCACGCCGATGGTGCTGCGCACGCTGACCGCGCACCCCGGTGGCGCGCTGGAGATCAAGACGTGAAGCGCGTCGACGCCAGTGCCCCCGGCAAGCTGATGGTGTCGGGCGAGTACGCCGTGCTCGACGGCGCGGTCGCGATCGTGGCGTCCGCGGACGTGCGCGTGACGGTGCGCTGGGTCGATGAAGCGGCGACGCTCCCGCCCGAGGCCGCGGCGACGAGAGAGATTGCGGAGCGTGAGCTGGGCGCCATCGAAGGGTCGCTGGCACTCGACGCATCGGAGCTGCGCAAGGCGGGCAAGAAGCTGGGCCTCGGCTCGTCGGCCGCGGCCAGTGCGGCGGTGGCCGGCGCGATCTTGGCGACGCATGGCCATGACCTGAAGGATCCCGTGGTGCAGCAGCGTGCGTTCAAGCTCGCGCTGGCGGGCCACAAGGCGATCGCACCCGAGGGCAGCGGCGCGGACGTGGCGGCGGCTTCGCTCGGCGGCTTCGTCCGCTTTCGCCTGGTCAACGGCAGCGCCGAAGCCCAGCGCGTCGAGTTCCCCGCCCAGGTCGAGGCGCGTGTGGTGTGGACCGGCAAGGAAGCGCGCACCAGCGAGTTCGTGCGTGCGGTCCGCGCGTTCGAGGCGCGCGATGGCCAAGGGTTCGCCACGCTGCGTGGAGATCTGCACGATCAGGCGCTGCGCTTCGCGGATGCGATCGCGGCCGCGAACGTGCCCGAGATCATAGCGGCCACCGGCGCCTATGGGCTCGCGATGGGCGAGCTCGGACGTGCGGCAGGGGTGTCGATCGTGACCGAGGAGCTGGCGCAGATCGCGGTGCTCGCGGGCGAGCACGGCGGCGCGGCCAAACCTTCCGGCGCGGGCGGCGGCGACGTCGCGATCGCGTTCTTCCCCGATGCAACGAGCGCGCGCGGCTTCGACGAAGCGTGCCGCGCCGCCAAGCTCGACCTTCTGGATCTACGTCTCGGCGCCCCCGGCGTGCGAGCCGAATGAGAGGCCACCGATGACCATCTCCTCACGCATCTCCGGTTTCTACAAGCTGTCGATCGAAGCCCGCGAGCGCGTGCTGCGCGAGCAGCTCGGCTTCGGCGCGGATGCGCTGCTGGCGCTCGGCCAGGGCGGCATCTCGCTCGACGTCGCCGACAAGATGATCGAGAACGTGATCGGCCTGTACTCGCTGCCCTTCGCGCTCGGCCTCAACCTGCAGATGAACGGCCAGGACTACCTGGTGCCGATGGTGGTCGAGGAGCCCTCGGTGGTGGCGGCCGCGTCGAACGCGTCGCGCATGGTCCGCGAGGGTGGTGGCTTCTTCGGCGAGTCGGACGACCCGGTGATGATCAGCCAGGTGCAGCTCGACGACGTGCCCGACCCCAAGGCCGCGATCGCCGCCGTGCTGGAGCACAAGGAAGAGCTGCTGCGCCGCGCCGATGCCGCGGTGCCCAACCTGGTGCGGCGTGGTGGCGGTGCGCGTGGCCTCGAGGCGCGCGACCTCGGCGACGGCATGATCGTGGTGCACTTCCTGATCGACACGCGCGATGCGATGGGCGCCAACCTGGTGAACACCGTCGCCGAGGCGGTGGCGGATCGGATCGCGGAGCTCACGCGTGGCACCGTGGGCCTGCGCATCCTGTCGAACCTGGCCGACCGCCGCTGCGTGCGCGTGCGCTGCTCGGTGCCGACGCGCGCGCTCGCGGACAAGGCCGAGGACGGTCCCGCCGTGCGCGACGGTGTGGTGCGTGCGTCGCGCTTCGCCGAGGCCGACCCGTACCGCGCCACCACGCACAACAAGGGCATCATGAACGGCATCGATCCGGTCGTGCTCGCCACCGGCAACGACTGGCGCGCGGCCGAGTCGGGCGCGCACGCGTTCGCCGCCCGCGATGGCCAGTACCGTCCGCTGTGCATCTGGCGCAAGGGCGAGAACGGCAACCTCGAGGGCAAGATGGAGATCCCGCTCGCGCTCGGCATCGTCGGCGGCCCCGCGCGCATGCACAAGGGCGCCGCGCTCGGCCTCAAGCTGACCAACGTGCAGACCGCCCAGGAGCTGGCGATGCTGACCGCATGCGTCGGCATGGCGAGCAACCTCGCCGCGCTGCGCGCCCTCGCCACGGACGGCATCCAGCGCGGCCACATGGGCCTGCACGCCCGCCAGGTCGCCGTCGCCGCCGGCGCGCTCGGCGACGAGGTCGAGCAGGTGGCCAAGATCATCCACGCCCAGGGCCACGCCACCCTCGACGCCGCGACGGAAGCCCTCAAGCAGCTGCGCGCGCGCTAGAGCACGCTCTTGGGGCTGACGGCCCAGGCGGCGTGCAGCGTCTCCCACTCGCCCGCGCGGCCCAGCAGACCTGGGTGCACCAGCGGTAGCCAGTCGACGCGGCGGGCGTTGAGCCAGAGGGAGCCGACGGCGCCGTAGCTGTCGGACTTGAGGGCGTCGAAGTCGGTGACGGGTGGCTGCGCGCGCAGCTGCGGCAGGCGCTGCAGCGTTGCCCAGACTTCCTCGCCGAGCGTGATCACCAGCGACGGGTTCGCGCCCGCGAGATCTTCGAGCAGGCGCGCACCAAACCGCTCCGCGGCCACGCGTGGCAGCTCGTGCCGCGACATGCGGTCCGGCAGGGTGCTGGCTGCGAAGCCGAGCGCCGGCGCCAGCGGATCGTACTCCTCGCGGATCGCGTCCAGCTGCCCGCGCGAGGAGCCGCTGCGCGTGTGCGCCATGTAGACCGGGAACACGTCGGTGAACGTCACGTTGTCGGGCGAGAGGCCGAGCGGCGCGAGGTAGTGCGAGCTCAGCTTCTGCCCGGACGAGCCGTTGCCCGCCGGCGAGATCGAAGCGATCGTGCCGTGCTCGCCATCGCGAAAGCCCACGTCGCGCTTCCACTTCGCGAGCCGCGTGCCGAAGTCGTCGCGTGCGCCGTCCCAGAACACCGTGGGCTCCACGTCGACGGCCAGCGCTTGCACGCCGCCAGCGGGTCCCGCGGGACGATGCGTCGGCGCGACCCAGCGCACGTGCCACGCGCTCGGGTAGACGCCGATCACCACCGCGTCCGCCTTCTTCGCGCGCCGTGCGGGCCGCACGCTGTTGAGCTTGCCGAACGGAAACGCGCCCCACTCACTCATGCCCTCGATGGTAAACGGCGGGCCGCGGCGGCGGTGCTGCCAGCGCGATTGCAGCTCAGGAACGAGGACGCACGCGCGTGCGGACGACGCCAAGCTGCGTGCGCTGCTGCGTCGCGACGCCGACGCACTGGAGCGGTGACCAGCTGTATTACGCGTACCCGTGCTCAAGCCTTGGTGTGCTCGCCGAGCGCGCGCTGCAGGCGGGACATCTCGCGGGCGAGCGCGTCGAGTTGCTCGCGCGTGATCGGCCTGCCCTCGCGCGCGCCGCGCTCCAGCTCCAGCGCCAGCGCCGCCGCCGGCTCCGCGCACACCAGCTGCAGCGCGCCCTTCAGTCGGTGCGAGGCGTGACGCTGCGCGACCAGGTCCCCGCTCTCCACGCACGCCTCGATGTCGTGCAGCATCTCGTCGTGGGTGCCCAGGAAGATGCGGATCAGGTCCGCCTCCAGCCCGACGTCGCCACACGCGCGCTCCAGCAGCTTGTCGCGCGCAAAGGCCGGGTTCTGCTCGGAGGCGCGCTGCACACTCAGCCGCGGCGACGTACGCACGCTGGCCAGCTTCCGCCCCAGGTTGAGCCGCTCCAGCACGCGCTGCAGCAGGTCCGCGTCGAGCGGCTTGGCCAGGTACGCGTCCATGCCCGCTGCCAGGCAGTCTTCCTCGTCGCCCTTCATCGCGTTGGCGGTCAGCGCGATGATCGGCGTGTGCGCGTTGCTGCCCTCGATCGCGCGGATGCGGCGCGTGGTCTCCAGGCCATCCATCACCGGCATCTGCACGTCCATCAGGATGGTATCGAAGGGCTCGCTGGCGAATACGATCAGTGCGCTGTTGCCGTTCCAGGCGTGCACAACGTGGTGGCCCCAGCGCTTGAGCAGCGAGCACAGGAAGTGCGCGTTGACGGGGTGATCCTCGACCACCAAGAGCCGCAGCACCTGCTCCGCGCGCGAGAACGTGGTCGAGGGCAGTGAGCTGAACTGACCGGTCGGTGCGCCCGCCGGCGCGTGCAGCACCCGGTCGAGGTCGCTCGCGAACACCGGCTTCTCGATGCCCAGCTCGTAGCCGCTTCCGCGCAAGAGCTTGCGGCTGATGCCGGGCTGCGAACGCAGCAACACGAAGCGCGCGTTGCGACAAGACGGCACGTCGACGAAGCGCGCCGGCACGCTCAGCGGATCGTGGCCATCCTCGCGCGTGTCGTCGATCAGCACGGCGTTGACCCTGGACTGCCGGCGACAGGCTGCCAGCGCGTCGCCGATGTTCTCGCAGCGCAGCACCTTGGCGCCGCGCGCCTCCAGCACGCGCGCCAGCTGCTCGCGCACGCGGAAGTGATCCTCCACCAGCACGATGCACTGACCATCGAGCCGCGGCGGCGGCGGTCGAGACACGCCCTGCTCGGGCAGCCGCAGCGGGATGCTGAACAAGAACGTGCTGCCCACGCCCTCCGCGCTGATCACGCGCAAGCGGCCGCCCATACGCGCGATCAGCTCGCGACTGATGGTCAGGCCCAGGCCACTGCCACCGTGGTGGCGCGTGGTGGAGTTGTCGGCCTGCTCGAAGGCGTCGAAGATGCCCTCCTGGCGCTCGGCGCTGATGCCGATGCCGGTGTCCTCGATCGCGATGCGCAGCAGCTTGCCGTCGGGCTCGCTCGCGACGCCCACCGACACGATCACGTGCCCACGCTCGGTGAACTTCACCGCGTTGCCGATCAGGTTGACCAGCACCTGTCGCAGCCGGATCGGATCGCTCATGATCAGCCCCGGCACGTCGCGCGAGACCTCGACGCTGAGCTCGATGCCCTTGGCGTGCGCCTTGAGCGCCGTGGTCTGAAAGCTCGCGCGCAGCACGTCCTCGAGGTCGACCTCCAGGTTCTCCAGGCTGAGCCGCCCCGCCTCCAGCTTGGACAGATCGAGGATGTCGTTGATCACCGCGAGCAGGCCGTCGGCGGAGGCGCGCGCCGCGTTGAGGAAGTCGCGCTGCTCCGCGTTCAGCTCGGTGCCCAGCGCCAGCGTCAGCATGCCGAGCACGCCGTGCATGGGCGTGCGGATCTCGTGGCTCATGTTGGCGAGGAACTGCGACTTCACGCGCGAGGCCTGCAGCGCCGCCTCGCGCGACTGGATCATCGCGTCCTGCTCGCGCTTGCGCTCGGACATGTCGTGCACGGTCGAGAACAGCGCGGCCTTGCCGTCGACCATCATCGCGGTGACCGTGACCTCGGCGGGGAACACGTGGCCGTCCAGCCGGCGATGCAGCCACTCGAAGCGCACCGAGCCATCGCGGTGCGCACGCTCGACGATCTGCTTGCCGGCCACCCCCGTGTCCGTTCCGTCGGCCTGTTGCGCGGGGGAGAGCTGCATCGGCGTCAGCCCCACCAGCTGTGCCTTCTCGCTGGCGCCAAACATCTCCAGCGCGGCGACGTTGCAGTCGCGGACCGCGGCCGACGCATCCAGTAACAGGTGCGCATCCGACGACTGCTCGAACGCGAGCGCGAGCTGCCGCTGGATCTGGATCGGCCCGCTGTCGCGCGTGCTCAACGGGCGGTGCTCGAGCAGCAACGCGTGGCCTCCGTCCCCGTCCGCGATCAGTCGCGCGTCGCACACGAAGCGGCGGGTGCCATCGACCGTGAACAGGTACGCCTCGCTGCGGTACACGCGCTCCTCGCGTAGCCTGCGCAGCGCCTGCTCCCCCACCGCCGGGTTGCTGAAGCGCGCCACGAAGTCACCACCTTCGCCAAACACCTGCAGCGAGGCGGCGTTCTGCAGCAAGAGCCGCCCATCGTGCGTGAACAACGCCAGCGGGGTGGGCGCCTCCTGGAAGGCGCGCTGTGCATGGGCGGAGCTCACACGAGCAGCGTCGTGGCGGAGGGTAGCTGTCCCGGCTGCAGCACGCGCTGGATCATCTCGCGGATGGTCGGCGTGACGGGCTTGCGCGCGAAGGCCGACGCGCCCAGCCCGGCCAGGTACTCCAGCTCGTTCGCCTCCGTGTCCCCGGTGATCACCAGGATCGGCAGGCGCTTGAGCTCGTTGGACTGGCGCACCATCTGGATCAGGCCTTGCCCCGACAGCTCCGGCATCATCAGGTCCGTGATCAACAGGTCGATGTCGCGGTTGTCCCACAGGATGTCCCACGCACGTCGCCCGTTTGAGGACTCGATCACCACGTGTCCCAGCTCGTGCACGAAGCGCCGGATCAAGAAGCGCGTCGCGGGCTCGTCGTCGACGATCAGTACCTTGGCCATCTCAGCATCCCCTCTTCATGCGGCGCGCTCTTCGATCGCGATCAGCTCTTCCAGGTTCAACAGCATGATCAGTCGGTCCTCCAGCTTGGCCAGTCCGCGCAAGAACGAGGTGGCCTCGTGGGTGGCGAGCTCCGGCGTGTCGCTGATGTCCTTCACGTCGAGGTCGATTACGTCGGACACGGCATCCACGACCAGGCCGCTGGTGCGTCCCTCCACCTCGGCGACGACGATCACGGTGGTCTCGTTGCGCGCGGCGTTCTGGCCGAAGCGCACGCGCAGATCGAACACCGGGATGATGATGCCGCGCAGGTTCATCACGCCGCGCAGGAACGCGGGCATGTTCGGTACGTGCGTGATCGCGCCGTAGGCCTTGAACTCGCGCACGTCGAGGATCTCCAGGCCGTACTCGCCGTTGCCGACGGTGAAGGTGACGAACTGCTTGCGCTCGGGCTCCGCGATCGCGGCAGGCTTCGGAGGTTCGACCTTCGCCGTCGGGGGCTCGACCTTGGGCGGCGCTTCCACTTTCTTGGGCGGCGCTTCCACCTTGTCGACCTTGGGCGGCGGCGGAGGCGGCTCCGAGGCGCCGATCAGCGCGGGCGCCTGCGTCTCGGCGCGCGGCTCGGGCGCGCGAAACGACATGTGCACATCTTCCGGCGTCGACGGCCGGGGGTCCACCGTGCGACGCGGCGCGGGCTTCTCCGACGGCAGCACCACGTTGAAGTCGGCCACCAGCTCCTCGATGCCGACGCGCAGCTTCTCGCACTCGATCGCGTCGTGCGCCGGTCCGCCGGCCAGGTGCTCGACCATGCCCTTCACCATGTCGAAGGCCGTCAGCAGCGTCTCGGTGACGGGCTTGCTGACCAGCAGCTGCTGCCGCCGCACCTTGTCGAGCAGGTTCTCCAGCTCGTGCGTGAACGAGGCGATCGCCTCGAACTGCAGCATCTTCGCGTTGCCCTTGAGCGTGTGCGCGCAGCGGAACACGCGCGCGATCAGCTCCTCGTCGGCCGGGCGAGACTCGAGCGACAGCAGAGCCTGCTCGGTATTCGCGAGCAGCTCCTGCGCCTCCTCGATGAACATCTGAGTCAGCTCGTCGTCGGCATCCATCCTGACGGCCCGCTCCCCCTGCCCAGTGTCCGATCAAACCTCCGCGATTTGAATCCGGCCGATCGCCAGCACCCACCGCGAGCCGCGCTGCATCACCACGCGGGGAAGCGCTCATGCATCACCCCAAGGGGGGACGCGAAGATGCCTGCTTCGTGCGAGAAAAGCCGGTGCTCTGCTCCGCTTGCACGGCAGCGCCATCGAGCGCGACGCGGGCGCGCTGGCGTTCCGCTCCGGCACCAGGCTGCTCCACGGAAGCACGTCGACCCGCGCTGGCGCACGTGTGCGCGGCCGGGTTATGACCACCCCAAGGCGCGTGAAGGGAGCCCGCGCAGCGTCCGTCGCCCGGCGCATGGCCCATCCCTGGATGCTCACGCTCGCGCTCTGCATGCTGCCTCTCGTCGCCCGCGCGCAAGGCGGACCTCGCCTGGACCTCTGGAGTCCCAGCGCGGGCCTGCAGATCGCGCACGTGGAGAAAGCACGCGAGTTTGGGGCGCCCTGGTGGGAGCACGGCTCCGGGCGCCACTTTCTGTCCGCGGCGCTGGGCGTGATCCCGCTCGCGGCCGGGCTCACCGCCGGCACCTTCGCCACGCCGGAGCGCTCGCATGGCCTCGCGTTCGGCCGCACCTTCACCGCCACCGTCGTCACGCAGCCGTCCCTCTGGCTCGCCTACGAGACCGTCGGCATCGGCTGGGGCGCTCGGCATGGTCCCGGGGCCGAGCTCTTCTTGCCCATCGTGGTGCTGTTCGCGCTGCTACCCGCCGGCGCCAACGTCGCCATCGGCGCACTCGGCAACGACGGCGCCGAGGCCCCAGCGCGCGGCTTCGGCGCTTCGCTTGGCGCCACCGTCGTGAGCTCGGCGCTGGTCCTGCCCGCCACGTACAACCTGTGGCGTCGCGTCGACAAGGACCGCCGCTTCTGGGTCCAGATCGCCGCCATGTCCGTGGTGGGCTTCGCCTCCAGCGTGGCGTACTCGTACGCGGCCCAGCTCCCGAAGTGACGCCCGCCGCGCTACGCTCGCGCTCGTGTGGCTGACGTATTCGTTTCTGGTGACGTGGATCGGCGGCGGACTGATCTTGCTGGCGATGCTCGCGTTGCGCACCGCGCGCCGGCCGTACTCGCTCGCGCTCGCCGCCATCGCCTATGGGCTGACCGGGTTCCTGGGCACCGGCTTCGGCGTGACGCCGCGACTGACGCTGGTCCTGATCTCGCTCGGCGCGGCGCTGGTGGCGGCGGCGCTCGGCTACGGCCTGCAGCGCGTGTTTCGAGCCCGTCCCGGATTGCCGGTCGACATCCAGGGTTGAGTCGTCACTTTTTGCCTCACGTGGTGCGCCTTTCCACCTCAGCCGCGCCATCGAGCCGCATAAGTGCGCGGATCATGCGTGGTGCCTTACTGGCGCACTTGCTGCTTAGGCGCGAAGCAAATGCGCCTCTTCACCTGCCAGAGCTGCGGTAACACCGTCTTCTTCGAGAACGTGCGCTGCACCCAGTGCAACCACGCCCTCGCCTACCTCCCCGACCAGCGCCGCGTCGCCGCGATCGAGCCGGTCGAGGGCGCCGAGAACCTGTACACGGCCCTGGTCAA
This sequence comes from Polyangiales bacterium, assembly GCA_040508235.1. GTDB lineage: Bacteria > Myxococcota_A > Polyangia > Polyangiales > DASUME01 > DASUME01. The sequence goes on along the minus strand of JBEVNG010000571.1, from coordinate 3,125 downwards.
GGACAAGAAGGCCGCAGGCATGCAGTACAAGCTATGCCAGAACAGCGTCGACCACGGCGTCTGCAACTGGGCGATGCGCGCGGACGATGACAACCCGCTCTGCGAGTCGTGCCGCCTCAACGACGTCATCCCCGATCTGACCGACCCCAAGAACCTGGAGGCGTGGCGCTCGCTCGAGGTCGGCAAGCGCCGCCTGTTCTACACGCTGACGGAGCTCGGCCTGCCGGTCGAGTCCAAGGAGCAGCGGCCCAACGGCATGCAGTTCTCGTTCATGGCCGACAGCGGCGATCAGAAGGTGTTCACCGGCCACAGCGACGGCCTGGTCACCATCAACATCAACGAGGCCAACGATCCCCTGCGCGAGAAGATGCGCCAGGACATGGGCGAGGGCTACCGCACCGTGCTCGGGCACTTCCGCCACGAGATCGGCCACTACTACTGGGATCGGCTGATCAAGGACTCGCCCTGGCTGAACGCGTACCGCCAGCGCTTCGGAGACGAGACGCTCGACTACCAGCAAGCCGTCAACAACCACTACAGCAACCCGCCGCCCAGCGACTGGCCGCTCTCGTACGTGAGCTCGTACGCGACCATGCACCCGTGGGAGGACTGGGCCGAGACCTGGGCGCACTACCTGCACATGGTCGACACGCTCGGCACCTCGCGTGCGTGGGGCCTCGTGCTCAAGCCGCGCACCGCGGACGGGGAGACGGACGCGGGCGTGAACGCGCGCAAGCTCGACTTCGACGACTTCGACGATCTGCTGCGCGGCTGGGTGCCGCTGACGGTCGCGCTCAACAGCCTCAACCGCAGCATGGGCCTGATCGATCCGTATCCGTTCGTGCTCGCGGACACGGTGATCGAGAAGCTGCGCTTCGTGCACGACGTGATCGAGCACAGCCAGGCGGACGCGAACACGATCGCGCGCGTCGCCAAGAGCTGGGAGAAGAAGCTGCCCGCCGCCCCGGTGGCAGAGCCCGTGCCCCAACAACAAGCGAGCGCGCAATGATCGAGAACGGCGTGATGCTGCAGTACTTCCACTGGCACATCGCGCCGGATGGGAAGCTGTGGGCCGAGCTGGCGGAGCGGGCGCAGGAGCTGGCGGGCCGCGGTGTCACCGGCATCTGGATCCCACCTTCCTACAAGGGCGCGGACGGAGCGAACGACGTCGGCTACGGCGTGTACGATCTGTTCGACCTCGGCGAGTTCGAGCAGAAGGGCTCGACGCGCACCAAGTACGGCACCAAGGACGAGCTACTGCACGCCGTCAAGGCGCTACGCGAGCGCAAGATCCGCGTCTACGCCGACATCGTGTTCAACCAGCGCTGTGGCGCCGACGAGACGGAAGAGGTCGATGCCCGCCGCGTCGACATGGACGACCGCCGCAGGGTCGAAGAACAGACCGTCAAGATCAAGGCCTGGACTCGCTTCCAGTTCGCGGGCCGCGGCGACGTGCACTCGGACATGAAGTGGAGCGCGGCGCACTTCATCGCCTGCGACGCCGACGCGAACAACCCGGGCGAGGACGCGATCTACCTGTTCCAGGACAAGACGTTCAGCGGCGACGTCAGCTTCGAGCAGGGCAACTTCGACTACCTGATGGGCTGCGACGTCGACGTCTACCACGAGGCCGTGCGCGACGAGCTGTTCAAGTTCGGGCGCTGGTTCGTCGACACCACCGGCGTCGACGGCTTTCGGCTCGACGCGCTCAAGCACATCCCGGCCACGTTCCTCAAGGACTGGCTGAACCACCTGCGCGCGCACTTCGGCGACCGCGAGATGTTCGCGGTCGGCGAGTACTGGACGCCGGACGTGGAAGAGCTGAAGGGCTACCTCGAGAAGATCGAGGGCACGATGCGGCTGTTCGATGTGCCGCTGCACTACAGGATGCTCGAGGCCTCCAAGAGCGGACAGGACTTCGACCTCTCGACGATCTTCGAGGGCTCGTTCGTCGCCGACAACCCGATGATGGCGGTCACCTTCGTCGACAACCACGACACGCAGCCCGGCTCGTCGCTGGAGTCCTGGGTGGAGCCGTGGTTCAAGCCGCTCGCCTACGCGCTGGTGATGCTGCGCCGCGACGGCTACCCGTGCCTGTTCTACGCCGACTACTACGGCTTCCCAGGCAACGAGCACCAGGGCGAGCTGGCCTCGCACCGCGCGCTGCTCGACGCCTTCCTCGACGCGCGCGCCAAGTACAACTACGGCGACCAGCACGACTACTTCGATCACCCGAGCTGCATCGGCTGGACGCGCACCGGCGACGAGGAGCACCCCGGCGCGATGGTGGTGGTGATGTCCAACGGCGAGGCGGGCGTGAAGCGCATCGAGACCGGCAAGCCCAACGCCACGTTCAAGGACTGCACGGGCCACGATCAGGAGGACATCACGACCGACGAGCAGGGCGTGGCGGAGTTCCGCTGCCCAGCCGGCTCGCTGTCAGTGTGGCTTCAGGCTTGAGGCCTTCTTCACCACCCACTCGATCACGCGCGCCGGAACGTTCTCCTTGTTCAGGCGCATGATCTGCTGGATGCCCGTGGGGCTGGTGACGTTGACCTCGGTCAGCACGCCGCCGATCACGTCGAGCCCGACGAAGTAGAGGCCGTCGTTGCGCAGCGCCGGCGCGAGCTTGGCGATGATGCGCCGGTCGGCCTCGTCGATCTCGCCCTTCTGCGCGGTGCCACCCATCGCCAGGTTGCTGGCGATGTCGTCCGCGCGCGGCACACGCAGCACCGCGCCGATGGGCTCTCCGTCGAGCAACAGGATGCGCTTGTCGCCTTGCTTGTACTCGGGCAGGAAGCGCTGGACCATGGCCAGCCGCTTGCCGGCCTCGGTTACGGTGTCGATGATCGCCCGCACGTTCGGGTCGCCCTCGTTCAACATCATCACGCCGCGCCCGCCCGCGCCATCGACCGGCTTGATCACGGCCTTGCCGCCGAGCTGCTTGAGGAAGCTGCGGATGCGCTCGCGATGGCTGGTCACCATCGTCTCCGGCATCAGCTCCGGGAACTGGCAGGCGTAGAGCTTCTCGTTGGCGTCGCGCAGGCCGCGCGGATCGTTGACCACCAGCGTCTTGCCGCGCAGCCGCTCCAGCAGCAGCGTGGTCCACAGGTAGTTGGTGTCGA
>JBEVNG010000448.1:0-12227 GCA_040508235.1 Polyangiales bacterium | reverse complement strand
GCGCATCAAGGAGGTCATGCTGCGCACGGGCGTGCCGGTGATGGACACGCGCAACGGTCTGACCTTCCCCTCCCTGCGCGCACTCGCCGCCGTGAAGGAGGTCTGCACCAAGACGCCAGACCAGACGCCGGATCAGGCAGAGGACGGCGGCAGCAGCGACGCGCGCACGCCGGTCGAAGCAGGCCCGCCCGCGGTCGATCCAGACCAAGCAGACGACGACCAGACGCCGGAGGAGGGCGTGGCGCCCGAAGAGGAAGAGCTGCCGGAGGAAGAAGGCGAGCTCGCCCCTCGCGACGCCTCCGCGCGTCCAGGCGGCAACGGCGCCGCACGCGACAGCGACCGTGAAGGTTGCCAGCTGAGTGCGTCGCCGCGCGCGGACCTGTGGCTGCTGCTGGTGATGCTCGCGCTGTGGAGCCGGCTCAGACCTTCACGGCGGTGAAGTTGTAGGAGCCCATGAAGCCAGCCTTCATCTTGCCGGTCATCTGGGCGCCGTCGATCACGCCCTTGAACTCGCACTTGAGCTTCATCGGCTTGGGGGTGTGGTTGACCCAGTAGATCTGGGCGCCGTCGACCTTGGCCTCGCTGATCGGGGAGGTGTTGCCGTCGCCGCTCTGCGAGCCGGTCCACACGCCGTTGGCGAGCTCCAGCGCGAGCACGGTGTGCTTGGGGCCGGTGGGGCCCTTGATGGTCACCTTCCACTGCCCCTCGACCGACGTCGGTGCGCTCTTGGGCGCAGCCGCTTCCTCCACGGCGCGCAGCGGCACCGGCGCGGGCGCCTGCGCCTTGGGACGCAGCACCGACGTCACCGGCGGCAGGTCCGCGTAGGTGACGATGCCGGGCCGCGCGGCGACCACGCTCGCGATCGCGTTCACCACCGGCGACGCGGTGATGATCGAGCCCGTCGCGATCAGCTCCTCCATGGGCAGGTTCATGTCGGTGGGCAAGACCTCCGCGCGCAGCTTGAGCTGCGGCGTGCCCTGCACCTCGATCAGGTACGCCATCGCGATTTCCCACGCGGGCTCGACGTCGTCGGAGACCACCCACTGCGCGTTCAGCTCGATCACCGGGTGTCCCTGCGCGATGCCGAGCCACTTGGCGATCACGCCCGCCACGGTGCCCTTCTTGACGATGCGCCCGGGCACATCGAGATCCTCCGTCGCGTGTGCGAACGAGACCTCGCAGCGCACGTCGTCGAGCGCGAACTTGAACATCTTCGCGATCGCCTCGACCGCATCGCCGAACGGCAGCGTGGCCTTCTCGATCGCCTTTGGATGCTCGGGATCGTTGGCGGGGCGGCCCCAGCCGATCACGTCCTGGTTCGCGTCCGCCGCCCACAGGCCGATGTTGAACGACTCCGTCACCTTCACCAGGTTCACGTCGCGACACAGGCTGGAGGCGTTGGCGACCAGCGCGTCGACCCAGCCTGGGTTGATGCCGCTGCCGAACAGGCTCACACCGCCGGCGCGCGCAGCCTCTTCCAGTTCCTTGCGCGCGGGCTCGCCGTAGCCGCGCCCGGTGATGAAGCTGGCGGTGGTCACCACGTTCACGCCCGCGCGCAGCAGCCGCGCCAGCTCCGGCACGTCCGGGTGCAGCGGCATGTACACGATGCAGTCCGGCTTCAGCGCGAGCAGCGCGTCGATGTCGTTGGTGGCCTTCACACCGAGCTTGCGCCCGAGCTGGATCAGGTCGCCCACGTCCTGGCCGACCTTCTCCTTGCTGAACGCGTAGAGCCCCACCAGCTCCAGCTCCGGGCGATCGAGGATCGCCTTGATCGACTGCGTTGCGACCTTGCCCGTGGTCCATTGCACGACACGAAGAGCACTCATGGCAGCGATGAATGCACGTGTGGTGATCGCCTCGCAACGGGGTGGCCGCAACCATCCCTGCATGGCCACGATTGCTCAGCTAGGGAAAGCGATAGACGTCCGTCGTGAGCGGTTCGAAGGGACTCGCGGATAAGAGGCAACGCTGCACCAGGCTCGCCGCCATGCTGGCGCTCGCGTGCAGCGCCCCCTGCGCACCGGCGACCTCGACGAAGTCCGCGCCGAGCAGCTCGAACGTGCGCGCCACGTAGTCCACCAGCTCCGACGCGCGCTCGAAGCTGAGTCCGCCGAACGCGGGCGTGCCGGTCTCACGCGCGGAGGCCGCGTCGATGCAGTCGATGTCGAAGCTCAGGTAGTACGGAATGTCGCGCGGCAGCTGCTGGAGGATCGAAGCCGCGCTGGCGATCTCGCGGGCGCTGATCACGACACGCTTGGGGCACGGCTCACGGCGCGCGTACGGACTGATGCGCTCGATCACGCGCAGGCCCAGCTGCACGAACGGATCGACGCGCGGCTCCTCGACCGCCAGCTTGAACACGCTCGCGTGCGAGAGCGTGCGGCTCGGCAGCAAGTCCGGGTGCGCGTCGAAGTGGATCAGCCCGAAGCGCGGCACGTGCTGGGCGATCTCCTGCAGCGCGTAGTGCGTGATCGAGTGATCGCCACCGAGCAGCAACGGTCGCGCGCCGATGCGCAGCAGCTCCCGCACGACCTTGCGCAGGCGGCTACCCACGTGATCCATGCGCCCGCCCTCGGGATCGATGTCACCGAGGTCATGCACACCGACCTGCAGGTTCGGATACAGGCGGCGCAGCTCCCAGTCGACGACGTCGCCCTCGCCGCTCAGCAGCGTGCCGTTGATCAGGCGTCGGATCTCCGCGGGACCGTGGCGTGCGCCGCTGCCTCCGAGTGCATGCGCATCGACCGGCACGCCGAGCACCACCCAGTCTTCGAGCGCATCCGGCAGGTCCGACCACGCCAGAGGCGTACCCGTCGGCGTGCTGGTCGGCCGCAAGAAGCCGTGCTCCAGGAACTCCAGCTGCTCGCGCTCGACCAGCAGCGTCGCGCGCACCAGGTACAGCACCAGCTCCTCCGGCACGTCTTCATGCGCGGCGAAGAAATCGTCGAGCGTGCGCGGCTCCGCGAACGCCTCCAGCACCATGTCGACCAGCTCCCCCGACTCCGGCTCGACGTCGAGCGACGTGCCGTGCGCCGGGTTGTGCAGGCTGAACACGCCCTCCTCCCGCTCCGCGCGCAGCAAGTTCGGGAACGTCACGTGCTCCAGATGCGATCTGATCATGGCTCCTCACTTCACCAGCGTGACGACGAAGCGCTTGCCCTTGATGCGCCCGCTGGCGAGGCTCTTGAGCGCTTGCTTGCTCACGCTACGCGCGACCGCGACGTAGGCGAAGTTGTCGTGGATCTCGATCTTGCCGATGTCGGTGGCCGCCAGCCCGCCGGCCTCGCCGGTGAGCGCACCCAGGATGTCGCCCGGCCGCATCTTCTGCTTGCGACCTCCCGCGATCTTGAGCGTGTCCATGCGCGCGATGTGCTCGTTGATCGGCGGGCCCGGATCATCCATGCGCACGCGCTCGAACGTGACGCCGGTGTGCGCCTGGATGTTCTTGATCTTCTCGCCCTCACGCGGCGTCGCGAACGACAGCGCCACGCCGGTCTTGCCGGCGCGGCCCGTGCGACCGATGCGGTGTACGTAGACCTCGGGCTGCGCCGGCAGGTCGTAGTTGATCACCAGCTCCAGGCTCTCGACGTCGATGCCGCGCGCGGCGACGTCGGTGGCGACCAGCACGCGCGTGCTCGCGTTGCGGAACTTGGCCATCACGCGATCGCGATCGTGCTGCTCCAGGTCGCCATGGATCGACGCCACGCTGGTGCCCGACAGCGCCTGTTCCAGCTGCGCGACCGTGGTCTTCAGGTTGGCGAACACCAGCGCCGCCTCGAACGGATAGCGGCGCAGCGCCCACTGCAGCGCGCGCACCTTCTGCTCGGGCGCGACCTCCAGCAGCAGCTGAGGCACGTCGGGTGCGCTGCTCGGCTCGGCTTCGATGGTCACGCGCTCCGGGTCACGCTGGTAGCTGCGGCTGAGCGCATCGATGGTCGCCGGAAACGTCGCCGAGAAGAACACCGTCTGGCGCGAGCGTGGACAGGCGTCGAGGATCACGCGCATGGCCTCCGCGAAGCCCATGTCGAGCATGCGGTCGGCCTCGTCGAGTACCACGCAGCGCGCCGCGCGCAGGTCGAGCGTGCCTCGTTCCAGGTGATCGATGACGCGTCCAGGGGTGCCCACCACCACGTGCACACCGCGCTCCAGCGCGTTCGCCTGCGCCCGCAGCGGCTCGCCGCCCGCGACCACCAGCACCTGCAGCCCCGCCAGGTTGCGCCCCAGCTTGCGCAGCTCGCGCGCCACCTGCGCGCTGAGCTCGCGCGTCGGACACAACACCAGCGCCCCCAGCGTGCGCGTCTCCAGCGACAATCCCTGCAGGATCGGCAGCGAAAAGGCCGCCGTCTTGCCGCTGCCGGTCTGCGACTGTCCAATCAGATCCTTGCCCGCGAGCAGCAGGGGAATGCTCGCCTCCTGGATCGGCGTCAGCGCCTGGTAACCGAGGCCCTCCACGACTTCCAGCAGGGCGGGCGAGAGCGCGAGCGATCGAAACGACGTCATCGCGCGGGAACTTAGCAGCTGGACGCACGAAATCCGGTGCGTTTGCGAGCTGGCCTTCGCTCTCGTGGTGCGACGCGAGACACAGGCTGACTTGCGGTCACGTGGTGCGGAACTTCCCACGCTGCGGCCACGCAAGAGCGCGCGTTAGGATGCCCAACTCCCCGCAAAGGAAGTACCCGCATGAACCTCGCACACCCGCACGACCCCTCGGAAACGCTGCCCTTCCTCGCGACCGAGGCGCCTCGTGCACGCATCGGCGCCGGCGTCTGGCTCGGGGCGGCGCTGTTGGCGGCGGTCACGGGCGCCGCTGGCTACGGCGCGTTCGCGATGCACGGCGAGCGCGACCAGGCCAAGAGTGCCCTCGCGGCGAGCTCGGCCGAGCTGGGCAGTGAGCGCGGCAAGCTCAAGCACGCCAACGAGCAGCTCGCGGAGCTGGAGCAAGCCAACGCGGCGCAGCGCGCGCAGCTCACGGAGCTCGGCAAGAAGCTCGATGACGCGACCGGCGAGCTGGTGGCCGCGAACCAGAGCATGGTCGAGCTGGTCGACGAGCGCGGCGAGCTCGGCGCGGAGCTGGCCGAGTTCAAGCAGATGACGCGCGAGCTCTCGCGCATGATCGACAGCGGGCGCCTGCAGGTGAGCTTTCGGCGCGGGCGCATGGTGGTCGAGCTGAAGGCGCAGGTGCTGTTCCCCTCGGGCAACGCGGACCTGACCCCCGACGGCAAGGACGCGCTGAAGGAAGTCGCCAGGAGCCTGCGCGGCTTCAAGGACCGCCACTTCATCGTCGCGGGCCACACCGACAACGTGCCGGTGAGTGGTCCGTTCGAGAACAACTGGGCGCTCTCGTCCGCGCGCGCGGTGACCGTCACCGGTGCGCTGATCCGCGCCGGCATGCGCCCGCAGCAGCTGGTCGCGGCCGGCTACGGCGAGTACGACCCGGTCGCGCGCAACACTACCGATGCGGGCCGCCAGTCCAACCGACGCATCGAGATCATCCTGGAGCCGCGCCTGCGCGACGTCGCCGCAAAGAAGTAATTCGCGGCCTCCAAACAGGTACAATCGAACGATGTCGCGAAGACTCGCTGGTGCGCTGTGTCTGACTCTGGCGGTGGGGTGTGCGTCGGTACCGAGAGGCGCGCCGGGCGGCGACACGGATGGCGACGGCATCGCCGACGCCAAGGACGAGTGCCCGGATGCCCCCGAGGAGCGCGGCGGCAACGGCGACGGCTGCCCCGACGCACCGCGCATCGCCATCGAGGACGGCGAGATCGAGATCCAGGGCAAGATCGTGTTCGCCCTCAACTCCGCCGAGCTCGCACCACAAAACGCCAAGGTGCTGGAGCTGCTCGCGACGCTGCTCAACGACAACGAAGGCATCAAGCACATCCAGGTCGAGGGCCACACCGACACGACGGGTGACGAAGCCTTCAACAAGCAACTGTCGCTCGGCCGCGCGCAGACGGTGGTCAAGGCGCTGGTGCAGCGCGGCGTGAAGGCCGAGCGCCTGAGCGCGCGCGGCCTCGGTACCTCGCAGCCCCAGGCGAAGAACACCACGCCCGCCGGCCGCGCGCGAAATCGTCGCGTCGAGTTCCGCATCGTCGATTAGCGTTGGCTGGACCACAAGAGTCCGCGAGCGCACCGACACGTTTCCGAGGGATGCCAGCCGCGCCTACAGCGTAGGCATGGGTGTCGCGAGGAGAGCTTCGATGCCTGCCGAGTTGAACGTCGAGAAGGAAACGATGCGTCAGCTGACCGCGCCACTGTCGGCCGAGGCACTGCACGGTGCGCTGATGCAGCTGCACCACACGCGCTTGGTCCCGGACGGTCCCGGCCACGACTGGCAAGCCGAGCTCGTGCGCGGCGCGGAGTGGAGCCTGCGCGAGGGTGTGTTCCTGGAGGAAGAGCGGCGCGCGGTCGCCGACTGGGCGCGCGAGGCGCCCGGCACCGGTGCGGCGTTCGCGAGCTGGTTCGATGCGCTGCGCGAGCGCGGTCCAGGCCAGCACGATCCGCTGTTCGACTACCTCGCCGAGCAAGCTAGCCACGAGGAGATGCGCTGGTTCCTGCGCCAGGAAGTGGCGGGGGAAGCCGGCTTCGAGGACCTGGTCGCGCTCACGCAGCTGCGTCTGCCCGCGCGCCCCAAGCTGGAGCTCGCGCGCAACTACTGGGACGAGATGGGTCGCGGCAAGGTGGTGGGCATGCACGGTCCGATGCTGGCGGACCTCGCGCGCGCCGTGGGCGTGGTGTGCACGGACCTGCGCGAGATCGTGTGGGAGGCGCTGGCGGTGGGCAACGTGCTCGCCGGGCTCGCTTACAACAGGCGCTTCGCGTTTCACTCGATCGGCGCTCTCGGCGCGGTGGAGCTCACCGCACCCACGCGTGCGGTGAAGGTCGTGCAGGGGCTCGATCGTCTCGACGTCGAGCACGAGGCGAGCCGCTACTTCCGCCTGCACGCGACCATCGACGTCATCCACGCGCGCGACTGGCGCGACGAGGTGCTGGTGCCGCTGATCGACGAGAGACCGGAGGTCGCGCGCTGGATCGCGGAGGGCGCGCTGATGCGCTTGCGCGCCGGAGCCCGATCGTACGAGCGCTATCGCCGCGAGCTGGGGCTCACGCGTGGCTCGATCGTGGGGCGCGGTTGATGGAAGCTCTCAGCTTGCGCTCGGAGCTGGTGCGCGTCTGTCGCGGTCCCTCGGTGCCGCTGCCGGCGGGGGATCTGTGTGCCGCGTTTCGTCGTCAGGTGCGCGCGACCTCGGACGCACCGGCGCTGGTGTTCGGCGAGGATATGCTGACCTATCGCGAGCTCGACCTCGCGAGCGACGCGCTGGCCGCGCAGCTGATGCAGCACGGCGTGACGGCGGGCTCGCTGGTGGCGCTGTGCGCGCGTCGTGGGCTCGCACTTGCCGTGTCCATGCTGGCGGTGCTGAAGACGGGCGCGGCGTACGTGCCGCTCGATCCCGACTCGCCGTCCTCGCGCGTGCGCTCGATCTTGCGCGAGAGTCAGCCCGCGCTCGTGCTCGCGCACGAAGGCACCGTCGCGCTCGACGAAGCGCGCCTGGCCAAGCTGACGTGGATGCTGCTGGAAGAGCCGAGCGCGATCGAGGACGCGCCGAGCATGCTCTCGCGCGCAGGTGCCGATGATCTGGCGTACGTGATCTACACCTCGGGCTCCACCGGCACGCCCAAGGGCGTCGAGGTGCGCCACGTCTCGCTGCTCAACCACGCGCTGCGCATGGCGGAGCTGTACGCGCTGGCCCCGCAGGATCGTGTGCTGTGCTCGGCGTCCATCGGCTTCGACGTCGCGGCGGAGCAGCTGTTTCCCGCCCTGCTCTCGGGCGCCGCGGTGGTGGTGCGTCCGGAAGATCTGTTTCGCTCGCTGGAGAGCTTCGACGCATTCTTGCGCAGCGCGGAGCTGAGCACGCTGATCCTGCCGACCGCGTTCTTCCACGAGTGGGCGCGCGAGATCGGCGCGGGCCGCCTCACGCTTCCGGCGAGCGTGCGCGCGGTGGGGGTCGGCACCGAGCAAGTCTCGGCGGAGCTGCTCGCCCTGTTCCTCTCGCAAGCCCACGGTCGCGTGCGCTTCCTGCAAGGCTACGGCCCCACCGAGGCCACCGTCACCTGCACCGCGTACCTGCACGACGGCCGCGCGTTGCGCCCGGGCGAGGCCGTGCCGATCGGCCTGCCGCTCGCCAACACCGAGGCGTGGGTACTCGACGAGCAGCGCGCCGTGGTCGAAGACGGCAGCGTGGGCGAGCTGTACGTCGGCGGCGTGGGGCTGGCGCGCGGCTACCTCGGCCGCGAGGATCTGACGACGGAGCGCTTCGTGCCTCATCCGTTCCAGGACGGCGCGCGGCTCTATCGCACCGGCGACATGGTGCGGCGCGCCGAGGATGGCCAGCTGCTGTTCATCGGACGCGAGGACTTTCAGATCAAGGTGCGCGGTCACCGCGTGGAGCCGCGCGAGATCGAGGACGTGCTGTGCGCGCAGCCGGGCGTGCGCGAGGCGCTGGTGATGCTGCGCGGCAACGCGAGCGCACAGCAGCTGGTCGCGTACGTGGTGGGCGAGCTCGACGTGCAGGCGCTGACGGTCGCGTGCCGCGCGCACTTGCCGGCGTACATGGTGCCGAGCGCATTCGTGCAGCTCGCCAGCTTCCCGATGACGCTCAACCAGAAGATCGATCGCAAGGCACTGCCCGAGCCCAGGGCAGTCGCGCGGGCGAGCGCCGGCGTGCGCAACGACCTGGAGCTGATGGTCGCCCGCTCGTTCGCGGAGGCGCTGGGCATCGGCGCGGACACGCTGAGCAGCGACGACGACTTCTTCGCACTGGGCGGCGACTCGCTGCGCGCACTGCGCATGCTGCAGCTGCTCCGCGGCAGCGCGGAGCGGCCCCTTGCGCTCGCGGATCTGTTCGCGGCGCCGACCATTCGTGGCCTGGCCGAGCACATCAAGCGCGGCGGCACCGTCGACAAGCCGAGCGTGTTGTGCCTGAAGCCGGGCCACGGCACGCCGCTGTTCCTGGTCTGCGGCATCCAGATCTACCAGGCACTGGCGAGCGCGCTGCCCGGCGACAGCCCGGTCTACTCGCTGCTGTTGCCGAGCGAGGGTCTCGCCGCCAACGGCGCAGCGCGCTTGCCGCACGTCGAACAGTTCGCGGCCCAGTACATCAAGCTGATGCGCGCGCACACGCCGCACGGTCCCTACGCGCTCGGCGGGCTCTCCTTCGGTGGCGCCGTCGCGTACGAGATGGCACGTCAGCTTCACGAGGACGGTCAGCAAGTCTGTACGCTCGCCCTGTTCGACACCGTGCTCCCGCGCGCGCACTTGCACGGCCTGCGTCGCCGTATCGCACACCGCCTCGGCGTGTGGCGACGCGCGGGTCCACGAGCCGCGCGCGCACTGATCGTCGAGCGCGTGAAGAGGGAGCTACAGCGCTTCCGACCACGCGCGCAGCCGAGCGAGCCGACGGACGAGGTGCAGCACCTCGACCAGCTGCGCGAGCACGCCTACAGCGAGCGCATCGTCGAGTACGACCGCGGCGCGCAGCCTTACCCCGGCCAGGTGCTGCTGTTCCGCGCCCTCGACGCGGACACCGCCGGCCCCGTGCTGCCCGGCTACGGCTTCGAGACGCTCGCCAGCGATCTCGCACTGCACGACATCCCCGGCGACCACATCGGCATCCTGCGCGCGCCGGGCGTCGAGCAGATCGCGGCGCATCTGAATGCTGCGCTGGCGCGCTAGCGCCACTCGGTCACTTGTCGCGGCCGCGGTAGCGAGAAGTGATCGAGTGGTACTAGGCCGCGCTCGAGATCGTCGCGCTGCCAGCGACCTGCTCCACCACGTCGGCGGCACGTCGGGCGCCTGCGTACCCCGCGATCTCGCGCTGCATCGCCTGTGCACGCTGGCGGAAGCTTGGCTCGCGCAGCACGCGCCGAACCGCATCGCGGATGCGGCGCTCGCTCGGGCGTCCGCTGCGCAGGTCGATGCCCACGCCCGACCAGCCGATGCGTCGCGCGACCTCCGGCTTCTCCTCGGTGTCCCCCGCCACGACCATGGGCACACCGTGGGCGAGCGCGGTCCCCACGCCGCCGTAGCCGCCATTGGTGACCATCACGTCGACGTGCGGCAGCAGGTGCATGTACTCGATGAAGCGCTCCACGCGCGCATTGCTGGGCAGAGCGCCGAGGCTCTGCACCGGTGCACCCCCCGTCGTCGCCACCACCAGCACGTCTTCGTCCGCCAGCGCGTGCAGCGTGGGCACCAGCAGGTCGCTCGCGTTCGTGGACACCGTGCCCTGCGTGACGTGCACCACGGGTCGCGTGCCATCGAGTTCGCTCCACCAGCGCGGGGCCTCGAACGCGCGGCCCGGCTCCAGCAGGAACGGCCCCACGAACTCGAGCACCGAGGGCATGTCGCTGCGCGGATAGTCGAAGCTCGGCACACTGGTCTGCAGGTACGCCTGCGCGCGGATCGGCGCTCCCAGGAAGGTTTCCCTGATGTCGGCGTGCAAGCCGAGCTCCCGACGCATCGCGCGGTAGCGCGCGTTGTGGCGACGAAAGATCACGCGGTCGGTGAGCGCGTACAGCCCGCGGTTGCGCAGTCGGCCGAGCGTGCTCGCGCTGGGCGGCAACGCGAGCCCGAACGGCGCGGTATCGCGGCTCGGGAACGCCAGGGCGCTGATGCCGTAGGTCACGTACGGCACTCCATAACGCTCGGCGTACAGCGGCATGCCGGTGAAGCAGACGTCGTGCACCATCACGTCGAACCCGTGCTCCGCCCGCAGTGAGTGTAGGTCCGCGACCTGGTTCGGGATCGGGTCGACGAACAACAGCTCCATGCCCAGCTTCATCTGCGCGAACCCGCGGAGCCCCTGGAGCTCGGGGAACGCCGCTGGCAGCTCCGCGTCATCGAAGTCGCGTGCTTGCCGCATCCCCGCGAAGCGCGCGCCCACGGCCTCGACCTCCGCGCGATACTTCGCGCCCGTATAAAAGAAGACCTCGTGCCCGCGCTTCACCAACTCCCGCGCGATCGGCAACCCCGGACGCACATGCCCCAGCAACGGCACCGCAGCGATCAAAATTCTCGACATGCCCGCGGCCCAACGCAAGCCGCACGCCAGCGCGAGATCCTGGGCTTTTTGTGTTCTTTCCCGAGCCGCGGGCGGGCACGTGCCCGGGCCGGTCCGCTTCTTACCCGCTGTAGAGGTGCGCGCTCGACGCCGCGGTCACGACACGCGTGCCGGCCAGCTTGTCGTGGAGGGGACGGCGCGAGGCGTCGAAGATGAACGCGAGGTCGAGCACGCCGAGCCCCCACGCAGGATAACGCAGCAGCAGCTGCCACCAGGCGACGCGCGCGTCGTGCATGGTGACCACGCGCGTGCCCGCGATCATCTTGCCCAGCGTCTGGCCCCACACCAGGCAGAGCACGAAGTTGAGCATCGGAACCGCGAGCACGAACGGCCAGCCCCACGGCCCCAGCTCGCGGAACGGCCCCAGAACGCGGACCGCCGCGAACGCGCTCGCGTAAAACGACAAGGTGTCGAAGACGTGGCCCCCCAACCGCGCACCCAGGCTCGCAAGCGGAAGCGCCGGCGAGCGGTCGATGTGCAGCGACTCGATGTCAGCCGCGAGATCCGTCGAGTGCTGCATGAACGCCTCCTTTCCTCGCAGCCTCACGCGATCACCCGCCCACGGCAAGGCGCGCAAGCTCACCTTTCAGGGTGTTTCGCGATCGCTCGCGCCTCCGGGTACCGCGCACGTTGCGCCCGGGCGGCATGTGTTGAATGAAGGCGCGCCGCCGTGTCCATCGCCCCCTTCGAGCTCTTCGTCGCCTGCGCCCCCGGTCTGGAACCGCTGCTCGCCGCGGAGCTCGCCGAGCTCGGGCTCACCGGCCAGCCCAGCGCAGGCGGCGTCACCGTGCACGCGTCGCAGGTCGAGCTCTACCGTGTGCTGCTCGGCGCGGGCCTCGCGCTCAAGGTGCTGCTGCGCGTCGGCAGCTTCCACGCGGCGCACTTCGCCAAGCTCGAGCACGCCCTGACCCAGCTCGACTGGGCCCGCGTACTCGGCGCAGGCGCGCGCATCGACGTCCGCGCGACCGCCAGCAAGTCCAAGCTCTATCACACGGGCGCGATCCGCGAGCGCATCGTCCGCGTGCTCGCGAGCAAGGTCGGCGCGGTCGCGAGCGACGAGGGCGCCGAACCAACCATCGCCGTGCACGCCCGCATCGAGCGCGA
>JBEVNG010000392.1:0-4522 GCA_040508235.1 Polyangiales bacterium | reverse complement strand
GCGGGGCGCCAGGGCAAGGACGCAAGCAGCAGTGGATCGCAGGGCTCCAGGGTGGACGCTGGAACCTCGGCGGAGTCGGACGCCGGTGCGGCACGCGATGCTGGCCCGCAAAAGTCCGACGCGGGCTCCGCGGACGCTGGCCAGTCGCCGGTGGAGATGGGTGACGGCACGTGCTGCGACGACGGCAACTGCCTGTGCCGCGGACCCGAGCCCACGGCGGAGTTACTGAAGAAGAACGGCAGCTACAAGGTCGCCGACTACGACTCGGGCTTCAAGGATGGACCGACGTACCTTGGCGCAAAGGTCTGGTACCCAAGCGATGCGACGGCGCCGTTCAGCGCCATCGTGCTCTGTCCCGGGCTCACCGGCGTGATCAGAGACCTCGCGCCGTGGGGCCCGTTCCTCGCCTCGCACGGTATCGTCACGATGGTCATCGACACCAACAACCCGAACGTCGATGTCGCCGAGCGCGCAGTCGCGCTGATGGAAGCATTCGAGGCGCTCAAGGCCGAGAACACGCGCGATGGCAGCCCGCTCCAGGGCAAGCTGACCAAGGACCGCTACGGCATGGGCGGCTGGTCGATGGGTGGCGGCGCGACTTGGATCAACACCAGCAAGTCTGCAGACATCAAGACAGGCATGACGCTGGCCGGACACAACACCACCGCCGGCGGAGCCTCGATCGCGAACAAGGTCATGGCGCCGACCATCATCTTCGCTGGCAGCGCCGACCCGGGCATCCTCGGTGGCTCCATGCAGTCGCAGAACGCGTACAAGGCCATCCCCGCCACCACGCCCAAGCTTCTCTACGAAGTCAGCGGCGGCGGGCACTGGGACTACAACACGCCCGTCACGAACATGAACATGATCGGCTACTACGGCCTCGCCTTCCAGAAGACCTTCCTCGAAGGTGACGAGCGCTACCGCAAGTTCCTGCTCGACAAGGGCCCCAACGCATCCGACTGGCAGAGCAACATCGAGTAGCGAGCGCGGTTGCCGCCGGTCAACGAGGCGGCTTGCGCGTCTTCTTCTTCGACACTTCTGCTTGCTCGGGCTCTAGCTCGATCCCAAACACGGAGGCGATGGCACTCGTTGCGAGGCGCCGTCTCCCGCTTCCACCGCTGCGAGCGCCCGCCACGGTGAGCACGTCGGCTGCCACCGCGCTCGCGATCAGCTCGGCTTGATCGACCTGTCGCAGCAGGAAGAACAGCTCCGGCGACCGATCCAGCCTCGCGCCGACGCCGTAGAGCACGGCAGCCACGTGCTTGCACATGTAGGCCGAGTCAGGGCACGTGCAGAGCATGTGGATCTCCTTGGGCGCGGGGAACAGACCTGCCTTCCGGTCCGTCAGCACGGAGAGCACGTCCGCCGCGAGCTCTCCACGTAGCAACCCGATCAGCGAAGCGATGCGTCCGGAGCAGGCCGCGATGATCTGCCGCCAACGCGCATCCTCCAGCTTCGTGAGCTTGATGGTGACCTCGTACAGCGAGGACCCCGCCACATGCGCCTCGACCTTCCCGTGCTCGATGTGGAGGTCGAGGACCGAGCCGTTGCGGACGTAGGTGCGGCCTCGGGGCAGCCGACTCGCGAAGTCGCTGTGCGTCTCCAGGTGCTGGCACCAGGCTCGACCCCAGAAGCTGGTCGCGATGTGCCTGCTGTCGAGGGTGATCGGCGCCAGAGGTCGGCCGCGCTTCTTGGCCAGCTTCTCCAGCGCGCGCCTTCCGTTGGCCAGCCGCTGCGCGACGGGCACGTACGCGGGAAAGTCGTCGTAGCCAGAAGCCATCACTCCGCCGCTGCACGAGTAAGATCCAGCGCGACCAGCGCGAGCAGGCGCTCGTCATCCAGCTCGGTCAGCAACGCCTCCGCTCCCTCGCCGCCCACGACGCCCTCCGCCATGTCCTTCTTGCCGTCGATCAGCGCGTCGATCTTCTCCTCGACCGTGCCGCGACAGATCATCTTGTGCACCAGCACGTTCTTCTTCTGGCCGATGCGAAACGCGCGGTCCGTGGCCTGGTTCTCGACCGCGGGGTTCCACCACCTGTCGAAGTGCACCACGTGAGACGCAGCGGTCAAGTTCAGACCGGTGCCGCCGGCCTTGAGAGACAGCACGAAGAAGGGCACCTGCTCGTCGTTCTGAAAGCGCTCGACGAGCGCCGTCCGCTGCTTGATGGGCGTGCCGCCGTGCAGCACGAGGCCAGGACGCCCGAACACTTGCTCCAGGAACGCGGCAAGCGGCTCGGTCGCTTCGCGGAACTGCGTGAAGACGAGCAGCTTCTCCTGGCGCGTCGCGATGTCCTCGCACAGCTCGCGCAAGCGCAGCAGCTTGCCGCTCTCGGTCTCCTTCCACTCTCCATCGCGTAGCCAGTGCGCCGGGTGGTTGCAGATCTGCTTGAAGCGCATCAGGTACGCCAGCACCAGGCCCCGCCGCTCGATGCCCTCGCCGGTCTCGCGCAGCGCGGCGGCCAGCTCGTCGACGGTGCGTCTGTACAGTGCGGCCTGCGCACGGGAGAGCCCACAGAACGTCTTGAGCTCGATCTTGTCGGGCAGGTCGGCGACCACACGTCGGTCGGTCTTCAACCTTCGCAGCAAGTAAGGTTGAACGAGTCGACGCAGAGGTGCGTAGCGCTCGCTGGGCCGCTCCGCGAGCTTCTTGGTGAACGCACCAAACTGCTTTGCCGTGCCGAGCAAGCCAGGATCGAGGAAGTCGAAGAGGGACCACAGGTCGCCGAGCCGGTTCTCCACCGGCGTCCCGGTCAGCGCCACGCGGCTACGCCCGCGCAGCGCCTTCACGGCACGCGTCTGCCGCGAGTTCGGGTTCTTGATCGCCTGCGCTTCGTCGATCACCAGCAGGGACCAGTCGCGCTCCGCGATCCAGGGCACGCGCGCCGCGGTGCCGTAGGTGGTGAGCACGACGTCCACATCCGCCAGCCGCTCGGCGGGGAGGGCGGCCAGCTCCTTGCTGGGCATCGCCGACGTATGCGCCACCAACAGCCGCAGCGAAGGCGCAAAGCGCGCCGCTTCGGCCTGCCAGTTCCCGAGCAACGAGGCAGGCACGATCAGCAGATGCGGCGGCGCATCCTTCGCGGCCTCGCGTTGCTCGATCAGCATCAGCGCCAGGATCTGGATGGTCTTTCCGAGGCCCATGTCGTCCGCCAGGCAAACACCCAGCCGTAGACGAGACGCGAACCACAGCCAGCTGACGCCGGTGTGCTGATACGCGCGCAGCTCCGCATGCAGCGCGTCGCCTGGTGTTGCGGAGGCGAGGCCTTCGGGCGTACGCAAGCCCGCGAGCGTCTGGGACAGCCACGGTCCCGCCTCGACGCGCGTCCAGCTCGCGACGTCGGCGCGCGGCGATTCTCGGTCGACCACGGGCGCGCCAGCCAGCAAGCGCAACCCGGTCAGGAACGAGAGGCCATCCTTGCCAGCGTCGCGCTTCACTTGCTGCCAGTGATCCAGAACATGCTGCAGCTTGTCCCGGTCGAGCTCGACCCACTTGCCACGCACGAAGGCCAGCCCCTCCTGACGAGCCATCAGCTCGCGAAGCTCGGCGCCGCTCAACGCTTCTCCTTCGAGCGTCACGCTCACGTCGAAGTCCAACAAAGTATCCGCGCCGAGTGTGCCCGCACCCGGAGCCTTGCCGCCCACCGTGACCTGCACCTCGGGACGCGGCGGCCTACGTGCGCGCCACCAGTCAGGTACCCGCACCGTCAAGCCAGCGGACTCCAGGGCCGGAATCTCGCGCAGGAACTCGTGCGCCTCGCTCGGCGTCCAGGCCAGCGGATGGTAGAGATCTCCGTCATCGAGCAGCTGCTTCACGAGCGCGCTCGTCTCGGCGGCGCGTTGGACCGGGACCAGCAACGACAGCAGAGATGCCTGGTCGCCACGCGCGGAAGACTCCGTCAGGGCGCGTGACAGCGGTGCGTAAGCGACCTTGGTCTTGGCATTCCCACGCGTCGCGTAGGTGGCCATGAACGCGAACGGATACTCAGGGTCGGCCGGATTCTCGGCGAGGTGGAAGCAGACCTTCCCCACCACGTTCCAGCTCGAACCGTAAGACCGAAGCCAGTCCTGCACCGACGCGCCCGAGCGCTCCAGCTCCGCGAGGAACGCCTCTCCCGTCGCTGCCCACCACGCACGCAGCGTGTCCTCGGTGATGTACTCGGCGCCCAGCATCGGAGGGACGGACCGAAGCAGCGTCATTAAGTCTTCTGCACTCGGCACAGGCGGCGTGCGCTCGCGCGTCTCGTCCGGCTCGGCACAGACCCGGAGCACGAAGCGCTTGCCGAGATCGCGCAGCAGCGCGAGCGACGGAGCCAGCACGCTATCGGCATGCACCAACCCAAGCTGGAGCAGCACGTGCCCGGCGCCGCGCCCCATCGCGCTCTGCAGGTGGCTACGCGCCGCGGCATCGAGACCATCCGGCTCGGTCTCACTTCGATCCAGCAGCAGGTGGCCCGCGGGCGTGACGTGCGCAGCGAGCGTCCCGGTCGTGTCTACGGCTTCCACGCAGACGCCATGTAGC
>JBEVNG010000374.1:0-46173 GCA_040508235.1 Polyangiales bacterium | reverse complement strand
CGTCGTTAGCCTTGGCGACCCCGCGCAGGCGGTCGATTGGACGCTCGTCGCGCGCGGTGCGCGTCTGCAAGCCGCCGCACGACGCGATCATCAGCGCGCAGGCAATCGCTCCCGTCTTACGCATCACTGCGACTCCTTGCTAAAAGCGATGCGCTGGCGCAGGAGGCCGTCGGCGCGCTCCACGAACTTGCGAAACTCGGCGTAGTCGTTCGGCTGCACGCGATCGACCGACAGCTCGAAGTGGGTCTTGGTGAGCACGCCGCTGCCGCTCTGCTCGGTCTTGACGCTCAGGCTGCCGAAGCGGCTCTTCACCTCGCCGCCCTCCGGCGGCTTCTTCACCACGAAGCCCTTCGGGCCCTTGACGGTGCGCTCCTCGCGGTAGACGCGCGGCAGGCCGAGGTCGAGCGTGTACGTGCGCGTCGGGCTGGCCGCCAGCTCGCGCACCAGGTCGTTGAGCGCGCTGCCGCCGATGCGCAGCTCGCTGCCCTCGGGGCGCGCCAGCTGCGGAGCCTTGATCTTGTATTGCATGGTGACGTCGCGCTCGATGTCGTCGAGGCCCGTGAACGCGTGCTGCTCCAGCGACAGGCCCGGCATGCCGCCGGCCAGCTGCCGCTCCAGGCGCTCGCGACGCGTGCCGGCAGCCTCGTAGTTGCTGCGGTAGCCGGCGGCGTCCGCGCCCGTGATGCGCTCGTCGGAGCTGAGCGTGCCCGAGCCGTCTTCCTCCAGCGCGATCTCGACCTTGCGCTGGCGCAGGTTGCTCTCGGCCGGCAGCACCGGCGTCTTCTTGAGCTCCACCGAGTCCGGTCCCACCACCAGCACCATCACGCCCTGGTCGCCCTTGGGCAGCTCGCGCGTGCCGCTGTGCTCGGCGGTGCCGTCGAGGTAGAGGTCGAGCTTGGGCACGTACGCGATCGCGTGATCGAACACCGACAGCGAGGCGGGCTCGGAGTCGATGTCACCGTTGCGATCCGTGCGCACGAGCACCAGGCGCGCATCGACGCCGGCCTCGCGCAGCATGGTGTAGATCAGGGACGCCTTGTCCTTGCAGTCGCCGAAGCCGCGCCGCGCGATGTCCGGCACGCGGTAGGGCATGAAGCCGTGGATGCCGAACTCCAGCGCCACGTAGCGCGTGTTCTTCACCACCCAGCCGTAGACGCGCTGCGCGATCTCGCGCTCGTAATCACGTCCCTGAGGCACGCCCTGCTTCAGCTGCGCGACCACGCGCTTGAGCTCGTCGTCCGCGTACAGCTGGTCTCGCACCAGGCCCCACCACCAGCGTCCGACCTTCTCCCAGTTCTCGTAGGTCGACACGTGCAGGTACGGCACCCACTCCGTGAAGCCCGGCATGTTGGGCTCGCTGCGGATCGCCGGCAGGTTCTTGGCGGTGAACGTCTGGATGCGCTTGTTGCCCTCGGTCTTCTCCTCGTGCTTCAGCTCCAGCTTGGGCTTGTTGACGTAGAAGTTGCGCGAGCTGGGCGTGATCAACACGTACTCGACCTGCTGCCGCGGCTCGTCGCCGCCGAGCGTGTGCAGGTCGCCGAAGTAGTCCGCGAACACGTTGCGCGGCGCCACGTCGTCGATGCGGTAGCGCAGCTCCACGCTGTCGCCGGGCTCGAGATCCGGGAACACCACGGTCAGCGCGCGCGTGTCGTAGTACATGCGGTACCACGGCTCGCCCAGCTGCTGCTCGTAGGTCTCGGTGGCCTCCAGCACGCGGCCGTCGGCGCGATACACGCGCGCCATGCGCACGTCGACGCGCTGCGTCTCGGGGTCGAACTGGATCGAGCGCGCGCGCAGGCGGCGTGCGCCCTCCTGATCGTGCACCTGTGCCGCGAACTGCACGAAGCGCGAGCCCAGGCCGTTCTCGAACACGGTGGCGACCTGCAGGTCGTTCAGGATCGTGACCGGGCGATCGCTCTTGCCCACGCGGTGCGCGAGCAGCGCATCGGTCGGCTGCGCGTACGCCTCGTCGAGCCGCTTCTCGTGTGCGATCTGCTCCAGCAGCTCGCGCGTGGCGGCGTCCTGCGGGCTGAGCAGGAGCGCCCGGCGCAGGCTGTCGGCGGCGGCCTCGGTGCGGCCGGCGCGCAGGAACGCGCGACCCATGCGCACGTGCAGCGCGGTGCTCTCCGGAGCGACCTCGAGCGCGCGCGTGAGCGTGGCCAGCTCCAGGTCGTCCTTGCCGAGCGCGTCGTACAGGTCGGCAATGTAGAGCGCGCGGCGCTCGTTGCTGGGCCAGAGCGCGCGCATCGCGTCGAGGTGCGCCAGCGCGTCCTGATCCTTGCCGGCGGCGATCGCGGCCTCGGTCAGCGTGCGGCGCGCGCCGAAGTGGTCGTAGCGCTGCGCGAGCAGGTCGCTGGACAGCTTGAGCAGCTCGTCCTTGCGCGTCTCCTCGGAGGCGAGCTCCGAGTTGAGCTCCAGCAGCAGCTCCGCCTTGGGCGCACGCGTGAGCGCGGCCTTGGCGATGCCCTTGGCGCTGTCGCGCAGGCCGAGGCTACGCAACAGCTGCGCGCGCAGCACCAGCGTGTCGAGCCCAGCCGCGCCGTCCGCCGGCAGCTTGTCGAGCATACGCAGGGCGCGCTCGCTACCAGGACCCGCGCTGACCACCTGCGCCGCGGCCAGCTGCACGTCGGCATCGTTGGGCGTCAGCTTGCGCGCCTTCTCCAGCAGTCGCGCCTTCTCGTAGCGCTCCTCCGCGAGCTGGCTGGCGAGCAGGTAGCGCGGGCCCGTGGGCTGCAGCTCGGCGGCGCGCAGCGCGAGCTGACGCGCGCGTCGCTCGGCCGGATCGTCCGCGTTGGAGTAGGCCAGGTAGCGCGCCAGGTTCTCCAGCGCCTGGGCCTGCGGCTTGGGCGTGGCGACCGCCTTCTCCAGCTGCGCCAGCACCGTGGTCGGCGTGGTCTGCACCTTGGCGCCCTCGCCGCTGATCGCGTCGAGCTTGTCGGCGCTGTGCGCGACCAGCAGCGGCTCGCCGTTGAGGTTGCCTACGCGCACCGAGACACCGAGCGGCCCGTTGGTGGTGCAGCTCTTGACCAGCACGCGGTTGTCGCCGGCGTGGGCCTGCACGCGCGCGGCGGTGCGGTCGTAGCCGTTGCCGCGGTAGCCGGCGTCGCGGATCACCTCGTCGCCGTTGAAGTAGAGCTTGGTGGCGCCGCCGCCGCCGAGCCACAGGGTGAGGGTGGCCGGCTTGTCGAAGCTGAGCGTGGTCTCGGCCAGCGCGCAGACGTTCTCGTTGGGGCGCAGCAGCGCGTCGAAGTCAACCTGGCCGCTCTGCACCACATCGGGCAGCTTGCGCCAGCGCACCTTGCGCTCGCGGCCATCGAACTCGACGCCGTTCTGCACGGCACCCTTGCGGTCACGCTCGGGGCCGAGCTCGAAGTCGAAGCCGCGCTTGCCCTCGTTGTCGAACGGACCGATCACGCGGAAGTCGTGCAGGTAGCCGAGCTCGCGGTAGGCCTTGGTGCTCGCCGGCAGCTCCCCCGCGCGGCGCAGCGCGTTGGCGGCCGCGCGCGCCATCATCATGCGCTGCTCGATGCCGAGCGCCGGGCTCTTGGCCAGCTTCTCGTACGTCGCGCGCGCGAGCTTGGGATCGCTGTGATCGCCCTGGCGCAGCAGCTCCAGCAGCTCGATGGTGCTGCTCGGATCGCGCCCCTTCGCGAGTGCACGCGCCTGATAGCGCGCCGCGCGCGCGTCGTACGGAGACTCGGCGCGCGCGACGCTCGTGGCGGTGAGCGACAGCGCGAGCGCCGCGGTGAACATCGGCAAACATTTGCGAGCGATCACGAGGACACTCCAGCGTGCGTCGAAGCGCGCGTTTTCTCCGCGCGCGAGCAAACGTGCGACGGGTCGGCCAGCGTAGCCGCCGCCCGCCACGGGAACAAGGATTTCACGGGTTTTGCGCGCTCAGCAGCGCGGGCAACGACGTGCCGCGTTCAGGACTGGGCACGAGGAACGCGCTAGGCGCGGACAGAGCGTCCGCAAGCGCCCGGTCCAGGGCATCCAGGTCCACGCTGGCGGGCAACGAGACGGCATGCACGGTGGCGAGCGGGCAGGGCGCCTGCGCGACCATGTGCTCGTACAGCGCGTGACCGAACGGGACCACGCGCGCGCGTCCGGCGCGCATCGCCTCGCCCAGCTCCGCGTCCGCGATCGGCGCCGGGCTCGCCACCACCAGGCCGCCTTCGTCGAACAGCGTCAGCGCGTCTTGCTCGCGTGTGCGCGCGTTGGGCAGCTTGGTCGCGGTCGGCTCCAGCCGCGCGCGCAGGATCGCGAACTGGCGTGCGTGCAGCGCCCGCTTGGCGCGCGGGAAGGTCAGGAACGCGAGCGCGTTGAACAGGTCGTGCCAGTCGTCGCGCCGCGTCGGCACCTCGCCGCGCACGGTCACCAGGCCCTCGTACAGCGTGCTCGGGTCGATCGGCCCCTTCCGGCGTGGCTTCTTGCGTGGCACCTCCACGAAGCGCAGCGCCGGCAGTCCGCGCGCCTCGACGTGCCGTTGATGCAGCGCCGTCAGCTCGTCCGCGCTTGGGAAGCGCCCGTGCTGCTCCAGCTCGATCAGCAGCGCCCGGATCGGCGCGTACCAGGGGCTCTCGTCGTAGACCTTCGCGCGAAAGGCCGTGAAGCGCCCGACCGCCATCAGTAGGCGAGGAAGTTCACTTCCAGCGCGTCGTCCTCGCTGGCGGTGGCCACGATGGCGAAGCGCGCACCCGTGCAGCCCGCGCGCGTGAAGCTGGTGCGGACCGCGCGTGCGCGTGCCTCGCCCTGCGCCGCGCTGGTGGCGTGCGGGGACAGCCGCAGCGGACCCTTGATGTGCGAGCGCGTCAGCGCGCACAGACGCTCCAGCGAGCGCTCGGCATCCGCGGCCAGACCGGGACCGGACAGCGCGCGCTCGAACGTGCCGCCCAGGCCCTGATCGCCGCGGCTGACCTTGGCGCCGATCAGCGCCAGCTCCTCCGCCAGCGAGGACTTCTCGTCGTCGCTGGGCGGCTCGTCGCCACGCAGCTCGGCCATCTGCGACAGCGCGAAGAACAACGTCTGGTCCGCGCGCGCGAGCGCCAGATCCGGCTCCTTGTTGGCCAGCGCCTCGGCTTGCTGGAGCTGCGCGCGCAGCTTGTTCAGGCCGGTCGAGCCGGGCTTCACGGTCTCCAGCGTGAGCGCGATCAAGGCCGCGCGGTTGAGCAGCGCGTCGGCCGTGCGCTTCTGTTCTTCACGCGGGATGCGCACGCGCAGGTCGGTGCGCTGCGACGCGCGATGGAGCGAGCGCTCGGCCTCGACCCGCGCGATCTCGCGCGCCGCCAGCAGCTCCGTGCGTCGGCCCAGCTCCGCGCGCTCCTGCAGCAGCGGCGTCAGCACGGCGTCGATCTCCAGCTGCGCCTTCTCCTCGGCCAGCCGCTGCTCCGCCATCACCTCGCGCTCGCCGATCGCGATCGCGGTCTCCAGCCACAGCCGCGCCTCGGCCTCGTGGTCATCGCGCTCGGGCGTCTCGGGCTTGAGCGCGCGCGCCTTTTGTTGCGCGGAGCGATAGTTGGCGAACGGCACCGGGGCGCGCCGCTCGGCCTCCACCGCGCGTGCCTCTTTCAGCCGCGTCTCGTCGACCGCGTCGCGCGCGTGGCGCTGGGCGAGGGCGCAGCCACCCACCATGATCGTCAGGATCAGCAAGAGCCACTTGTTCACGGGCTGCCGCGCTCCAGCTGGTTGAGCCGGGCGCGCTCACGCTCCAGCGCGCGGCGCGCGGTCTCTTTCTCCGCGAAGCTGGTGGCACGCCGGGCCTGGGCCGCACGCAGCAGCAGACGCTCGCGGGCCAGCCGCAAGCGCGCCTCCGCCAGCTCGACCGCCGCGCGCGCGAGCCCCTCGGTGCGCAGCTTGGTGGCGGCATCCGGCGCCGCCCGGGAGCGCTCCAGCGCGGCACGCGCGAGCTCCAGCGGCCGCCGCACTCCGTCCTCCAGCGCGGGCAGCCGCCACAGCGCCTCGACCCTCGCGCGCAGGTCCCCCTCGGGCTCCGCCACGGCAGGCGCGTCGGCGTGCGCCAGAGAGGTCGCGAAGAGCAAGAGCAAGACCAGCCGCATAGGGCCGGCACTGTACCTCACTCCGTGCGATCGCGCGCCTTCGCCAGCTTCTCCATCGCCTGCTGCGGGGTCAGGTCCGGCTCGGTGGGGGTCCGGTCGTCGACCACCAGCCGCAGGCGCCTGGCCCGGGCGTCGACCACCAGCACGGTCACGTCGACCGGCGGCAGCGGCAGCTTGCTGTGGCCGGCCGCGACCTGCTTGTAGATCTCGCCGTGCGCCATCGAGTCCACCTGCTTGGGCTGGCCCTGCGCATCGACGTAGCGGCGCAGCTGCTCCTGGCTGATGCCGCTGGCCTCGTAGATGCCGCTGCGCTCGGTCGAGCCAGGCACGCGCTCGAAGCCCATCGGGATCGCGAACCAGCCGATCTTGAGCGAGCCCGTGCGCAGGTTGCCCTCGGCATCGAAGCGCGGATCGTGCTCCGGCTTGTCGAGGGCCGCCTTGGCGCGTGGCACCGCCGTCGAGCGCGCCTCGGACGCGCCCTCGGGGTTCCTGGAGCAGGCGCCCAACAGCGCGCCGATCGCGATCACTCGACCGAGGTTGCCCATCCGACGCTCCTTGCCCTGGGTTGGACCATCAACGTGCGCGTGTACTGCTTTTGGCCGTTGTCCGAGGTGTTGCTGCCCTTGATCGTCTCGCCGCCGTCGCCGGCGACCATCGAGCGCACCTTGAAGTTGCCGCCGGTGGGGGCGGTGGCCGGGGCACGACCGGGCAGCGAGGCGTTGATCGGATCGGCCAGCGGCGTGCCCGCGTAGCAGACCGGGTCGCGTGCGATCGAGAGGCCGAGCAGCAGCGAGTTCAGGTTCGCGCCGGTGGGGCGATAGAACAGCACGTTGGCGCCGGTGCCCGCCTCGGGGCTCAGCATGCCCACCGGCAGGTTCGTGCTCTCCTTGTTGCGCAGGTGCGCGCCGATCACGCGGCTGGTGCCCATCGCGCACTTGTCGGTGCTGTTGCCCGGGCCGGTGAAGCTGGTGAAGTAGAGCGTGTCGTTGAGCACCGCCATCGGGCCGGTCACCGACTCGCCGGCGTCGAGCTGCAGCGCCCAGTTCAGCGTCGGCGCCGTGGTCCCGTACAGCTCGCCGGTGCCGTCGTACTGGCGCACCTCGTTGATCGACACCACGCGGTTGGCGGTGAGGTCGGTGAGGTTGTCGACGTCTCCCGTGCCGACGACGATCGTGAGGTTGCCGGTGACCGGATCGCGCGTGAGCACCGGCGCGAACGTCGCGGTGCGGCCCATCTTCCAGGCCGGCGACACCGTCTGCACCGTGTTGCCCGAGAAGTTGGTCGCGTCGCCGCCGTAGATGTCCCAGATCGGCACGACGCGCCACTTGCTCGGATCGGTGTTGACCATCGAGAGGCGCCACAGCACGCCGTCGACGTCCGTGAAGTACGCCGCGCGCGAGACCGACAGGCCCTCGCCGTCGACCGCGACCGCGCCGTTCACCGGCGACGGGAAGTGGCGGCCGTCGAACTCCTGGATCAGCTCGCCGGTCTCCATGTCGACCACGTACAGGTTGCGGCCGGGCAGGCCCCAGCAGCGCACGGTGTCGCGCGCGCCCGGGCTGGGCGGCAGGCCGCGGTTGTAGGCGTTGACCGGGCACGAGAGGCCGTTGCTGGAGCCCTCGCCGCCGGGCAGGATCGCCACCGCGCGGATCTGATCGACGCCGTTCCAGCGGAGGCGCACGTTGGCCATCTGCGGCGTGCCGGTGGTGTTGCCCAGGAAGCCGAACGAGCGCTGCCACAGGAACTTGGGCGACTCCGGCCAGGTCACGTCGAGCGCCACGTACGCGGGCAAGCCGCGCATGCCCACGACCAAAAGCGTGCTGACGGTGGACGCGCCCGTGCTCTGGTTGCGGTTGAGGATCAGGTCCTTCACCACCGGCGTGCCGTCGAACACGAACTGGTGCGAGGGCGAGGCCACGGCCGGCATCATCGGGAACGCGGCCGGCGGCAGGAACGACCAGAACTCGGTGCCGCCAGGGATCTTGGTGCCCGCCTTGTTCGTCCAGTCGTCGAGGTTGAACGCGTGCAGCAGGCCGTCGTTGGTGGCGACGAAGATCGCACCGGGCCGACCGCCCGCGCCGTAGCGACCCCAGTACGGCGTCGACGAGCTGGCGCTCTTGGTGGTGTCGATGATGCTCTGGTAGAAGTTGCGCAGCGTGGGGTCGTAGCTGGAGAGCAGATCGCTGCCGGTGAACACGGGCGGGATCACCACCGGGTTCGAGTGGTAGATGTCGCCCAGCTTGTGCGACGCGCGGTAGGTTCCGTTGAGGCCGCGTACGAACGAGTTGATGTTGTCGCGCGTGCTCATCAGGCCGTCGAAGTAGAGCGGCGAGATCGAGCTGTCGAAGGTCGCCGGCGTGGAGCTCACGCTCTCCTGGCTCGCCTGCAGCAGGCTGAAGTCGAGCGACAGCTCGGTGAGCAACCCGAAGGTGCTGCCGTTGGGCCGCAGCAAGTTGGTCTTGTTGGCGATGAACGAGGTCGCGGTCTGTCCGAGCACCGTACCCTTGGAGCTCGCGACCAGCGGCTTCACCGTGTACACGGTGCGCGACGCGCCGTTGGTGTCGTTGAGCGTCTCGTGGAAGATGTCGCCCTTGGACTTGTCGAGATCCTGCTCGCCGGGCGTGCCGTTCACGCACTCCACGCGCTGGCGGTAGAGCCGGCCTTCCCACGGCGTGTCCGCGGTGGCGGCGACCTTGAAGCCCGCGCTGACGATGAACTGCTTGCCGCCCGCGGCCTGGATGGCGCGACCCGTGTTCAGCACCACCGGCACCGAGCGCGAGGTCGAGTCCGGCTCGGCCTGGCTCATGATCGTGTCGAGGTTGGAGCGCAGCTGCGCCAGGTTGCTGGAGCGAAACGCCTGCGTGGTACCGGCCGCCAGCGCGATGTTGTCGAGCGCCGCCAGCGCGACCGTGTCGTTCACGTTGAACGCGACCACCCACATCGACTTGAGCTTGTCCTGGCTGATCAGCTTGCCGGCCAGGCTCACCTCGGTGTCGTACGGGCACTGGCACGAGTTCACGCCGTCTACCGGGCTCGGCGCGCAGGTGGCGTTGGCGGTCGAGTCGCACTTGAAGCTGCCGCCGCGGAACATCGAGTCGGGTGCACCGTCCGTGAGCAACACGGCGTAGCGATCGCGGCACTGGTAGAACGGGTCGTTGCTGTTGATGTCGGTGTCGTTGCGCAGGTAGTAGCGCAGGTCGTCCAGCATCGCGGCGATCGGCGTACCGGCGTACGGGCGCACCTGCAGCAGCGAGTTCTGGATGCTGTCGTTCACGATCGCGACCGAGGTCTGGTCATCCGCCAGGCCCACCGAGATCAGCGAGCCGGGCGTCAAGCCCTTGCCGCGCGCGCCGGCGTTGACGCCGTAGTAGTCGAGGCAGCCCGGGAACGAGAGCGGCTTCCAGCCCCACGCGTTGTTCGGCGTGGTGCCGTACGAGTTGGGGTTCGCCACCGCGTCCGGATACGAGTACTGGCCCGGCTGTCCGAGCACGTTCGTCTTCACCGCGTTGTACGTGGTCCACGGCACCAGCGTGGCGCCGTTGACCGTGGTGGAGACGCCGTCGAACGTCATCAGGCCGAACTTCAGGCGCGACTTGTAGGAGTCGAGCAGGCCGTCCGCCGCCTGGGCCGCGGGCACCAGGAAGGTCGGCGACACCATCGTGAACTCGTAGTGCGGCAGGAAGTACGCCTGGTCGTACTGACCCGTGTAGACGCTGCGGTCGCGCTTCACGCAGCGGTAATTGGTGAACGTGCCGGTCAGCGCCTCGAGCGTGATCGCCCAGCGGTTGCGCTCGTCGGCCGCGCTGTTGTTGCACGCGGGCAGGCAGTCGACGCAGCTCGATGTGTCCGCCTTGCGCTCCATCGAGCCGGAGGTGTCGACCATCAAGACCATCGCCGGACGCACCCACTGCGTGTCGCGCAGCTGCGCGGACGCGGCCTCAGGCACGAGTGCGCTCAGCGACAGCGCGACGAGGGGGTACAGCTTCGAACGTCGCATGAGGGCTCCTACTCCGGAATTTCTACGAAGGCGCGCGTGGCGCTGATGGTGGAGTGCGCGAAACGCTCTTCGTTGGTGCCACGCACGTCGTCGACCACGGCGTCGCGATTCACGTCGTAGTTGAGCGCGCCGTACGACGACACCACCAGGCGCGTGATCGGGGCCTGGCTGATGCGCGGGATGTCCCAGCGCTCGTAGACCAGCAGGAAGTCCGGCGACCAGCCGCTGGCGGCGCCCGAGCCACCGACGTCCGAGCCGGAGATCGAGAGGTCGTCGGGCACGAAGCCGAACGTGGTGCTGTACGCGCCGTTGTTTTGGAAGTTGGCCGGCGTCAGCGCGTACACGGTCTCGGCCTGCCAGTCGGGCAGCGCGTAGGTCTGCCGGAGCTGCCCGTTCAGGTTGCCGAACGCGTTGCGCTGGTCGACGCAGCTGCCGGTGCCCTTCTGCTGGCACAGCGTGACCACGGCGGTGGCCGCCGCCTCCGACACGAACTTGGCGCGCATCGCCTGGTGCAACGCACCGGCCGCGCGCACCTCGAACTGCGTGCTCGACAGCGAGTACACCGCGGTGGTGGTCGCCATCAGCAGCACGAACAACACGATCAACAGCGCCGCGCCCTGTTGGCGCTGCCGCTTGCGAGCTCTGAGCTGACGACGCTGGTTCATAGATTGTGCAGGAAGATCTCGGAGCGCATCGTGCGCACGCGAGCCTGGAGGGTGGTGAGGGCCGAGAAGTTGGGGTCGATCACGTTGAACGTGAGCAGCGGGTCGCCGAGGATGTTGGTGGCCGGCATCCGTCGCGTTCCGCCCACCGGACCGAGCCGCGGGTCGACCTCGGACGCGCGCGACGAGATGGTCACGATCAGCGAGCGGAAGTCGCCGGGCGAGCGGTTGAGCGCCTCCATCTCGGCGGGCGTGATCGCGTGCTGCCAGACCGGTCGCCCGCCGACGACCGTGTTGGTGTTGCGCACCGCGGAGATGCCGAACTCGACCGCGTAGTCGAGCACGACGCGCGCGCTGTTCGGGATCGCGATCACCGAGCCGCTGAAGCCACCGGTGGCGATCTGCGGCGCGGCCGGCGGCGGCAGGCTGTTGGTGGTCTCCTCGCGTCGCACCAACATCGCGCGGCGCGAGCCCGGCAAGCTGGCGTCGCCGCGCAAGCGCGAGAAGTCGGCGGTGAGGTCCGACTCCAGGCCGTAGTGAATGCGAGAGACCGGCGCCACGGCCATCCACTGCGTGTTCTCGGCGCAGGTGGGCAGCGCGGTCGCGAGCGTGATCGTCGGCACCCCGGGCGGCACCCACTGGCGCGCCGAGATCTGGCGGAAGAAGAAGTGCCCGCCGACCTCGACGCGCAGCATGCGGCCGGGCCGGAACACGTTCTCGAACTCGGCCGGCGCGGAGACCGCGGGGGCGTTGTTGGCCGACGGCGTGAAGAAGCTGCGGCGGAACGCCTCGCGATCGGCCTGCAGCGTGATGACGGAGGCCGTGCTGGCGTGCGAGTCCGCCAGGTACGCGTCCGGCGTCGCGAAGTTGCCGAACATGGTCAGGTCGTCGCTGGCCACGCGGTTGCCGCCGAGCAGCGCCGCCACCTGCGTGCCGTTGCTGCCGTTGACGTCCGGGTTGTAGCGCAGGCTGCCACCGAGCGCGGAGGTGCCCACCGCCAGCGCCTGGAACTGGTGCGACGTGTTGACGGTGGCGCCGTTGCCGGCGAGCGCTCCATCGCAGGTGCGCAGCAGCGCGGTGCTCGGCGCCGCCAGGTAGCCCGCGCGCGCGACGTCACGACGGAGCTGCTCCATCGCCGAGCGCAGCGACATCTGCGCGTCCGAGACCGCCATCTGCTGCGCGTACGAGCGCGCGCTGACGCCGTTCAGGTAATACACGCCCGCCACCGCGAAGGCGCCGGCGATCATCGCGATCATCAGCTCCACCAGCGTGAAGCCCGCGCGCTTGTGCACGGCCGCGTTCATGGCCATCCCACGGCCCTCCAGCCGACCACGTTCGAGAGGTACGTCTTGCGGAAGCGCCACGAGGTGCCGGGGCTGTCGAGCTCTTGCGCCGTGAGCACGCCGCTGCGGCAGGTACGCGACGAGCGATCGGTGTCGCTGGCATTGCGGAACCACCACACGCGCACGTCCGCACGCACGGCGTTGGCCTCGCTGGCGGGGTTGAAGCTGTTCAGCGGGTTCAGCGACTGCACCACCGTCATGCGCAGGTTCACGCAGAAGTTCGCCAGCGGGTCGCCGTTGTTCTGGGTGATGAACTCGCTCGACGTGTCGTAGCCGTACAGGTCGGCCGCCGGCTGCTCGGGAGCGAGCAGGGAGGTCGGCACGAACCAGGGCGGGGTGGCCGGGTTGGTGAGCGCGCTCTGCAGCCACTGGGTGTTCGCGAGGTCCGCGCTGCCGGTCGCGTTCCAGCGCCGCCCGTCGCGCTTGATGCGCTCGATCCAGGTGCTCGCGAAGTTGACCGCGTTGGTGGTCTCGTTGGCGTCCTGGTTCGCACGCACCGCCGCGCCCTGCATGGCGACGATGCCGCTGGCGCCGATGGTCATCACCACCACCGCCGTCATCACCTCGATCAGCGTGTAGCCGGCGCGCTTCATCGCATCGACCTCGGCGAGCCGCCCATCGGGAACAACACGCGGTGCACGCGCTTGGAGGTGTCGCTGCTGGTCGGTGCGTTGGCGCCGTCGAGCAGGCTGAAAATGAAGCCGCCGTTGACGCCGCCGTTGCCGCTGATGTTGTCGCGCTGCAGCGTCGTGGGCGCGCTCGCGGTGGCCAGGTTCGCCCCGGATCCGTACATCATCACTCCGCTCGGCTGAAAGCACAGCGCGCGACCCGTGGTGGAGTAGGTGGTCGAGCCGCCGCTGATCGTCTCCTCGAAGATGCTGATCGTGCGCGTGCCCGAGAGGTCGGACATCCACAGGTTCTCGACGCAGCGGTGCTGGTTGTTGGCGAGGCCGGTGCCGCAGTCGCCGACGACCTCGCTCCAGTTGACCAGCGTGCAGCTGTTGGTCGGCCCGCGAAGCAGCTGCACCGTACGCGCGCTCGGGTTGATCCAGAGCAAGTGCGAGCGCAGGTAGCCAAACGTATCCGCGCGTGCGCGCCGCCCGACTCGGATCAGCTCACGCGCCGCCAAGCTCACCTTGCGGTCGGCCATGGCGCGGCTGAAGCCCGGCGTGAACACCATCGTGCTGATGCCGATGATCGCCACGATCATCATCAGCTCGACCAGCGTGTAGCCGGCGCGAGCACGTACTCGCACTCTCCGTTGCCAAGGCGCGCGTTCCATCCCGGAGGCGCCCTCTGCAAGCCACATACCCCGCGTCTCGGGGCAGCAACTCCGCGGAAGCACGCGAGCCGCTCAGGGCCCCGACCGACCCCGGCCTGCACACGCTGCGGACCCTACGCAAAGAGTTGCGAGCAGATCGTCCCTTGACAGAGGGCCCTGGAGCAGATATCCCACTCGCCCTTCCACAAGGGTTTTCGCGAAAGTGGCGGAATTGGCAGACGCGCTGGATTCAGGTTCCAGTGGGGTAACACTCGTGGAGGTTCGAGTCCTCTCTTTCGCACTACAGTCACTGATATCCTGAAGCACCGGCCCTCGAGTGAAAGCTCGAGGGCCGAATGCTTTAAGGCCGTTTACAGCGAAGAGATCGCGGACTCGAAGCGCGCGTGGCAGTCGTGGCTGGCCAGCTCGGCGGCGATGCGCTGGGCGGCGAGGGCGTAGCGCGGGTCCTCCAGCAGCGCCTGGGCCGCGTCGACGACCGCGAGCTCGTGCAGGGAGTCAGAGCGCAAGAGGATGCCGGCACCGGCGTCGCGGACGGCGGTCATCGCCAGGTACTGGTCGAGGTTGGAGGCGATGCCCAGCACGGGCTTGCCCTCGCGAAGCGCCTGGTAGCCGGTCGAGCTTCCGCCGTTGCAGACCACGAAGGCCGAGCGCCGGGCGGCCGCGCTGCCGGGCAGGTACTTGGCGGCGAGCACGTTGCTGCCGACGTCCAGCTCGCGCCCGGCGCTGCTGACCATCAGCGGCAAGTCGAGCCGCGTCAGCGCCTTGAGCACGGTGGGCAGGCGGTCGTTGCGTCCCGACGAGCCCATGGTCACGTAGACCGCGCGCGCACCGAGCGAGCGCGACCACCACTCGGGCGGCGGCAGCGCCGGCTCCCACAACACCGGCCCGAGGAACTGCTCGTTGGGCTGCAGCGTCGACAGCGGCGTGATCGCCGGCACGTCGGGGAACAGCACGCGATCGCCGTGCATCATGACGTCGATCAGGTCGCCGAACGGCGGCAGCCCGTACTGCTTGCGGAGCGCGTTCACCGGCGCGGCGAACCACTGCAGCACGCGCGGCATCGCCTGCGGGAAGTACTGGGCCGCCAGCCGCTCGCCCAGCAGGCGCACGATGGGGTGCTCCGGCAGCGGGAACACCTCGCGCTGCATCGCGCGGCTCCAGTAGGCGTTGATCAGCGCCGCGTACGGGATGCCCGCGTGTGGCGCGCTGACGGTCAGGCTGAAGCGCAGGTCGCCGATCACCACGTCCGGCTTCACCTGCTTGAACAGCGCCAGCTCTTCCTCGACGTAGCGCGCGAGCACGCGCCGCGAGTACAGCCGCTGCCCACGCTCCAGGCGCTTGAGCGCACCCTCGAACGTGTAGAGGGTGTGCTGCGTGAACGAGGTGCCCGCGAAGATCAGCGGGTCGAAGCGTGAGCTCGCGAAGTGCACCTCGTACTGATCGCGGGTCAGGGCGCTGGCGAGCTTCACCAGCCGCACCACCTGCGCCAGCGTGATGTCCTCGACCACGAACAAGAGGCGCTTCACGCCGCGCTCCGTCGCAACACCAGCGCACCTCCGACCATGCCCGCCGCGCCCATCACCATCAGCCAGGCGCACGGCACCAGCCAGTCGATCGGGCTGCCGCCGCGCCAGAGCGAGTGCTCGAGCCCGATCAAGCCCCAGCGTACGGGGCTGAGCACGCCCAGCGAGACCAACCAGGTGGGCATGATCATGCGCGGCACCATGATGCCGCCGACCATGCCGAGCACCAGCAGCGTGCCCCAGCCCGCGCCGGCGACCGCCTGCTCGCTGGAGCCGAGCGTGCTGATGGCGGCCATGATGCCCGTGAAGCAGAAGGTCAGCGCGACCACCACCACTCCGAGGCCGAGCGCGCTCTCGAGCCGCACGCCGAAGCCGAGCAGCGCGCCAGCCAGGATGGTGACCGCGATCGACAGGCAGGCCGCGAAGCACGCCAGCGCCTTGCCGCTCAGGATCTGCCAGTCCGCGATCGGCAGGCTGCGTAGACGCCGCAGCGTGCCGGCGCGCTTCTCGCTGGCGAGCGAGATCGCGAACGCGGCCGCGCAGCCGATCAGCCCCCAGAGCACGGCGGCCGGCGTCACTAGCTCGGCGGCGCTCGGGGTCGCGTGCAGCGACGCGGCCTGCACCACCTTCACCGCGCTGCGCGGGTCGCTCATCAGCTCGTCCTCGATCGCGCGCGACAGGCCGGCCTCCAGCAGCAGGCCCTTCACGTAGCCCGCCTCGCGACGACGACTCGGGTCGGCCTCCACGTGCATCACCTCGGCGGTGCCCGCGTACCAGTCCGGCACCGCGCCAAAGCCCGGCTGCAGCACCACCACCGCGTCGACGTCGCCGTGCAGCAGCGTCGCGCGCGCTTCTTCCAGCGGCTGCTCGCGCACGGCCAGCGTGCCCGCCTTGATCAGGCGCTCCACATAGACGCGCGCCTCGGGCGAGCGATCGAGATCGGTCAGCGCGACGCTCAACGCGAGATCGTCGCGCGACGACCAGCGCTCCAGCACCGCGCCGAGGAACAGCGCGAACAGGATCGGGAACGCCGCGATCCAGAACAGGCCCGCGCGGTCGCGCAGCACCAGCCGCAGATCCTTGGCCGCGATCGTGACCAGGGCGCTCATGGCAGCGGAGATTCCCGCGCTTCCGGGCCGTCCTGCACCGCGCGCGTCGCGACCACGGCCCCGTCGCGCAGCAACGTGAACTGCTCGCACAGGGCGGCCACTTCCTCCAGGCGATGGGTGCTCAGGAGCAGCGCCACGCCGCGTCGCTTGGACTCGGACAACACGTCCAGCAGGTGCGCGCGCGAGTCCTCGTCGACACCCTCGAACGGCTCGTCGAGCAGCAGCACCGCCGGCTCGTGCACCAGCGAGCAGGCCAGGCTCAGGCGTCGCCGCATGCCGCCCGAGTACGTGCGCGCGCGGGCATCACGCACGTGGGCGAGCTCGGTCTCTCGTAGGCTCGCCTCCACGCGCTCCTGCAGCACCGCTCCACGCAGGCCGTGCAGGCGCGCGAACAGCGCGATGTTCTCGGCGCCGGTCAGGTCGTCGTAGACCGCGGCTGTCTGCGGCACGAAGCCCACGCCGCGCCGCGCGCGCTTCTTGGAGGTGCACTCGCCGCCGCACAGCGCGCTGCCCTGATCCGCCCGCAGCACGCCCGCGAGCACGCACAGCAGCGTGGTCTTGCCCGAGCCGTTGGGTCCGAGCAGCGCCATTCCTTCGCCCGGCGCCATGCGCAGCGAGACGCCGCGCAGCACGGGGCGTTCGCCGTACGACTTGCGGACGTCGCGCGCTTCGAGGGCCCAAGCGATGGCGTTCGACATGCCCATGAGGCCTATCACGTTCGGCTAAACGCAGCCTCCCTAAACTTTATGCAAACCCTGTCACTCACGGAAACTACGCGCCTTTTTCCGCCATGCGATCGGCCTCGCTCCGGCCCGCGAGCGTGCTAGAGGGTGAAAATGAAAGTCAACAGCGCGTAGGACGCGCGCGGTTGGTCTTCGATTGCAGACGGTTTTCGCGCGCGCATGCCCCCCGTTGTCGAAAGTCGAACGCCACTTCGCAGCGTGCTGGCGCTCGCCTGCGTGCTCGCGGCACCGCTCCGCGCCCGCGCCGAGGAGGCGCCTCCTCAGGAGGAGCCGATCGACATCGTGGTCACCGGCCGGCGCAGCCCGGAGCGGCTCGGCGCGAGCACGGTCGCGGTGGAGGTGATCGACCGCGCGCAGATCGTCGCCAGCGGCATGCGCGACGCCGCGCAGATCCTGGCCAACCAGCCGGGCATCCAGATCGACAGCTCGTTCCGCGGCGACGCGATCCAGATGCAGGGCCTGGACGCCCAGCACACGCTGATCCTGGTCGACGGCGAGCGCTTGATCGGTGCGCGCGACGGGGCGCTCGACCTCACGCGCCTGTTCGCGGGCGACATCGAGCGCATCGAGATCGTGCGCGGTCCGGCCTCCGCGATCTACGGCTCCGACGCGATCGCGGGCGTGGTCAACATCATCACGCGCGCTCCGCGCCAGAAGCCCGGCGGCGAAGCACAGGGACGCTACGGCATCTCGCGCGACGGCGGGCACCAGGGCGACGCCTGGGTCAGCGCGTTCGGCGGCAACCAGAAGTTCCGCGCGCGCGGCAACGTCGCCTACCGACGCAACGCGGCCTTCGATCTCTCGCCCGACACCGCCTCCACCACGGGCAACCGGCTCGACAGCGTGAGCGCCAACCTGCGCACCAGCTACACCCCTCACGAGCGCTTCTCGCTGCCCATGTTCGTGCGCGCGGTGCGTCGCGAGCAGAAGGGGGTCGACGACGGCCCCGGTGGCGCGATCTACGACCGCGTCGCGCGCGGAGACGAGCTCATGCTCACCACCGTGCCCAGCTGGAAGCTGCGCCAGGCCGACCAGCTCACGCTCGCCCTCAACTACGCCTACCTGCGCAGCCAGTTCCTGCGCGATCAACGCCGCGACGACGACGGCGACACCTACGAGGACGCCAACGAGCAGCTGGCCACCGTGCGCCTGCAGAGCGACAACGAGCTCGGCCCGCTGCACCTGACCAGCGGCATCGAGGCGCTGGGCCAGCGCTACGACACGCCGCGCTTGTCGGAGATCGGCACGCGCGGGCGCATCTCTCCGTACGCGCAGGTCGAGTATCGTCCGATCGCGCAGCTGGCGATCGTGCCGAGCGCGCGCCTCGACGTCGACTCGCAGTACGGCGTGAACGTCTCGCCGCGCATCGCGCTGCGCTACGACCCATGGAGCTGGCTGGTGCTGCGCAGCGCGGTGGGCCGCGGCTTTCGCGCGCCGAGCTTCAGCGAGCTGTACCTGATCTTCGCCAACCCCGCGGCGGGCTACCGCGTCACCGGCAACACGGACCTCAAGCCCGAGCACTCGCTGGGCGCGAACCTGAGCGCCGAGGTGCACGGCTACAAGTGGGTCGGCGGCACGCTCAACCTGTTCCGCAACGAGCTGCGCGACCTGATCGACACGCGCCTGGCCGGCATCGAGGGCGGCGAGCAGGTCTTCTCCTACTCCAACTACGCGCGCGCCCGCACGCAGGGCGTGGAGAGCTCCGTGCAGACGCGTCCGCTGGAGGGCCTGCTGTTCGAGGTGAACTACACGTTCACGGACACGCGGGACCTGGTGGAGGACACGCCGCTGCAGGGGCGCGCACGCCATCGCGGCTCGCTGCGCTCGGTGTACACGCGCGAGCGCTATTCGTTCTCCGCGCGCTGCCTGTTCATGGGCAAGCGCCACATCATGATGGACGACCGCGACCTCAGCTCGCCCTACGCGGTGCTCGACTTGCGCGCCTCGTTCGTGATCAGTCGCTACGTCGAGCCGTACCTCGTGGTGGAGAACGCCACCGACTCCGGCGACGCCAACAACCCACTGCGCCCCGCCACGTTCTACGCGGGCCTCAACCTCAGCATCTGATCTGGAGACGACATGAGACGCACCGCTTTGATCCTGGCGCTCGCCCTCGTCGGCTGTGACGACCTCAAGCCCGAGGGAGAGCCGGAGCCCGAGCCCAACCTCGACGGCGGCGTGCCGACCGCGCCGCTCGACGCGAGCGCCAGCGGAGATGGCTACGTGCCGCCACCCGCGCCTATCGAGCAGAAGCGCGAGCTCGACACCACCAACAGCATGGTGTGGGTGTACGTCGACCTAGAGACCGGCGAGACGCGCACCGACGCGACCAACTGGACGCAGTGGGATCTCAAGGCGCAGCGCTTCAAGCTGGCGACCAACGGCGGATTGAGCGGCGCCGGCACGGTGAGGGTATCGGTCGTGACGGACAGCACGTTCGCAGCCGTGACCAAGGCGCCATACACCGGCTACGCGTCGGATGGTCCCGACGGGAGCGACTCGGACAACGAGCCCGACTATGTGATCGCGACCGGCGATTATGTCTGGTACGCGTACGATCCATCGACGCACGCGCTCTCGCCCAAGGCGAACGTCTATGTCGTGCGCTCGCAGGAAGGCGCGTTCTTCAAGGTCGCGGTCGAGGGCTACTACAACTCGGCGGGCTCCTCGGGCTACCTGCAGCTGCGCTGGGCGCCGGTCGCGCCGCCCGATGGAACGATCGTCGAGCGCACCGAGTCCGATGCAGGCGTCGACGGAATGACGGGCGCGAGCACGCCCTGACCGAAACCGTCAGGCGCGAAAGCGACCATGGCGTTGTGGGGTAAAGAGCCCGCAGCACACAAAAATCTCCGCATTGCGTGCGGAAAGCCCTGCGTCATCCCATGGTCTTGCGGTAGCAATGATGGCCTTGGGAGCACGCATGAGATTCAGGCTTTTCTTCGCGATGTTGGCCCTGAGCAGTGGGCTCGGCGAGGTGGCTCACGCATCGGGACCGGTCGAGCGGCTGTCGCAGGTGCTGCTTCACCCGACGGACAAGAACATCGTCGTCGTGCGCTGGAGCACCGCGAGCGAGGGCTTCTTGTTCAGCCGCGACGGTGGCAAGACGTTCGCCGCGCTCTGTAGCGCCGGCATCACGTCGCTCGGCGGCATCGTGGACGCAGGCAGCGACACGGTCACCAAGCTGACGCAGGCCGAAGTGAACACCAACGCGGCCACGCTGCTCGACAGCGCAGGGCAGCTGCACGCCACGCAGCTCGGCGGCATGTGGTCGGACGACGGCACCGGCTGCAGCTGGTCCAAGTCGCTCACCGAGGGCTGGCCCACGTCGCTCGCGCTCGATCCCAAGTCGGGCGAGCTGCTGGCGGTCCTGAACGTGTCGAGCAACGTCGGCGGCACCTACGAGTCGCGAGCGCTGTTGATGCGTCGCGGCGCGAGCGGCGCCTGGACGTCGGTCGCGGAGGCCGGCGAGCTGGTCGCGCACAAGGCGGGACAGCAGGCGTACGGCGGCGAGCTGAAGGTCACGCTCACCGACACCGGAACGCGTATCTACGCGTCCGTACGGGTGTCGCAGGGCATGGATCCGCAGCAGCTGATGCACATCGTGAAGTCGGACGACGGCGGCAAGACCTGGAGCATGGGCCCGGCCTTGGCCGCGGAGCAGGCCGACAGGTTCACGCTGGTGGCCGTCGACCCGGGCAACCCCAAGCGCCTGCTCGGCGCGCTCATCGACGACCTCGCGGCCGACGTGCTGCTGCTCAGCGAGGACGAGGGCGCGACGTTCAAGGAGTATGGTCAGCTGCGCTACTTGACCGGTGCGGCGTTCGCTCCGGACGGCGCGGTCTACCTCAGCGATCAGGGCGACGCGATGGATCCCGGTGGTCTTTGGACCGCCCCCGCGCTCGGCCAGCCGCTGACGCACATCGCCGGCACGCAGGGCCTGGACTGCGTCACTTGGTCGCAGGCGAACAACAACTTCTACGTCTGCCAGGGTGATAGGGTCCGGACCTTCGACCCGGCGAGCGAGACGGTCGCCGACGGCAACGTGGTGCGCATCAGCGAGGTGCCCAAGCTCTTGGAATGCCCGAACGCAGACGTCGGCGCGATCTGCCAGGACCAGCTCAATCAGGGGCCGGCCTGGTGCTGCACGGGGCACTACCCGTGCACGGCGTTCTGCGACAACTACGACGTGACCATGCGCGGCTCGCAGCGCGTGTTCTGCGGCAAGTCCGGCCTCGCCTACGACCAGATGGTCGGGCGTACCTGCGACCAGCAGGGCATGGGCCAGCCCGAGGGCGGCGTGCCGCTGCTGGATGCGGGCAACGTTCCTCGCGATGCGGGCACGCTCGATGCGGGCGCGCGCGATGCGGGACGAAACGATGCGGGCAAGGTCACGGACGAACCGTCGAGCAAGAGTGATGATGGTTGCGCGATCGGCGACAAGCGCGCCGACGGAGCATGGACGAGCTTGGGAATGTTGCTGATGGTGCTGGGCCGCAACCTGCGTCGTCGCAAGAAGTGAGGATGTCATGACTAGCTTTGCCAAACGGCTCTTGCTCTCGACCTGTGTCGCCGCGCTCGGCTTCGCGTACGCCTGTGGCGACGACGCGCCCGCAGGGGAAGGCGATGATCACGAGCACGACCACGATGCGAGTGGTCACGAGCACGATCACGACGCGGCGACGGCCGACGGCGGCGACCCGTACCTCGAAGAAGAGGTGCCCTGCGACGCCGCTTATCCGTCGTTCACGCCCGGCATGTCCGTGAAGGCGGGCGAGCTCACGGTGAAGGTGCAGGCGATCACGCCCGCGCCGCCGCGCCAGAAGACGCGCAACGACTGGACCGTGCAGGTAAGCGACGCCGCGGGGCAGCCCGTCTCGGGGCTCACGTTCCTGAACCCGGCGTCGTACATGCCGGTGCATCGCCATGGCGGCAAGACGCCCCCGGTGGTGTCGCCCGGCACGGAGCCCGGCACGTACAAGCTGGAGCGTATCGACTTCATCATGCGCGGCCCCTGGCAGGTGCTGTTCGACCTCCAGCAAAACGGCGCCACGGTCGGCAAGGCCACCGTGCAGATCTGCGTGGAGTGAGCGCGCGATGAGGAGTCAGTTCGTGTTGGTGGCCGGCCTGCTCTCCACGAGCGCGCTCGGCTGTGGTGACGACGCCAAGCCGCCGCCCAAGCCCGAGCAGGACGCCGGCAGCGACGCGGCGATGATCGCGACGCCGCAGCGCCTGAGCCTGGAGCAGCTGCAGGATCCCGAGACGTGCAAGACCTGCCACCCGTCGCAGTACGCGGAGTGGGCCAGCAGCATGCACGCCTACGCGGCCGAGGACCCGGTGTTCATTGCGATGAACAAGCGCGGGCAGCGCGAGACCAACGGCGCGCTCGGCGACTTCTGCATCCAGTGCCACGCGCCGATGGCCGTGCGTAACGGGCTCACCACGGACGGCCTGAACGTGGACACGCTGCCCAAGGCGCAGAAGGGCGTCACTTGCTACTTCTGCCACAACGCCACCGGCTCGGGGCCCGATCACTTCAACGCGAACGTCACGCTCGCGAACGACAACGTGATGCGCGGCTCGATCCGCGACGCTGTCGATCCCGGCGTGCACGGCGTGGCCTACAGCGAGGCGCACGATGGCCGACGCATGGCCGCCTCGGAGCTCTGCGGCAGCTGCCACGACGTCAAGAACGACAAGGGCGCGCACATCGAGCGCACGTTCGCCGAGTACGAGTCGAGCATCCACAATATCTCGGTGCGCGGCAACCAGGGCGGGGACACCTGCCAGGGCTGCCACATGCCGTGGGTGGAGACGACCACGATCGCGAAGGTGCCCGGCATGAACCTGCCACAACGCGATCGCCACGAGCACCTGTGGCCCGCGGTCGACGTCGCGCTGCACGACTTCCCGGATCGCGAGAAGTTCAAGCTGGACACCGAGTGCACGCTCAGCGAGGACGGCGCGTACATCTTCGAGCTGACCAACGATGGCGCTGGTGGCTTCCAGATCGCCATCGAGACGCGCGCCGGCCACGCGCAGCCGAGCGGCGTGGCGCAGGATCGCCGCCTGTGGATGGAGGTCATCGCCTACGACGAGACCGACAAGGTGCTCTGGCAGAGTGGCGTGATCGGCGACCAGGACGAGGAAGAGTACCCGGTCACGGATCCACGCCACGACTCGCAGCTGTGCATGTTCCGCAACGTCTGGGAGGACGAGAGCGGCAAAGAAGCGCACATGTTCTGGGAGGCGTCGAAGCTGCGCGACAACGAGTCGCGCCTCTTGCCGCTCGCGATCACGCCGCTCGCGAACCACGTGGCCACCTGCAACTACCGCACGCCGGGCCGCATTCAGCCCGCGCGCCTGACCGCGCGCATGCGCATGCGGCCGGTCAGCATGACCGTGCTCAAGGATCTCGTGGCCAGTGGCGATCTCGACGCCGCGGTGCTCAAGGAGATGCCCACGTTCACGCTGCACTCGACCGTGACCGAGTGGAAGCCCTCGGACGGTCGCTCGCTGTACATGCCCGTTGCGCCGGCCTGGCCGATCAACTGCGACGAATAGCGACCTGATCGGTCAGCGTTTGCGCGCGTGTCAGTGCACTTTGCGTGTAACGCATGCGTTTGTGCACGTGCGCCACCCGTGAGATTCCCTCGCTGATAGTGAAGGCTCTTTCACTAGGATTTTATTGACGTTCCCACGCTGTTCGACCCTCGCGGAAAGCTTGCCCGCATCACGAGTGCTGGTTACACCGCCGCAGGGAGGCACGAAGGGATGATACGCAACAGCTACGACGTCGTGGTGGTCGGAGCGGGGCCGGTCGGATCCGTCGCCGCCGTGGCCGCGGCACGCAGCGGGCAACGTGTGCTCCTGCTCGAGGCCAACCCCGAGGCCGCGAATCGCTTCGCGGGCGAGTGGCTGCATCCCACCGGCGTCGCGGTGCTCGATCGCCTGCGCATCGGTCGCCTGGAGGGCGGTGAGGCGCGCACCGGCTACGGCTTCGTGGTCTTTCCGGACGACGGCAGCGAGCCCATCGAGCTTCCGTATCCCGCCGGCCACGTCGCACTCGCTTGCGAGCACTCGCGCATCGTCGAGAGCATTCGCGAGCGCGCCATCGCGCTGCCCGAGGTGGAGTACCGCCCGCACGCGCGCGTGACGAACATCGAAGGCAACCTGGTCACGTTCCGCACCAAGAGCGGCGAGACCACCGTCAGCGCGGGTCGCGTGATCGGCGCCGACGGCCGCGCCTCGGTCGCCCGCAAGGCGCTGGGTCTCGGCAACGGCCAGGCCGTCTCGTACATGGGCTCGGTCGAGCTGCGCGGCGTCGAGCTGCCGGTCGAGGGCTACGGACACGTCGTGCTCGGTGGACCTGGCCCGGTGCTGCTCTACCGCATCGGCCCGGATCTGATCCGCGGCTGCTTCGACGTGCCGCTCTCGTTCGACGCCAACCGCCGCAACCCGGCGTTCCTCTGGGACGGCTACGCGGCCGTGATACCGGAGCGCCTGCGCGGCTCCTTCCGCGACGCGCTGGAGCGTGGTCCGGTCGGCTGGGCGGTGAATCGCTTCGCGCCGCGCGCCACCTACGGCCGCGACGCGATCACGCTCGCGGGCGACGCGGTGGGGCACTTCCACCCGCTGACCGCCGCCGGCATGACGCTCGGCTTCCTCGACGCGGAGCTCGCTGGCTCGGGCGTGCCGCTCAAGGAGTACCAGAAGCAGCGCGAGAAGGAGAGCTACGTCCCGGAGCTGCTCTCGAACGCGCTCTATCACGTGTTCGCGCGTGAGGACCCCAGCGCCGCCGCCATCCGCAGCGCCACCTGGAAGGTGTGGAAGCAGAGCCGCTTCGAGCGCGAGCGCACCATGCGTATCCTGATGGGCGCGGAGCCGCGTCGCAGCTCGTTCGGCGTGGTGTTCTCGCGCATCGCGCTCAGCGCGTTCGGCTCCAGCGTCAAGGAGCTGGGCCAGACCAAGCGCCTCAAGGAGTTCGGCCAGACGCTCGCCTCGTACCGCGAGTGGATGCAGTGGCCGGCCGCCAACTTCGTTCCTTCGCGCGG
The DNA here is from genome assembly GCA_040508235.1 of Polyangiales bacterium. GTDB lineage: Bacteria > Myxococcota_A > Polyangia > Polyangiales > DASUME01 > DASUME01. Next base: position 21,407 of record JBEVNG010000374.1, on the reverse strand, counting down.
CCGCAAGGTCTACCGCATGAAGAGCACGTCGGATCGCCCGCTGCCGCTGCGCGTGCCGGGCATGCGCGTGCTCAAGGCGGAGCCGCTGTCGCCCGCGCCGGTGGTCGAGACGCCGGTGGCCGCGAGCGAGAAGGGCACCGTGCAGGAGGCGCTCTCGCTCGCCGGTGATGCCTTGCTGGTGGAGCTGCGCCGGCTGCACGAGCAGATCGGCCGCGCCCCGGACTGGGCGCTGTTGCGCAGCGCCACGCGCATCGTGGCGGCCATCGACGCGGCGGATCTGGGCACCAGCATGCAGGCGCGCATGCGCCTGGCCAAGCGCCCGATGGCGCGCGTGGGCATCACGCGTTTGGTCGCGGCGTACCAGGCCGAGCCGCACGTCATCCGCGCCAGCGACTTCGCCACCTTCATGCTCAGCATCCTCACGCCGGACGACGGCGAGGCGATCGATCGCCTGGAGGATGGCGTGCGCCACTTGCTGGCGTGCCAGCGCGCTGGCGGTGGCTTCGCCGCCTGGCCGACGCCCAACGCGGTGCCCGACTACCAGATCACGGAGCTCGCTTGCCGCGCGCTCGCACGCTGCCGCGATCGCTACGGCGACGACGGTGCGCTGCGCTACGACGAGGCGCTGCGCCGCGCCAACCGCTTCTTGCTCGCCACGCAGCGCAAGGACGGCGCATGGCCGGCCTCGGAGACCGAGGGCGCGCTCAGCAACACGGTGCACGCGATGCGCGCGCTGGTCGCCACCGGCATGCAGGCGTCGTCGCCGGCCCTGCGCCGCGCCGCGCGCTTTTTGTGCACTCAGCAGCACGCCGATGGCACCTGGCACGCTCGCAGCGACGAACGCGCGGGCTCGCCCGAGCTGACGGCGCGCGCGGTGCAGGCGCTGCTGACGGTGCCGGGTCCACACTGGGGCGCGATCCAGCGCGCGGTGCCGCACCTGGTCACGCTGCTCAGCGACACGCTCAGCGCCGACGTGCGCGCCGCGCGCGACGAGAGCTGGGACCGCTGCTGCGACGTCGTCGACGCGCTGGCGGGCTGGGAGCAGAAGCGGCGCACGAGGCCGCGCGCCGAGGGCGTCAAGGTCGAGGGCGACGACTGGACGTTCTGCAAGGAGAGCCTGGTCGCGGTCTCGCGCACGTTCTCCAAGCCCATCCAGATGCTGCCCGGTGATCTCGAGGTCGCAGTCACCTGCGGCTACCTGCTGTGCCGCATCGCGGACACCATCGAAGATCACCCGGCCGTGCCGCGCGGGCAGAAGGACAGCCTGTTCGAGATGTTCCTGGCCACGCTGGAGCATCGCGGTGAGGCGCAGAAGATGGCGAGCGCCTTCGAGGAGATCGAGGGCGACGACGCGGAGCTCAACGCGGCGCGCAACTTCCCGCGCGTGATGCGCGTGTTCCAGAAGCTGCCCGAGAGCATGCAGGTCATCGTGTCGCGCTGGACCGCCGAGATGGCGCGCGGCATGAGCCTGTACACGCACCGCGAGCCGGGGCCGGACGGCTTCGTCGCGCTGTACACCAACGAAGATCTCGAGCGCTACTGCTACTACGTCGCGGGCACCGTCGGGCACATGCTCACCGAGCTGTTCATCGACGCGCTGAACGACAAGATGGACCCCGAGACGATGGCGGACCTGCGCCACCACGCGGAGTCCTTCGGTGCGGGCCTGCAGCTGGTGAACATCCTCAAGGACGTCACCGACGACCGCGCCCGCCGCTGGTCGTTCGTGCCGCGCGCGGCCTGCGAGCGCGTGGGCATCCGGATCGACAACCTGGTCGACCCGAGCGTGCGCGATCAGGCGCACGATGCGGTCGCGCCGCTGCTCGACCTCGCGCGCATCAAGCTCGACCGCGCGCTCGACTACGCGCTGTCGCTGCCCACGGACGAGAAGGGCGTGCGCCTGTTCTGCCTGCTCCCGCTCTGGATGGCGGCACACACGCTGGTGCACGCACGCGGCAACGACGCGATGTTCACGGTCGGCGAAGAGGTGAAGATCTCGCGCCAGACGGTGGAGCAGGTGATCGCGGAGTGCGTGATGCACGTGGGAGACGACGAGTACCTGCGGGATCGCTACTACGCGCTCTGGCAGCCGGTGATGGTCGCGGAGCGTAGGGCGTAGTACCGCGGGATCGTCGCCGTCGCCGGCCACGTCAACGTCAACGTCAACGTCAACGGTGGAGAGTGGGATGGAAGCGGTCGTTGAGTCGTCCAAAGGGCGCAAGGACGCGTTGTCGGGTGCCATCTCGCGGGCCATCGGGCACCTGACGGCGACGCAGGAAGAGGCGGGACACTGGCTCGGGGACTACGGCGGGCCGATGTTCCTGGTGCCGCTGTACCTCGCCACTTGCTACGGCACCGGCGCCCCGCTCGATGCGCGCGATCGCGACGAGATGCTGCGCTACCTGCGCAATACGCAGAACGACGACGGCGGCTGGGGCCTGCACATCGAGAGCCACAGCTACCAGTTCACCAGCACCATCATCTACGCCGCCATGCGCTTGCATGGCGTGCCGGCGGACGACGCCGCGCTGGTGAAGGCGCGCCACTTCATCCGCGACAACGGCGGCCCGCTGACGTCGGCCTCGTGGGGCAAGTTCTGCCTCGCGCTGCTCAACCTCTACGACTACCGCGGCATGAACCCGGTGCCGCCCGAGCTGTGGATCCTGCCCAAGGACCTGCCCGTGCATCCGTCGCACATGTGGTGTCACTCGCGCATGGTCTACATGCCGATGTCGTACCTCTACGGCGCGCGCGTGCAGATGCCGGTGGACGACAAGGTCCTCGCCATCCGCGGGGAGCTCTACGACGTGCCGTACGAGCAGGTCGACTGGAAGAGCGGCCGCGATCAGGTGGCGCCGAGCGACGACTACACGCCGCTCAGCGACCTGGCCAAGCTCGCCAACAAGGCGATGCACGCCTACGAGGCGCTGCCGTACAAGCCGCTGCGCCCGCGCGCGATGCGCGAGGTGCTGGAGCAGATCGATCACGAGGACCGCAACACGGACTACGTGTGCCTCGGCCCGGTCAACAAGCCCTACAACATGTGGGTCTGGCACCACGCGCGCCGCGGTGGCCCCGAGTTCCAGCGTCACGTCGCCAAGTACCCGGAGTACCTGTGGCGCGCCGAGGACGGCACCAAGGTGCAGGGCTACCACTCCTCGCAGGTGTGGGACACGTCGTTCGCGGCGCAGGCGCTGGTGGCCACCGGGGAACAGGTCGACGACGCCCTCGAGCGCGCCAACCGCTACCTCGATGACAACCAGGTCAAGCGCGACCTGCCCATGCGTCAGCGCAGCTACCGCGACCCCACGCGCGGCGGCTGGGGCTTCTCCAACAAGCACAACGGCTGGATCGTCAGCGACTGCACGGCGGAGGCCCTGCGCGCGGTGCTGGACATGCGCGGCCGCGTGAAGCAGCCGATGAAGCACGAAGACCTGCGCGCGGCCGTCGGCTACCTGCTCTGGAGCCAGCACACGGACGGCGGCTGGGCCAGCTACGAGCCGCCGCGCACCGGTCCCTGGCTGGAGAAGCTCAACGTCGCGAACATCTTCAGCGACATCATGATCGACTACACGTACGTGGAGTGCACGGCGTCGTCGATCATGGGCCTGGTGCAGTACCTGGAGGCGTTCCCGGACGAGCCCGTGCGCGCGCAGATCGAAGACGCGATCGCGCGGGGCCGTGAGTACCTGTTCACGCGTCAGCGCGAGGACGGCTCGTGGGAGGGCTGCTGGGCCGTGTGCTTCACCTACGGCACCTGGTTTGCGCTCGAGGGACTACGCGCCGCGGGCGTGTCGGGCAGCGACCCGCGCATCAAGCGCGCGGTCTCGTTCCTGGAGCAGCACCAGCAGGCCGACGGCGGCTGGGGCGAGACCCCGGAGAGCAACTACTCGCGCCGCTACGTGCACTCCGATGGCGGACAAGCCGTGATGACCGCCTGGGCCGTGCTGGGCCTGATCGCGGCGGGCCGAGGTCAATCTTCGGCCGTGCAGCGCGGCGTGCAGTTCCTGATCGACCGCCAGCGCGCGGACGGCAGCTACCCGGCCGAGGGCATCGCCGGCATGTTCAACAAGAGCTGCGCGATCCACTACGACAACTACACCAAGGTCTTTCCCCTCTGGGCCCTGGCCCAGGCTCGCGCTGCTCACTGAGCCGAGGCTGACCGTTTGCGGTCACCGGCCCCTGTTGCTGGGCCTCGCATGGTGCTAATCGGGAAACAGTGACCGCCTCCTCCGTGTCTTCGAGCTCCAGCTCACCCGTCGAGACGACGGGCGTGCGCGTCGAGCGGGAGAGCCTGGAGATCGGCACGGTGGTCGGCGACCGCTATCGCCTGATCGAGCTGCTCGGACGCGGCGGCATGGGCTCGGTCTACGCGGCGCAGGATGAGAAGCGCGACGTGCGCGTGGCGCTCAAGCTGATGCACGCGCACCTGGGTCGCATGCGCGAGGCACAGCGTCGCTTCCGCAACGAGGCCAGCGCGCTGCACCGCGTGCGCAGCGAGCACGTCGCGCGCCTCTACGACTTTGGGCACCACGCCAACGGCGCGCCGTTCCTGGTCATGGAGCATGTGGCGGGCCACGACCTCACGCAGGAGATCCTGCAGCGCGGGCGCCTGCCCTGGAGCGACGCGCTCGCGATCATCGTGCAGGTGTGCGCGGCGCTCGATGCCGTGCACGACGCCGGCCTGGTGCATCGCGACCTCAAGCCGCGCAACATCGTGGTGGGACGCCGCGACGGCTGGCTGCACTGCAAGGTCGTCGACTTCGGCCTGTCCAAGTCCTACGTGCGCACCGGCCGCACCGGCGCGCCGATCACGCGCGAGGGCATGGCCGTGGGCTCGCTGCACTACATGGCGCCCGAGCAGTCCGTGGGCAGCCCGCGTGTCGACGCGCGCGCGGACGTGTTCTCGGTGGGCTGCATCCTGTACTACCTGCTGATGTCGGAGCCGCCGTTCACGCAGCGTGCGCTGACCCGCGCCGGACGCACCGGAAGCGCGCTCACGTTCGCTTCGATCCACCATCGCCGTGGCGACGTGCCGGCCTACGTGGATGAAGTCCTGCGCGTGGCGCTCTCGCCCGATCCGGACCACCGGTTTCGCACCATCGGCGCGCTGCGTATGGCACTGCAGAGCGACATCCCCAGCTTTGGCGGCGAGGCGGCCATCCCCACCAGCGTGGTGACCGTTCGTGGCGCCCATCGTCCACTGTGGCTGATGAGCATCGCCGCCGTCAGCACGATGGTGATCGCGCTCGCGGGCTATTGGTTCCTGCGCCGCTAAAGTTCGATGGTGGCGCGAGCTCTTCTCTTTCTCCTTCTCCTCTGTGCGCCGAGTTGTTCGCGCAAACCCGAGCCGATCGCCGTCGACGCGAACACGCCCGTCGCGCAACCGGCCGCGGCCCCGCCAAGGAAGGCGCCGCAGTGCGCGTCCGATCGCGACTGTGCGCGCATGCCGTCGAGCGCGGGCCAGACGCTGCTGTGCGAGCAGGGCAGCTGCCAGCCGTTCGACAGCAAGCTGGCCTTGCGCTGGGCGCGCGCCCAGATCCCGGAGCTGGCCAGCTACCAGGTCGACGAGAACCCCAAGCTGATCGACGCGCCGTGGTACGCGGAGGATCAGCCGGTGACGCTGTACGTGCGCAACGACTGGCTGGAGGCCAAGCCGCGCGCCGGCTTCTGCATCGCGCTCACACTGCAGGCGCACGAGGGACGGCTGTTCGCGGACCTCGACACGCGCGGGCACGTCACCGAGCAATCGGCCTGCAGCCAGCGCCTCTCGCTGAGCACGGGCGTGCGCATCTGGGACAACCGCTGCGAGGGCGGCGCACCGTCCGAGAACGGCGGCCAGGAGCGCATCCCGTTCGACCGCATGCTGACGCGCGCCGATGCGCAGGGCCTGGTGTACGCGTCGCAGCCGGTGCAGCTGGCGCCCGCTTGCCAGTGGACCAGCGTCGCGCGCGAGGGCTGCGAGCCCGCGCAGTGCGAGCTGTGCACCGCGTACTACCTGCAGACCTCGATCGACTACGGCAACACGCACGCCGGCAGCGTTCCGCGCAACGCGGAGCACGACGCGCTGCCCGGCAGCTGTGGTCCGTGCTTGCCCGATCCGCGTGCCGCGCAGGTGCCGCGCCTGGCCGCGATCTTCGCGCGCCATCGCTTCACGCAGGTGCGGGAGGACGGCATCGCCCGCCTGTTCACCAGCCAGCGCGAGTGCGACAACGCGCTGCGCAAGTAGCCGTCAGAGCTTGAACGCAGAGAGCGTCGGGCAGCGCGTGCCGAGCTTGGTGCAGCTGGCCGGCGTCTCGGGCGGCTTCAACATCGCCAGGTCCGCGGTGCAGGTGATCTTGGCCGACAGCGCCTCGATGCCGTCGATGATCTGATCGGAGCAGGTGTCGAGCTCCTCGACGCTGATCTCCGCGCACGCGGCGTTGAGCGACAGCGGCGTGCCCTCGCAGTCGAGCTCGACCTTGCCCGCCAGCGAGCCGACCGGGTTGGTGCCCGCGATGCACTGCGTGCGCGTGGTCTCGCACGTCGACGGCGTCATCAGCGCGGTCTGCGTGCAGCTCGCGGACACGAACGCGATCTCGAAGCGCGAGAAGCGAGCGTCGACCTTCGCGCACACCTCGCTCAGCTCTTCGCTGTCCAGCTCACTCAGCTTCTTGTTGGCCGTGGCATCGCCGCCGTCATCGCCACACGCGACGACGAGCGCGGCGAGCCAGATCGCTCTGCGCATCCATCCCCCTGACCTCGCGATTGTCGCCAATCGCGGGCCGGTTCACAACGGAGGGGGCGCGTGCGTATTGGACTACAGCGTCTGTTGGAAGGCGATCATGTCGCGCTCTGCCGCTTGCTCTGTTCTAAACACAAGGCCCGCAGCAGACAGGACCGCTCTTCCCCCATCAGCTAGCAGTTGGCGATGAGTCCCGCGTAGCTCCTTGGAAACATCCCGTTGTAAGGTCAACATCTCGGCTCGGCCCCGGAGGTGCAATGCCGCTTGCGGCCCCGCATGCGGAGCTCGCACTCATACCGAATCGAAGCTGGTTCTGCCTTGACGGCGCCACCCAAACTAGCCATCACGGTTTGGGTACTGTCATGGCCGATTCCAGCGCGACGTCGGATACCTGGTGGCCGGACGTGTTCCAGTCGCTGCGTGCGGCGAGCACACCCGGTGAGGTGTTCGCGCGCGGTCGGACCTTCACCGAGCAGCTTGGATTCAGCTTCTGCTCCTTCGGGCTCCGCCACCTGAGCGCGTTTGGGCAGGAGCAGGACGCCATCTTCGATTCGTATCCGCGCGGCTGGATGAAGCACTACATCGCGCGTGACTATATTCGCATCGACCCCACCGTGGCGTTGGGTGCGCAGAGAGACAGTCCCGTGAGGTGGTCGGACCGCGTGTTCGCGGAGGCGACCGAGCTCTGGGCCGATGCCCGCAGTGTGGGGCTGCGCGTGGGCATCGCCACGCCCTCCTGGGGCAACGCCCGTTACTTCGGGTTGCTCTCGGTTGCGCGCGAGACGACCGCCCTGAGCGAGGCCGAGCTGACGTGGCTTCGCCCACGGCTTCGCTGGATCGCGGACAACATGCGCGGGTGCATCCAGGTGGCGACGGCCAACGAGCGCACCGCGAAGCAGCAGGTGCGCCTCTCCGCGCGCGAGCGTGAGGTCTTGACCTGGACCGCCCAGGGCAAGACGTCGTGGGAGATCGGGCAGATCATCGGGATCTCCGAGAATACCGTGAACTTCCACATCAAGAACACGATCAGGAAGCTGGACGCGCAGAACAAGGTGCACGCCGCGGCGAGAGCCGTGCACCTCGGTCTGCTCGCGTCCTCCTGACGCGTCAGCAGACGCGGAGGCTCGCTGCACGCGTCGGCGCGGACTGCGTCGAACGCGCCGGGACCCAGTCCCGAGGCACACCGCGCTGGTTCGGCACGCCAAACATGATCGGATAGCACGCGGCACCGGAGCTGACGAATGCGGCTCGCGTGTTGACCGCGCACGCGACGATAGTCTCGCCATCGTGGTTGACCTCGTCGCCGAGCCTCACCAACTGCGCACCGAAGCCATGGCAGCTGCGCTCGACCCTCGTCGACAACACCCCGACCAAGTGCGTGGCTCCGCGCGCGCTCGCTTCGTCCACCGCACGCGCGAAGAGCCTGCGTGCGAGCCCCGACCCGGCGTCGGCCGCGAAGCGCGACAGTTCCCACTGCGTGGGCTCGCTGGGCGCCGGCCCTCGCACCAGTTGAGGGAACACCTTGCCGAGCAAGTACGGTCGCGTCGTCGGCAGCAAGCGCGCGAGCCCGCAAACGCGACCATCGAGTGCGCGGGCGACCACGTACACAGTGTCTTCGGTGTCGAACTCATCCTCTTCGTGGTCAGGGCGCCCGGGTGCGAGGCTCCAGCCAAGTCTTCGTACAAAGACCTCGTGACGATATCTACAGACAGCGTCGTAGAGCTCGGGTCCCAAATCACTGCGTCGACCGATCGATAAGACTGCCATCGTCTTGCCATCCTTTCGGGCGACACAGTGCGTCTCAGGCGCCGGTGCGCGCACCTATCAGATCTCGTAGTGGCTGCGCCGAACGTTCGCGCATAAAGCAACTGCACGAGCTCACGACGATGTGCGCAACTTCGGAGGTGAAGGAATGACGAATCACGACGACTCGCTGCGAGAGTTCTGGTTGTTGGCCGATGCTGCGCGCACGCAAACGGCTTACCTCGCCGACGAGCGACTGAAGCGGCTCGCGACCGTGCCGCTGCCCGTGCTGCGCAAGATCTTTGTCCAGTATCGCTACTTCACCATCTTCTACATCACCGACCTTGCGTTGCTGGTGGCAAAGCTGCCGTTCGGCGAGCTGCGCAGCCTGCTGGCCGACTTCCTGAACGACGAGCTCGGCAACGGCGACAACGAGGCGGCGCACGAGAGACTGTACGACAACTTCTTGCTCAGCATCGGCATCCCCGCCGAGGAGCTCGCGCTCGACGCCAACCAGGAGAACATGCGCTTGCTGCTGGACCTGCAGACCCGCGTCGTCGCGGGCACCGCCCCCTACGCGGTTGGCCTGCGAGGCATGGGCGGCGAGTGCCTCTGCCAGGTGTACCTGGCGGCGATGCACGCGCACTTCGTCGACAACCCTGCGATCCGCGCGCTCTCGGACCGTGTGTCCTGGACGTTCTGGGACATCCACACGGGTGACGTGGACATCGCGCATCGCGAGAAGCTCAAGGCATCGGTCGAGACGCTCGTCACCAGCAGCCCCGAGCAGCTCGACGAGCTGATCAAAGGGTACCGCGACGCCAAGGCGATCTTCGACAAGTTCTGGGAGAACATCTACGCCGAGCATTTTGCCGACCTGCGCAGCGCGCCGACGACCGAGCGCGCCGAGCCCACGCAGGCGCGTGCCTGAGCTGCCTGCCTACGCGCGGAAGACCAACATGTCCAAGATCTCACAGTTCCATCTCGCGTTTCCCGTCACCGACCTCGATCAGGCGCGTCGCTTTTACGGCGGCGTGCTGGGGTGCCCGGAGGGGCGCTGCTCCGACGTCTACGTGGACTTCGACTTCTTCGGTCACCAGATCGTCGCGCACATCGCGCCACCGCCTCCACCGCCACCCGACTCTTGCTTCGACGGGCACGCGGTGCCGGTGCCGCACTTCGGCCTCAACCTCGACTACACGTCGTGGCAACAGCTGGCCGACCGGCTCAAGCAGAACGCGATCGGCTTCGTGGAGGAGCCTCATGCGAGGCTGGTGGGCAAACAAGGCGAGCACTTCACCATGTTCCTGCTCGATCCGTTCGGGAACGCGCTCGAGTTCAAGGCCTTCAAGGACCACGCCGAGCAGTTTCTGGGTGGCTTTCAGCCTTCGGTGACGAGCGAATGACGCGCGCTCCCGGGAGCACGCTGGCAGGCGACCAGATCGCGCTGCTCGGCACGGGCATCATGGGCGGTGCGATGGCCCGCAACCTACTCGCCGCTGGGCTGCCGGTGTCGGTGTGGAACCGCTCGGCCGAGTCGATGCGGGCGTTGCAAGCTCAGGGCGCGCGGTGCGCAAGCTGCCCGGCCGACGCCGTGCGCGGCGCGGACGTCGTGATCACGATGCTCTCGGACGGCGGCGTGGTGAAGCAGGTGATGGCCGAAGCGCTCGTGGCGATGGAACCAGGGGCGCTTTGGATCCAGATGAGCACGGTGGGTGCCGAGTCGATACGCGAGCTGTCCGCGCTTGCGGCGGCTGCCGGCATCGACTTCGTCGACGCGCCCGTGCTCGGTACGCGCCAGCCCGCGGAGGCGGGCACGCTTACCATCGTAGCGGCTGGCGAGCCGCCTTTGGCCGAGCGCTGCAAGGTCGTGTTCGCGGCCGTCGGAGAGCGCACGGTGTGGGTGGGCCGCGCCGGCGCGGCGAGCAAGCTCAAGCTCGTCGCCAACCAGTGGAGCACCGGCATGGTCGCGCTGCTCTCCGAGACGATCACGCTGGCGCGCGCGCTCGGCGTCGAGCCGCGCTCGTTCTTGCACCTGGTCGATGGAGGCGTGTTCATGGCGCCTTATGCAGAGGGCAAGGCGCGCATGATGCTCAGCGAGGAGTTCACGCCCTGCTTTCCCCTGGACCTGGCGCACAAGGACGTTCGGCTGGTCCTTGATGCCGCACGACGTGCAGACCAGCACGTGCCGGTCACGGAGGCGATCGAGCGCCAGTACGACGTCGCGCTGCGTCGTGGGCGAGGGCGCGACGACCTGTCAGCCGTGATCACTGCGCTGGGGCGCTGAACCAAGACCGGCGCCGGGGCCGTCCAAGCGGGAAGATCATGCTCACTCCCTCGTTCCTCACGCAGATCACTGCTGCCGTCGCCACCGGGCTCGTTGGTGGCTTCGCGCGCGGCATCAGCGGGTTCGGCGCCGCGCTCGTCATGGTGCCCATGCTCTCGCTGGTCGTGCCTGCGCGCGAAGCGGTGGTCGCGGTGGTGGTGACGACGTTCGTCTCTAGCGTGCCGATGGCGATCGGGCTGCGGCGTGAAGCCGACCTGCGCGCGGTGCTGGGAATGGCGCTGGGGGCAGTGTTGGCGCTGCCGCTGGGAACCTGGCTGTTGGTCCACCTGTCGTCGGACGCACTACGCCGTGTCGCGGCGCTCGTGGTGATCGGGACCGCGCTCGGGCTCGCCCTGATCAGGCCCGCGTCGACGCCCCTGGCTCCGCCCTGGCGCGTGGTCGCTGGTTTTGTGAGTGGCGTGCTCAACGGCGCGGTCAGCCTCGGTGGCCCACGCGTGGTGTTGTACTTCTTGTCGACCAACGTCTCGGCCGAGACGAGTCGTGCGAGCTTCGTGACGTACTTCGCGTTGCTTCAGGTTGCGCAGGTAACGCTCGTGCTCGCTCCGGCGGGGCTGCTGACATCGGCGTCGCTAACGTGGGTGCTGATCATCGCGCCGTGTATGTTCGTGGGCAGCTATCTCGGGAGCGTGCTCTTCCGCGCTGGAGGACACCTCCACTTTCGCGTCATCTCGCTGGCGTTGCTCGGTGCAACGGGATTCGCAGCGCTCTTTCCGTGACGAGGGATAGCAGCGTGGTCTGCATGGCTCACGCAACGATCCGATCAACAGGAGCTCGCATGTCGCAACACACCTTCTCCCGCACGCTCTCGTTCGCTGCACTAGGCACGATCCTCGCGCTCGCGGGGTGCGCGCACCAGGTCCGGCAAGCGGTCGACGCGCACGCACTCGCAGCCGAGCGGCATGCGAATGGCGACGCCGACGGGATCCCCGCTCCGACCTGGCCGGCGAAGACGTACTACCGAACCGTCGAGGTGACGGGGCGGCGCATCTTCTATCGCGAGGCGGGAGATCCCACGCGGCCCACCCTGCTGTTGCTGCACGGATATCCGTCGTCGTCGCATACCTATCGCGAGCTGATTCCGCTCTTGTCTGGGCGCTACCACGTGCTTGCGCCAGACTACCTCGGCTCGGGCTTCAGCGAACGCCCGAGTCCGGACGAGGTGCGGTACACGTTCGACCTGCTCGCCGAGCACATCACGGGCTTCGTCGATGCGCTGGGCCTGAAGTCGTACGTGCTCTACATGCAAGACTTCGGGGGGCCGGTCGGTTTTCGCGTGGCGATGGCGCACCCCGAGCGCCTGCGCGGCTTGGTCATCCAGAACGCCAATGCGTACCTCGACGGCCTGACACCACCGCGACAGGAGTTCTTCAAGCGCGCACGCGACGATCGCTCGGCCGAGAACCTGCAAACGCTCTCCAGCTTCGTGAGCGACGTCGCGATCCGCGAGAAGCAGTACCTGCGCGACGTGCCGGGAGAGAAGGCCACGCGCATGTGCCCGGACAGCTGGACACACGACATTGCGCGCCTGCCCTCGAATGAGGACCGACGCATTCAGGTGGCGCTGTTCCAGGACTACCAGAACAACATCGATGCCTACCCACGGTGGCAAGCGTTCCTGCGCGAGCGGCGCCCGCCCACGTTGATCGTGTGGGGACGAGAGGACCCTGCGTTCATCGCCGCGGGGGCCCAGGCTTACCTGCGCGACGTGCCCGAGGCCGAACTGCACCTCCTCGACGCAGGGCACTTCGCGGTCGAGGAGCAGGCAGTCCCGGTCGCGCAGCGAATCGTGATGTTCATGGAGCACCTCGGTGTCGATCGTCGCTGGCCAGAGCCGTCCGGTCACGCGAGCGCGCCCGTATCGATGCATTAGCCGCGCAGCGGCGCCAGCACTTCCAAGGAGACCAACAATGCAGAACGCCACCATCGACTGGCCGCGCAAGCGTCGTGAAGTCCAGAACCATCATGCGGACTCTCGCATCTGGAACGACTTCAGGTACCGCGACGATGACATCGTCATCGCGACCTACGCGAAGTCGGGGACCACCTGGATGCAGCAGATCGTCTCCCAACTGCTGTTCAACGGTGCCGAGGGGCTGGAGGTGGCGCGCATGTCACCGTGCCTCGAGCTGCGTGTTCCCCCGCCCGAGGTGAAGCTGCGGCACGTCGAGGCGCAGACGCATCGGCGCTTCCTCAAGACGCACCTGCCGGTCGACGGGTTGGTGTTCGTGCCCAAGGCCAAGTACATCCACGTCGCGCGCGACGGGCGCGACGTGGTGTGGAGCATGCACAACCACCACGCCAACGCGAATGCGCTCTGGTACGAGACGATGAACGACACGCCCGGCCGCGTCGGTCACGCGCTCGAGAAGCCTACGGCCTCGGTGCGCGAGTACTTTATCGAGTGGCTCGAGCGCGATGGCTATCCGTTCTGGCCGTTCTGGGCGCACGCACGCTCGTGGTGGTCCGCGCGGCAGCTGCCCAACGTGCTGATGCTCCACTACGAAGAGCTCAAGCGCGACCTGTCAGGGCAGATCCGTAAGGTCGCGCGCTTCCTCGATGTGCCGGTCGACCAGCAGCGTTGGCAGGAGATCGTGCACCACTGTTCCTTCGAGTACATGAAGGCGAACGCGACCAAGAGCCTGCCGATGGAGGGCGCATTCTGGGACGACGGCTCGCGCACGTTCGTCAACAAGGGTGTCAACGGACGCTGGCGCGAGGTGTTGAGTCGGGTCGACGTCGAGCGCTACGAGGCCCGCGCGGAGCGCGAACTCGGCCCGGAGTGCGCGCGCTGGTTCGCTAGCGCCTCGCGTAGCTGAGCCGCGCACGAGGTGCCGTGACCTGCGGCGCCGATCTTGGAGCCGTACGATTCGAGCTGGGTGAATGGGTTGCGACGCGAGTGCGGCGCGCGGGTGGAGACGTGCGCGCGCGACCAACAATGGGGAGGACTCCGATGACGCGAATAGCGGAAGACATCAGCTTGGCCGTAGGAAACACTCCGCTCGTCTGTTTGCGGCAGCGCTCGCGCTGGACGGGCGCGCGCATCTTGGTGAAGTTGGAAGGCGCCAACCCCGCACGCTCCGTGAAGTGTCGGCTCGCCGCCGGCTTGGTCTCCGATGCCGAGCAACGCGGCGTGATCCGGCCCGGTATGTACGTGCTCGAGGCGACTTGCGGCAACATGGGGGTTGCGCTCGCGACGGTCGCCGCGGCACGCGGTTATGGCTGCGCCCTGTGCATCCCCCAGCTGATGGACTTCGACCGTCGCGTGCTGCTCGCCTCGCTCGGTGCGCGCATCATCAACACGCCGCTCCACCTCGGCATGCGCGGCGCGATCGAAGAAGCCGAGGTGATCGCCGGCCAAGACGAGCGCGCCTACTACACCAGGCAGTTCGACAACCCCGCCAATCCGCGTGTGCACGAGGCCACCACTGGCCCGGAGATCTGGGAGGCGACGGGCGGTCAGCTCGACTACTTCGTAAGTGGCGTGGGCACGGGCGGCACCGTGACTGGCGTGGCGCGCTTCCTCCGCGGCAAGAGCGCCGGGCTGCAGGTGGTTGCGGTCGAGCCCGACGCGAGCCCCGTGATCGGGCAGACGCTCGCCGGGTTGGCGCTCACGCCGGGTGCGCATCGGATCGCGGGGCTCGGGTGTGGGTTCATCCCTCGCACGCTCGACCTCAACTTGTTGGACCGCGCGGAGCGGGTCACGGACGAAGAGGCGCTGCGCACGATGCGTGAGCTGGCCGCGCAGGAGGGCATCGTCACCGGTCTGTCCGGCGGCGCCGCGATCGCCGTAGCCACGCGCATCGCCAGCGACCCGGGGGCGAAAGGCAGCACGATCGTCGCGATCTTGCCCGATGCGGGAATGGTCACTCACGCTGGGTCGGGCGATGCGCTCGGCTTCGGCGAGGTCGCGAGCTGCGTGTGACCACCGTGTGCCCCGAGGCCACCGACCGCATGCCGACGGCGTCGGTCCGCGATGCCACGTCGCGCGCTATGGAGAGCGTCGCCCATGCGCTCGCTTCCGCGTACGCCGAGCCGCACGAGGCGCAGCGCTACGCGCGCCACGCCGCACCCTCGCGCGCGAGTGTACGGCGCTTGCTGCGCGACTTGCTCGTGCTGTTCTATCCCGGCTATTTCCGGCCCACGTCCGCGGCGCCGGGCCGTGCGCAGGTCGAGGTGCAGCTGACCAGACTGCACGCGGGGCTGTCCGCACAGATCTGGCGAGCGCTCTCGTCGCCAGATCACGCGCGTGCCGCGGAGCTGGCGACCGAGCTCATCTCCAGCCTGCCCTTGCTTCGCTCGCAGTTGCTCGACGATCTGCACGCCGCCAAGTCGCGCGACCCATCGGCTCGCGGCGCGGCGGAGATCATCCTTTGCTTCCCGGGCCTGCTCGCGTTGTCAATCCACCGCGTCGCCCATCGCCTCTACGCGCTGGGCGTACCCCTGCTGCCGCGCATGATGAGCGAGTGGGCGCACGCGCAGACCGGCGTGGACATCCACCCGGGAGCGCGCATTGGGCGCGGCGTCTTCATCGACCACGGCACCGGGGTCGTGATCGGTGAGACCAGCGTGGTGGGCGACGAGGTGACGATCTATCAAGGGGTCACGCTGGGCGCGCGCTCCCTTCCCGCGGCACCGCACGATGCCGCGCGCCGCCATCCGACGATCGGCGACCACGTCACGCTGTGCGCGAACGCGACCGTGCTCGGGGGCACGACGCAGGTGGGACGCGGCGCGATCGTCGGCGCAGGTGCGCTGGTGCTCGAGGACGTGCCGGCCTTTGTCCGTGTCGGAGCGGGTGAGATCCGGGCGCGCAGCCCGCGCGCGGCATGTTCAGGGCCGCGGCGACCGGATGTGTGGTTTCAGATCTGAGGGTGTGATCTGCGTGGGAGGAAGCGATGGTTCGTAGCAGTCACGTCGGAGCGGTTGCTCTGCTGTACGCGCTCGTTTGGTTGCAACCTGGTGCGCGAGCACGTGCGCAGGATGCACGGGTCGAGCGGAACCTCAGGTCGCGCGTGGTGACGCCGAGGTTGCTGGCCACGGGCCTGCGCGGCGTCGGCGCGGTAAGCGAAGTGGGTCGCTTCCTGCCGGGGGGCGCGCTGCACGACGACCCGGCGTGGGCAGCGTACTGTCAGCCCGGTGCGGTGTTCGACCCCCAGCGTGTGCTGGTCGCGTCGAGCAGCAACTTCGGTGCGCCGCGCGCGCGCCCGCAAGTTCGCGAGGGCGCGATCTTGTCACTCGACGTCGCGGGCCCTGCGCTCGTGGTACCACCCGATTTCGCGCGCGCGGACGGTCAGGCCAGCACGGCCGGCGGACGCGTGCAGCTGTTCGCCGCGCAGAGCCCGGCTTTCCAGGGCCCGGTCAACACCCCCGCCACGTCGGAGCAGACATCGGTCAGCTTCCCGACCAGCATCTCGCTGAATAACGGGAGTGGGCGGCCGTGGTTCGCCAACGGCACGGCGGAGCTCGGTCGCGAAGGCAGCGTCACGGTCACCAACCCGAACGGGCGTCCGACCGCGGTGTTCGCGGGCTCGGTGACGAACCGAGATCCCACCGTCCACCAAGGCCTCGGCGCGCCAGCGCTCGGTACCACGCTGATCACCAAGTCTCCGGAGGAGACCAATCGGCCCGTGTTCGCCGCCGTGCTGTCGGACGGCAGCCTGGTGCAGGTCCACGTCACCAAGGGGGTCGACCCGCTGTCGCCCGCCGCGACGGTGAGCCCGGTCGGGGTCCCCTCGATCGCGAGCGCGGAGTCCACGAGCGCGCGGGAGATCGCGCGGCTCGGGATCATGATGAACTGGGCGCCTACGATGAACGTGATCGTGCCGGACGCTCGCGCCAACCGCATCGTGGTGCTCGACATCGGTGACGACGGCGCGCTGTTCACCGTCACCGGCAAGCACGTGCTCGCACACCCCGCGCTGGACCTCCCGATCGATCTCGCACCCGCGGTCCGCGAGGTCGCGCACCCGAACTTCGCCAGCAACTCGATGCTCGGTGGCGGCTCCGACTTCTACGTGCTCAACCGAGGCGATAACTCGATCGTTCGCATGACTATCGAGGGACGCATGGTCGCGAAGACGACCCTCGCGTCCGTGGCGCCGGGCATGCGCGTGAGTGGCATCGCCGTGTCCGCGAACAGTCAGACGCTATACGTGACGGCGAACACCCGGGACGGCGGCATCCTGCTGAGCACGCCGGCGTTCGCGGCTCATGCGGCCACGGCGTCGCTGCTACGCGATGCACGAAAGGCAGGTGCCAGCTCGATGCACGAGCTGGGCTCGTTCTTGTTCTCGAAGCAGCTCGACGTGACGCACGGCCTCGGGCCGCTCTTCAACGAGCGTGCGTGCATCGACTGCCACCTGTCCCCGACTCCCGGCGGGATGGGCATCGAGGCGAATACCTTCGTGACCCTGTTCGGCCGACGCGGCCCACGCGGCGGCTTCGACCCGCTCGCGATGCACGGAGGCCCCGTCGAGCGCACGCACAGCGTCGCGGAGCTCGGCGAGCGCTGCCGGCTCCGACCCGGGCTTCCGGCGCGCGCCAACGTGTTCTCGCCTCGCAGCTCCATGAGCCTGCGAGGCAGTGGGCTGATCGACGCCATCAGGGAGTACGACATCCTGGTCAACCGCGACGCGCAGCCTGCGGCCGTACGCGGTCGAGCGGCGTACCTCCCCGATGGGCGGCTCGGCAAGTTCGGCTGGAAGGCGCACATGGCCACGCTGGTTGACTTCATGGGCGAGGCCTATCGAAACGAGCTCGGCATCACGAATCCGATCTTCCGGGAGGACCTCGTCAGCGGCTGCGGCGCGAACGGAGCCGACACCGAGATCGATGCACTGCCGCTGACGGCGCTGGTCAGCTTCCTCAACACGCTCGACCCTCCGGCCCCCTCTGAGGCATGCCTCGCGTCACCCGGCGCGACGCGGTTCGCGGCGCTTGGCTGCGCCGACTGCCACACACCGAGCTTGCCTGGCCGGAACAGCCGCGTGCCGCTCTACTCGGACCTGCTGCTGCATTCGATGGGCCCTGGCCTGCGAGACGGCGTCGAGCAAGGTGGCGCGGCGGGCGACGAGTGGCGTACGCCGCCGCTGTGGGAGCTGTCCACGCGCGCGCACTTCCTGCACGACGGCCGCGTCGCCACGGTGCACGAGGCGATCGCCGAGCACGGAGGCCAGGCCGCGGCCGCACGAGACGCGTACCTCGGGCTCGACGTCGCGGCGCAGCGCGCGCTGCAGGCGTTCTTGGGGTGTCTATGAGCGGCGTGAGCGAAGCACGAGGGCGAATGGAGCACACGATGATCGAGCGGGTGGGGTGGCTATGGGTGCTGCTGTCGTTGCCGCTCGCGAGCGCACCCGTACGCGCTGACGCGCACTGCGAAGCGTTGCGCACGGACCACGGCACGGGCGCGGAGTACGACGGCCTGGCGGGGCTGGGCAGCGTGCAGTTCCCGATTCGCTGCGAGCCACCTGCGCAGGCGCTCTTCGTGCGCGCGGTCGCGATGCTGCACTCATTTTGGTACGACGAAGCGGCGCGAAGCTTCGTGGAAGTGTCGCGGCTGGACCCGGGCTGCGCGATGGCACACTGGGGCATCGCGATGTCGCTGTACCACCCGCTGTGGACGCCGCCGCGTGCCGCCGAACTCCAGCGTGGGGCGCTCGCGGTATCGCGTGCGCGCGAGCTCGGTGGAAAGACGCGCCATGAGGTCGGTTACATCGAGGCGATCGGCGCGTTTTTCGACGGCGAGCCGGGGCGTGCGCATGCCGCCAGGGTGGATGCGTACGAGCGTGCGATGGCCGCGCTCTTCCGTTCCGATCCGTCCGATCGGGAGGCAGCCACGCTGTACAGCCTGGTGCTGATGGCCA
This sequence comes from Polyangiales bacterium, assembly GCA_040508235.1. GTDB lineage: Bacteria > Myxococcota_A > Polyangia > Polyangiales > DASUME01 > DASUME01. Next base: position 2,731 of record JBEVNG010000374.1, on the reverse strand, counting down.
ACGCGGACCCAGCCGACAAGGCGCTGCGCGCCCAGCAGCGCGCGGGAGTGATCGCCGGGCAGGTGTTCGCACGTCAGCCCGACCACCCGGGTGCCGCGCACTACGTAATCCACGCCTACGACTACCCCGCGCTCGCCGAGCGCGCGCTCGCCGCGGCGAGGGCCTACGCGCGTATCGCTCCCGACTCGCCCCACGCGTTGCACATGCCCTCCCACACCTTCACGCAGCGCGGCCTGTGGCGCGAGTCGATCGATTCCAACATCGCGTCGGAGACTTCGGCGCGCGCCTACGCCGAGCGCACCGGCATGCGCGGGGCCTGGGAAGAGCAACTGCACGCCATGGATTACCTGGCCTACGCATACCTGCAGCTCGGACGTGATGACGAGGCCGCGCAGGTGTTGGCTGAGCTGCGCGCGATCGATGCCATCGAGCCCGCGCGCAGTCGCAAGGGCGAGTACGCGCTCAACGCCGTGCCCGCACGCTACGCGCTGGAGCGCGTCGACCTCGCCGCTGCTGCGCGCCTGCAGGCGCGCGAGAGCGACTTCCCGCGCGCGATGGCGGTGACCTACTTTTCACGTGGCTATGCACACGCGCGACGGCACGAGCTGGCCGCGGCACATGCCGACCTGGCGCTACTGGAGCAAGCTCGCGACAGCCTGGCTCGGCACAGCGAAGAGGGCGCCACCGCGAGCGAGCTGGTGGATGTGCAGCGCCTCGCCGTGGCCGCCTGGATTGCGCAGGCGGAGTCCTCGCATGCGGAGGCGCGCCGCCTGCTCGCGCGCGCCGCCGACCTGGAGGACGGGACCGACGACGGCCCCGTGACTCCCGGCCCGGTGCTCCGCGCGCGTGAGATGCTAGGCGAGCTGCTCATGCTCCAGGGAGAGCCACGCGCGGCGCTCAAGGAACTGAAGCGTACGCTCGTCAGTGCCCCGGCGCGCCTCAACGTGCTGCTCGCCGCCCTCGCCGCAGCGCGCGCATCGGGCCAGTCTCGCGAGGCCGCTCGTCTCCAGGAGCAGTTGGATGCGCTCTGCGAGGGCCCCCGCTGCCAAGCACGCTCGCAGCTAGGCGCAGAGGGACCGCCGCTCCGCTGAACCCTGCTCAGTCGCCGCCACGTTCCGCAACATCTGCGACTAAGCGAGTCAGCGCGAGCACCTGCAGGACGTTCGGCGAGTGATCCACGGGTCGACCGCCCGACTGCGCCGGATGATCCGCCGTGCGAGCTGCACAAGCCGAGGCGCGGCGATGGCGAACGCGATCAGCACGAGCCACTCGCAAGACAGGTGCGCCTTCGCCTCGCCGGCCTCTTATCGGCCGCAGGTCGGCGCGCGCGTCGAGCGGCTCGATCTCGCGCCAGCGCGCCTCGTGCTCTGAACGAATCGAGGCGGGCACAGGTCAGGCCGCGGTCTCTTTACCGCGGCGTGAAGCCGAGCGCTTTGCGGCCTGCTCCTTCAGCTGCCGCGCAGAGACCTGACAAGCTATACCGCCCTCACAGCGTCTGCAGGAAGGCGATGATGTCGCGCTTCTGCTCGGGCGTGAACATCTCCACGCCGTCCTTCAGGAACACGCCCTCGTCGTGGCCCTGGTTGCCCATGCCGAAGCGGGTGGTGTCGAAGAGCGACTCGGGATCCTTGAGCCAGGCTTCGGGCACCTTGTCGGCGCTCGGGTAGCCGTTGCAGGCGCGGTCGAAGTCGCGCGCGGCGTCCTCTTGCTCGCCGCCGTAGTACTTCGCCGGGCGCTCACTGGCGCGCGTCAGCACGGCGCACAGCGACGGCGCCGAGTTGTTGTGGAAGTAGGGGAAGCGCGCCCAGATGCCGACCAGCGGGGGCGGCACGTAGCCCTTCTGCACCTTGATCACGGTGTCGATCTTCTTGGAGAAGCGCAGGTCGTTGAGCTGGAGCAGCGACTCCATGCCCTGGTTGCGCAGCCCGTCCGTGCCCACGTCGAACACGGGCGTGTCCTCGTGGTAGCGCACCTCGACCGTGGCCAGCCGATCCGCGAGCGGGAGCGACGCCGCATGCGGCAGCTCCCAGCCCTTCTGGTACGTGCCGTGGCAGCTGGCGCAGGTGCCGTCGAACAGCGTCTTGCCGCGCTTGGCCGCCTCGAGGTCCATCGACTCGGGCGCGAAGAACTCGGTGAAGCGCACCGGCTCCGCCGCGAACACCGCCGCCGTCAGCTCGTCGACCGTCTTGCGGTTGGCGTCGACCCAGGCCTCGAGCGCGACCAGGTCGGTGCCGCGACCAATCTCGTTCCAGAGCAGGTTCGTGTACACCGGGTTGCCCGAGACCACCGAGCCGTCGAGCAGCCAGCGGTTCTTGTACTTGAGCACCCACCAGTTGCCGGGCTTGCTGTCGGCCGGATAGGTGTCGAGGCGATCGGGCCGCGGCGCGCGGTTCTTGGGATCACGCGTCGCGTACTCGTCCTTCACGCGCTTGGCGAGCGACAGCGCCACCTGCGTGAGCGAGGTGTCCATGCCGCGGATCAGCGGGTGCTTGATGTTCACGTAGCTGAGCGACTCCTGCAGCCGCGCCAGGATGCGCGCCTCGCCGTCGGTCATCGGATAGAGCACGCGCAGCGCCTCGATCGGGATGTCCTTGAGCGTCATGCGCGCCTTGTCGATGCCCACGTTCGCGCGCGAGGCGCGGTTCTGCAGGCCGAGCACGCTGCGCCCGAACAGCTTGGAGGCGTGGCAGCCCGCGCAGCTGTAGGTGAGCTTCTCTCCGTCGTCGTCGGT
>JBEVNG010000334.1:0-4633 GCA_040508235.1 Polyangiales bacterium | reverse complement strand
CCCGGCTGCATGGTGCGGCGCTTGCGACGCCACACCTCGCCGTCGGCGGTGGGCAAGCTGGCGCCGAGCATGGGCCGCATCACGTCGAAGATCTTGCCGCGCGGGTAGTCCTTGTTCTCCTCCTGCATCAGCTGCTTGAGGTCCGCCGGGTGGGCGATCAGCGTCAGCGTGCGCGGGCCGAGTGGGATGCGAAAGATCGGACCGAGCTCGCGTGCGGTGCGCAGCACGAAGCCGGGTGCGTCGCTGAGCATCTCGCGCGCCGCGCCGACCAGCGGCAGACCGGGCGCCACCGGCAGCGGCCTGGGCGACGTTTCACTCACCGGCGATGCCGTGTCGACTCGATTCTCCATGGTCATGACATCTCCTTCAGCGATTCGACTCGGCCGTACTCGGGATCGCGCGCAGCTTGCCGGGGCTGGGCAGGCGCATGGCGAAGCAGACCACCTTGTGCAGCAGCCAGCCGGGCATCAGCCGGCTCATCAGCAGCAGCATGAAGGCGTCGATGCCGGCGGCGTGGCGCGAGAACGGAGTCTGTAACGTGAGCGTCTTGGCGAGCACGCGCGCGAAGCGCTCCGGCGGGTTGGCTGCGCCGACCACGATGTCGCCCGTCTTGTCGATGCCGACGTAGTGCTTGGCGTAAGGTCCGGTGTAGTTCCGGTAGTCCGCGGTCTGCACCAGGATGTCGGTCTTGAAGGTACCCGTGACGATCACGGACACGCCGAGACCAAACGGCGCGATCTCGCCCGCGAGCGACTCGCCCCAGCGCTCGATGGCGCCCTTGGATGCGGAATAGGCGCTGATTGCGGGCATGCCGCGTACCGCACCCTGGCTGGAGACGATCACGATCCGGCCTCGGCCCGCGCGCCGCATGGCAGGCAGAAGCGCGCGCGTGAGCTCGATGGGGCCGAACACGTTGGTGGCGAAGATCGGGCCCCACGCTTCGTATGGCATGTCCTCGAACGCACCTGCCGCCGCCACGCCCGCGTTGTGCACCAGCACGTCGGGCGAGCCGACCTGGTCTAGGATCGCTCGTGCGCACTCCGCGATCGACTCCGCGCTGGCGAGGTCGAGCTTCACGCCGAGCAGACGGGGATCGTGGAGCGCCGCACCGGCTTCGGCGCGCAGCTTCTCCAGCCCTGCGTCCACCGAGCGCATCGCCGCGACGACGCGCCAACCTTGCTTGTAGAGATACGCAGCGGAGGCGAGGCCGAGGCCGCGCGACGCACCTGTGATCACGACCGTACGCATCAGTTGACCCTCTTGCAGTAACCGTCAGGCTTGACCGGGTTGGTGGCGGGTCGACCGTCGTGGCCGGTGGCCCAGGTGTTCCAGAAGCCCTCGTGGTAAGGCCCCGGCTCGCCCTCGCTCTCGAAGTAGCCCTGCGGGTCGTAGAGCTTGGCCTCGGGGAAAGGATTGGGACACGCCACACCCGTGGCGAGGCCCGAGATGCGGATCAGCGCGAACGAGCCGCCGTAGACGAAGTAGGCGACGTTGAGGAACGCGAACATCATCAGGAAGGTCGCCAGGTGCGGGTGGTTGGGCAGCCAGCGCAGGCGCTGCACCAGGCGCTCCGCTTGCGTGCGCCCGCTGTCGTCGCGGTAGCAGAGCACCGCCGCCGGGATCATGACGAAGCAGACGAACACCGACTCGAAGATCAGCGGGAACTGAAAGGTGGTGCCCGCGTTGAACGAGCCCCACGGGATCACCTGCGAGTAGACGTACAGGCCGGTGTGGACCAGGAAGATCTCCAGCGCCGCATCGAACAGGAAGCCGACCACCAGCACGATGCCGGCGAGGCTCCACAGCGGGTGACGCCACACGAACGCGTCCATGCTCGCGCGCGCCTGCAGCTTGCGCAGGATCGACATCGCCGGGAAGAAGGGCCCGAAGTAGAAGATCGCGTAGCCGATCACGATGAAGGGCTCGACGCTGGGCGAGAGCTTGATCAGCGGCCAGTCGATGGGCCAGTGGTAGAGCTGCGGGTTGTACACCGCGTAGGGTGCCCAGTTCATGATCGGGTCCTGCCAAACGATCGCCGTCGACGCGATGGCCATCAGGACGAACGGGTGTCCCGGCTGGCGGCGCCACACGCGCAGGCAGCCGAAGAACAGCCAGATCATGCCGAGCACGGTGCCCCACTCGTGGATCTTCAACCAGACCGTGTCGCTCCAGCCGAACAAGAACTCCACCGGTCGCGGCACGCCGGTGACGTCGGGGTTGGCGATGCGCGGAGAGTCCGCGCCGTAGCTCGCGAAGTAGGCGATCACGCCGATCAGCGCGAGCAGGACGGCCATCCACATCCAGAACGCGCTGGAGGACTTCTCCATCGACGCCGTGGCGGGGAAGTCGGAGTGTTGGGTGCTCATGGGGTCTTCTCTTCGGGCAGGTAGACGTCGACCATCTCCAGCAGTCCGCGCGTGACGGTCGCGTCGTCCGTCAGCGGACCGACCACCGCGGCGCGCGCGGCCTCGCGCATCGTCAGGCCGTCGGCGATCAAGCGCGCGGCCGCGATCAGCACGCGCGTCGACGCCACCTCGCGCAGACCGGCCGTCTCCAGACGCCTGATCGCTTGCGCGAGACGCACCAGCTCGGCGGCCTTGCCGGCCGGCACGCCCGCCTCGTGCGCGATGATCTTCACCTCGAGCTCGGGCGTAGGGAAGTTGAACTCGATCGCCGCCATGCGCTGGCGCGTGGAGTCCTTGAGGTCCTTGAGGATGCTCTGGTAGCCGGGGTTGTAGGACACTACGAGGCAGAACTCGGGTGGCGCGGTCAACGTGATGCCGAGGCGCTCGATCGGCAGCTGACGCCGATGATCCGCGAGCGGGTGCAGCACCACGGTGGTGTCCTGGCGCGCCTCGACGACCTCATCGAGGTAGCAGATCGCGCCCTCGCGCACGGCGCGCGTCAGCGGTCCGTCCACCCACTCCGTCTCGCCGCCGCGCAGCAGGAACCTGCCCACCAGATCCGCGGTGGTCAGGTCGTCGTGGCATGCGACGGTGATCAGCGGGCGTCCCAGCTGGTGCGCCATCGCCTCCACGAAGCGCGTCTTGCCGCAACCCGTGGGGCCCTTGATCAGCACGGGCAGACCCTGTCTGTAGGCCGCCTTGAACACACGCTCTTCGTTGCCCACCGGCACGTAGTGCGGCGCGGGCGCTCTGAACTTGGAGTCTGCCTTCATGAGTTCCTCTTCAAGCTATGCGTCGCCGAACGTCTGCAGACTTGATGGCGGACCGGAACAGGGGTCCGATCACCTGGCTGAGCTGGTCGGGTGTGGGCAGGGCCGCGTGGGCGAGCTTCCCGAACACCTTGCGCAAGCTCTCCGCGTCGGTGCTGGCGCCGATGCTCAGGCACAGGCATGCGACACCCTGGCTGCGCGCCTCGCCCAGCGCGCGCTGGGAGTCGGCGGCGCCGTAGGCAGGCTCGTAGCCATGGTCGTAAGCGAGGCCGTCCGAGAGCACGACCAGCAGCTGCCGTGGGGTGCCGCCAAAGTCCTGCAGCAGCGCGGTGCCATGGCGGATGGCGGCGCCCAGGCGAGAGTACGCGCCCGGCTCCAGGCCGCCGAGCCGCTGCAGGAAGCGCGGACCCGTGTCGTCCGCGAAGCGCTTCACGGGCATCAGCCGCACCGCGTCACGACCCTGCGAGTGATAGGCGTAGAGCGCGACGCGGTCGCCCAGCTCGTGCAGTGCGAGCGTCAGCGCCGCCGCGGCCGAGCGCTGTTGCTCGTGCACCGTCTTGCCGCCTTCGCCGGGTTCGCCCGCGGAGCCCGAAACATCGAGCAGGATCAGCACGGAGAGGTCGCGGCGTCGCCGCACGCTGTCGATGAACACGTCCTCGTCCGGCGCGGAGCCCGCGAGCAGCTCGATGCGCGACTCGATCACCGCGTCGATGTCGAGCTCGTCCCCCTGCGCCTGGTGGTGGTCATGATCGACGCCGTGGCCGAGCCGCGCGAGCGCACGACGTAGGCCGGTTCGCTCCGAGATCTCGAAGCGCGCGGCGTCGGGCCGCGTCTCGACCTCGACCTCGCTGACGGTGCACCAGTCGACACGGTAGCGTTGTGTCTCGAGATCCCACTCGGGGTACTTGGTGCCGGACTCCCTCTCGCGACGCTGATCCTCGAAGCTACCCGTCGCGGTGGACGAGAACATGGCGGCACGGCTTCCGCGGCGAGCGCTGCGGGCCCAGTGCGTGGGTGCGTCGGCACCGGGCGAGCCACCGCCGCTGATCTGCCGCACCGCAGAGAGCATCTTGGACAGCCACTTGCCGATCGCGCCGCCGCCGCCGAGCGCGCCCACGAAGCTGTCTTGCGACGGCGCCTCCGTGGTCGCCTCTTCAGCGAGCTCGACCAGCGTGGGCGCCCTGACGGTGGCCGCGGTGGCGCGCGTCGGTGCGTCGATGGGCGCGAGGAGCAGCGAGCGCGCGCGAATGGTGCCGTAGCTCGAGGGCGGATCCGCGAGGGCCGTGCGCTCGCGCGCCATCAAGAGCGAAGTGCGGCTGGAGTCGCTGACGACGGCGTCGGCGAGCAGCGCCTGCAGGGACGGCGGCAGCAGGGCGCCGACGGTGGCGAGCGCGCGCGGGACCTCGATCGCCAGATAGCGCCGGGTGAGCGAGGGGCGGCGCGCGAGCGCGGTCATGA
>JBEVNG010000316.1:0-5577 GCA_040508235.1 Polyangiales bacterium | reverse complement strand
TCATCTCGTACTGGGGCCTGGTGGTGGTCGGCATCCTGACCGTCGCGGCGATCGGCCTGGCCTTCTACGTCTGGCGGCTGACCAGCAAGCAGAAGGACATCCTCGACATCATGCGCGCGGCGCAGGGCGAGGGCGGGCGCCGGGAGGCCATCGAGCGGCTGGCCCAGGGCGCCGACAAGGACGCCATGAAGGCGCTCGCGCGCGCGCAGCTGCTGGCGCAGGAAGATCCGCACAAGTCGCTGGAGGCGCTGGAGGCGATCGACATCGAGAAGGCGCCCACGCTGGTGCGCGACGAGGTGCGCTCGCAGCGCGCGATGATGTACCTGTTCCTCAACCGGCCCAAGGACGCGCGCCCGCTGGTCGACGAGATCAAGCTGGAGCGCCAGCCGGACGCCAAGGCCAAGGCCAAGTACGCCGCCACCATCGCCGAGTGCCTCGCGCGCACGGGCAGCCCGGACGAGGCCAAGAAGCTGATGACCGAGTTCAAGGCCGACGACCCGCAGTGGGCGGCGGAGGTCGGTCCGCTGCTCTGGCGCGCGCAGGTCTACACGTTCATGGCGACCAAGAACCGCGGGCTCGCCAAGAAGGCGCTCGACGCGCTGATCGCGGTCGACCCGAACATGGTCGCGCCGTTCGTGCAGAAGAACGTGAACCCGGAGCTTCAGAAGCTGGCCATGCAGGCGCTCTCCGACGCCGGGCTCGCGCCGCGCGCGCAGACCAAGATGCGCATGAAGATGTGAGCTCGGTGAGCGGAGCGAAGACCACCTGGACCGTGCGCGGCATGGTCGCCTGGATGCAGGCCGACTTCGAGAAGCGCGGCATTTGGAGCGCGCGGCTGGAGGCGGACCTGCTGGTCGCGCACGCGCTGGGCGTGAAGCGCATCGCGCTGTTCCTCGACCCGGACCGGCCGCTGGTCGACGCCGAGCTGGCCAAGGTGCGCGCACTGGTGGAGCGCCGCCGCGCGCACGAGCCGATCGCGTACATCCTGGGTGAGCGCGAATTCTACGGCCGCACGTTCGAGGTCAACCGCGACGTGCTGATCCCGCGGCCCGACACCGAGACGCTGATCGACGCGGCCAAGCCGTACCTGGCCGGCGCGCCGGAGGGCAGGGTGCTCGACCTGTGCACGGGCAGCGGCGCGATCGCGATCACGCTGGCGCTCGAGAGCAAGCGCGGCGCGGTCGCCACCGATGTCTCGCCGCGAGCCCTGGAGGTGGCGCGGCGCAACGCGGCTCGCCACGGCGTCGAGCTCGCCACGCTCGAAGGCGACCTGTTCGCGGTGGTGCCGGCCGAGGCCTTCGCCTGCATCACCATCAACCCGCCGTACATCCCGGCCGGGGACCTCGCGGGGCTCGACGCGGACGTGCGCGAGCACGAGCCGCGCCTCGCGCTGGACGGGGGCAGCGACGGCCTCGACTTCTACCGCCGCATCGCGCGCGAGGTGAAGCCGTTCCTGGCCGGTGCGCTGTTCGTCGAGGTCGGCATCCACCAGGCCGAGGCCGTCAGTGCGCTGTTCGTCGAGACCGGCCTGCGGGACGTGCGCGCGTTCAAGGACCTGAACGGCATCGAGCGCGTGGTCCAGGCGCACGCCTGAGGTCGGCCGCGTTCTTGCTTAGCTCTCTGGTGCGGCACCCGCTCTGGAGAACAAGCTATGACTCATCGCAAAGACCTGACTCCCAATCAGAGGACGCTGCTCAACAACCTCACGCGCGAGATCTTTCAGACGGAGACCTCGGCCGTGCGACACGGCCAGCGCGAGGCCGAGCGCTACGATGCAGGAGCGCCGCCGGCGCACGCCCTGCGTGCCGTCTCCACCCACGCCGAGCGCGTGCTGATCGAGCTGCCCGGCCTGGCCGAGCGCGCCGGGCTGATCATCAGCAAGGGCGGCATACTCGTGGGAGAGCTGTTTTCGCAGGGTCGCGACAAGCTGGCGGACCTGCTGATCGACCGCGAGCGCTCCTACCGAGGCACGCTGCTCGGCATGCGCCACGGCATCGACCTGTTCCGGCTGACGCAAGAGTTTGCCGACGCCGCCAACAACTACGAGCTGCGGGACTTCGCCAAGCAGTGGCTGGAGGAGCGCACCCCGCTGGTGCAGCGCGTGGACGAGGAGCTGCGTTGGTTCGCACAGAACCCGGACGTCGCGGTCCAGGTCGGCGGCTTCCTCGGCGCGCGCCTGCGCGACGTGACCCGCCTGATCGTGCACTGACAGGCGCGCCTCAGCTGAGGGCGCCCTGCGCGCCCGGCTCGAGCGCCTGCTTGCGCCGCGCGAGGGCGAGGCGGACGTAGCCCTCGCTCAGCACGAGCATCCCGAACAGGAACCAGAACCAGCTCTCCACGCCACGTGGGCGGCCGGCGCCGGCGGTGGCCACGCGCTCGCGCTGCGGCATCGGGCGGCGCAGGGTGAGGTCGCTGTCGCGCGTGTCCGGCACGATGGTGAACGAGAGCTGCGTCAGCTCGCGCTCCGAGCGCTGATCGAGCGCGGCCAGCGTGCGGTACACGCCGGGCACCGCGGTGTCGCTGATGCGCAGCGTGGGCTTGTCGAGCGCCAGGTCGATGCGGCGGCCGTCGGGCGTCATCAGGTACAGCGCGCGTGCACCGAGCGGCACGCGTGCGCTCAGCACGGTGCCGGCCGGATGCGGACCACGCGGCAGCGCATCGACCGCCGCCAATCCGCGCACCAGGCCGTGCACCAGCGGCAAGAAGCCGGGCGTCAGCGGCAGATCACTCCAGTCGTCGTCGAGCGTGGTCGCCAGCAGCGCCACGCGCCCGCGGCCGTGGCGACCGGTGACCAGCAGCGGCGTGCCGTCGCTCAGCGTCAGCAGCGTGCGCGTGTCGGCGTGCGGCGCCTCCATCAGCACGCGCTTGGTGGTGCGCGCCGTCTCCAGGCCCGCGCCGCCGCTCGGCAGCAGCTCGCTCGGCTCGCCCGGCGTGACGCCGAGCGCGGGCGACACCGGTGCGCTGCTGCGTGGCACGGCGGGCAACAGCGCGCTCAGGCGCCCTCGGTAGCCGAACGCGTCGAAGTTCTCGCCGGCGGCCAGCAATAAGCCACCTCCGCGCGCGACGTGATCGATCAGCCGCTCCGCCTCCAGCTCGCTCGGCGCGCGCACGTTCGCGAGCACCACCACGTCGAAGCCGTTGAGGTCGATCGCGGACAGGCCGTCGGCGTCGATGCGCGTCACGCGCGGCGCGCCGTGCTGGCCATCGTCGAGGTTCAGCGCGACCGAGATGTAGCGCAGCTCGTCGTCGAGCTGGTTGGGCGCGGGATCGCCATCGACCAGCAGCACCGACAAGGCGGCCACGTCCTCCAGCGAGAGCTCGCGTTGATCATCGAGCGCGAGCGCGTTGTCGCTCTCGATGCGCGCGCCCAACACGCGGCCACGGCGGAGCGCGCGCCCGTCGAGCGCGAACTCGGCCGAGCCACTGCCGTGCTCGATGGTCGCCGTCTGCTGCGCGATCGGCTTGCCGTCGAGCGTGACCGACAGCTCCACGTCCTCGCGCTCCGGCCCACCGAGCACCACGGTCAGCATGGACGGCTCGTCGAGCTCGCGGCCCTGGCTCAGCGTCATGCCGGCGACGTACGGGTTGCCGCGCGCGTCCTTGGTCTCCAGGCACTCGACGCGCAGGTGCGCCGCCTGGCTCTCCAGCGTGTCGGCCCCGGCGTGGCCCGCGCAGTCGGTCAGCACCAGCACTTCCTTGGACGACAGTCGGCTGCCGCCGAGCTCGCGCAGGCCGAGCGCCAGTGCCTGTGCGAGGGCGGTGCCGCGTGCGCCGACCGCCTCCAGCTGCGACAGCGCGCGCAGGCCGAGCGGCACGTCGTTCGTGCGCGCGACCAGCGTGCGCGGCTCGCTGCCGGCGAGCACGATCGCGACCTCCGACTCGGGCGCCAGCTCGTTCAGCACGCGCTCCGCACGCGTGCGCGCGGCCTCGAACAGCGAGTCGTGCGTGCCCTTTCGCTGCATCGACATCGAGTCGTCGATCAACACCGCCAGCGCGATTGGACGCTCGGTGGCGTAGCTGGCGACGCGCGACAGGTACGGGCGAGCGAGCGCCAGCGCGAACAACACGGCCAGCGCGATGCGCGCGTAGAGCAGCGGGCGATCGCGGAAGGTCAGCGTGCGGCGCCGCTTGGCCACCGCGCGCTCCAGCAAGGCGATGGTCGGCAGCGCCAGCTCGCGCAGCGTGCGCTTGCGGACGCGATGGATCCACAGCGGGATGCCCACGCCGAGCAATCCCAGCAAGGCCAGCGGCAGCGCTAGCCCCATCGCATGCCCTCGTCCGGCGCCAGCGCCTCGCGCAGGATCTCGTGCATCGGGCGCTCCATCGACGCCAGCACGTAGCGGGCACCGGCGGCGGCGCAGCTGCTCTTGATGCGCATGCGGAAGCTGGTCAGCTCGCGCAGGTAGGCCTCCCGCAACAGGCGCGGATCCGCCTCCAGCGCGGGCTCGCCCTCGGTGCCGGTGAAGCGCAGCGGCTCGCTGAACGGCAGCGACAGCTCGTCCTCGTGCAGTACGTGCAGCACCGTCACGCGATGGCCGCGCGCGGTCAGGCGGTTGAGCCCGCGCAGCGCGCCCTCGTCGTAGTCGAGCAGGTCGCTGGCGATCACCAGCGCGCCTTGCCGACCGGAGCGCTCGCCCAGCTCGTCGAAGGTGCGCGCGAGGTCGGTGCGCGACTGCGAGACCGGCGGCGTCGCCAGCACCTCCATCAACGCTCGCGCGTGGGCATGCCCGCCGCGCGCGGGGATCAAGCGCTCCAGCGAGGCATGGAACAGCGCCACGCCCGCGGCGTCGCCCTGGCGCAGCAATACCTCGGCCGAGGCACCCAGCAGCGTGGCCGCGAAGCCGACCTTGGACTGCACCAGCGTGCCGCTGCCGTAGGCCATCGAGCCGGAGATATCGAGCGCCAGGATCGCGCGCAGCTGGGCCTCGTGCTCGAAGCGCTTCACGCGGTGGTGATCGCTGCGTGCGAACGCGCGCCAGTCGAGCGTGCGCGGGTCGTCACCCGGCCGGTAGTCGCGGTGCTCCGCGAACACCAGGCCTCCGCCGCGACGACGGCTCTTGTGCAGGCCGGTGTGCAGGCCATCGACCACGCCATCGACGGCGAAGCGCAGGTGCTCCAGCCGTTCGACGAACGACGGGTCGATCACCTGCTGCGTCATGTCCGGACGGAGCGAGCGACCGCGGCGATGATGTCGGTGGGGCGCACGCCCTCGGCCTCGGCGCGGAAGCTGGGCACCAGGCGATGGCGGAACACCGGCCCGACCAGCGCGCGCACGTCGTCGATCTCGACCGCCACGCGGCCGCTGAGCGCGGCGCGCGCCTTGGCGCCCATCACCAGCGCCTGCGAGGCGCGCGGACCGGCTCCGAAGCGCACGTAGCGCTTCACTTCCTCCGGCGCGCTCGACTCCTCGGGGCGCGTGGCGCGCGTGAGCGCGACCGCCTGCGCGATCACGTGCGGCGCGACCGGGATGCGCGGCACCAGCTGCGCCAGCTCCAGGATCTGCGCGCGGTCGAGCACCGGCGACGGCTCCGGCCCGGGAGCGGCCGTGGTGCGCAGCACGATCTCTTCTTCGTCGTC
>JBEVNG010000272.1:0-16517 GCA_040508235.1 Polyangiales bacterium | reverse complement strand
CAGGCGCTCGGGCGGCAGCGTCTCCAGCACGGTCTCGCGCAGGCGATCGTGGCGCGGCTCGATCGCGTCCTCGCCATGTTGCACGCGTGTGGTGAGCAGCCAGCTGCCGAGCACACGGTGCAGGGCGGTCGGCGCCAGCGGCACGGCGCGCGCAGCCACCTCGACCGCGATCGGATGGCCCGCCACGCAGGCGAGCTCCAGCAGCGCGCGCGCCGGCTCCTCGTCCAGCAGGCCGCGCACCGTCTCGGCCAGGCCGAGCGTGGCGCCGTGCGCACGGGTCGCGCGCGCGAGCTGCTCGATCAACAGCGGACTGCCCGCGCTCTCCGCGAGCAGGCTCGGCTCGGCGTCGCGCCCCAACAGCGCGCGCGCCAGCTCCAGCGTGCTGGCCGACGACAGCGGACCGAGCTCCAGCTGGTGGCGCGTGGTCTCGCGCATGCCGAAGCCGATCTCGTCGAGCAGGCGCGGCCGCGGATGATCGCTGCGCAGCGTACACAAGAACAGGCAGGCCGGCGCGTCGCGGCCGCTCAGCAGCTCGCGCAGCAGCTCCATGCTGTCGGCGTCGCTCCAGTGCAGGTCGTCGAGCACCAGCAGCAGCGGGCGGCGATCGGTGATGCGCGCGAGCAGCTCCTTGAGTGCGGCGAACGCGCGCGCACGCAGCAGCGCCGGATCGTGCAGGCGCGACTCGTCCGGCATGCCCATCACCACCGGCACCGTCGCCAGTGCGGGGAACAGCCGCGCCAGCAGGGCCACGTTGCGCGGCATTAGCGCGGCCGCTTCCACCGTGGGCAAGCGCGCGAGGTAGCCGGCCAGCGCGTCGATCAGCGTGTCGAACGCCTTGTACGGCACCTGCTCCAGCGGGTGGCAGCGACCCACCAACACCAGCGCTCCGGTCTGCGCGCGCGCGCGCTCGGCGAACTGCGCGCTCAGGGCGGTCTTGCCGATGCCCGACACACCGAGCACCAGCGCCAAATGCGCGCCCTCCGCCTGCGTGCGCGCGAGCGCCGCGTGCAGGCGCTCCAGCTCCTCCGCGCGCGCGACGAACGGCGGCTTGCCCTGCTGATCGTGCGCGCTCGGCGACTGCCCCAGCGCGAGCAGCGCCTGCTCGGCGCTCGGGCGCAGCGCGGGCGCAGCCGACAACAACGCACGGCACAGCGTGACCAGCGTGGGGTCGCAGTCGTCGGGCAGCATCACGGTGTGCTCGGCCTTGCGCGCGAGCAGCAGCTCGCTGCTGGGCGCATCGACGGGCAGCCTGCCGGTCAGGGCCTCGAACAGCATCACGCCGACCGCGTACATGTCCGCGCTCGGGCCCACCGGCTCGCCGCGCATCTGCTCGGGCGCGGCGTACGCGGGTGTGCCCACGAACTGGCCCTCGCTGTCGTCGAGCTCGCCGAGCAAGCCGAAGTCGACGATCACCACGCGCCCATGCTCGCTCACCAGCACGTTGCTGGGCTTGAGGTCGCGGTGCAGCTTGCCGGCCGCGTGCAGCGCCGACACACCGCGCAGCAGCTGCGCCAGCGCATTGTGCAGGCGACAGGCGCCGGCGCCGTCGTCGCGCGCGTACTGCACGAAGTCGCGGCTCGGCTCGATCAGATCCATCACCACGAACCAGCCGCGCCGATCGACGCCGAGCCCGTGCAAGCCGACCAGGTTGGGGTGCACGGTGCGTGCGAGCGCGCGGAACTCGTTCTTCAGCCGCATCAGTGCGCTTGGCTGCTGCGAGATCAGGACCTTCACGGCGACGCGCGCGTTGGCGCGTGCCTGGTCCTCTGCCTCGTAGACCACGCCGCTGGCGCCGTTGCCGAGCCGACGCTGCACGCGATAGCGATCCGCGAGCACGGCATCGCGCTCGACCGCGAGCGTGGGCCGCTGCGACTCGGTCACGTCGCGTGTCAGCAGGGGGTCTGTCACGCCGATCGGCATGGGCGCTCATCTTGCCGCAGCCCGAGCCGTCTGTCGTGTCAGGTTAGTCTTCATACATCGCGAATTAGGAGGGCTGCCTTGTCCTGGACGTTCTATGCGCTGACGTCGGCGCTCGCGGCCGCTGCCACGGCGGTGCTCGCCAAGCTCGGTGTGGCAGGGGTGCCCTCGAACCTGGCGGTGGCCGTGCGCACGAGCGTGGTGCTGGTGTTCGCATGGGCGATCGCACTTGCTACACGCGAGCAAGGCGCGTTCGCGCAGCTCACGCCGCGCGCGCTGGTGTTCTTGATCGCGTCCGGGCTGGCCACCGGCGTGTCGTGGCTCGCTTACTTCAAGGCGCTCTCGCTCGCGCCCGCCTCGCGCGTGGCGCCGCTCGACAAGCTCAGCCTCGCGCTCACCATCGTGCTCGCCGCCGTCGTGCTGCGCGAGCCGCTGACCTGGAAGCTGGTCGTCGGCGACACGCAGATGGTCGCCGGAGCCCTCCTAACGGTTCACTAGCGAGGCGATCAAGGTCAGCAACTCGGCGGGCGCGACCGGCTTGGCTACGTGCGTGGTGAAGCCCGCGCGCAGCGCCTGCTCGCGATCCTCGCGACGCGCGTAGGCGGTGAGGGCGATCGCGGGCACCTCGCCACCCTGGTGCAGCTCCAGCTGACGCACGCGGCGGATCAGCGCGTGCCCCCCACGCTGCGGCATGCCGATGTCCGAGATCAACAGGTGCGGTGGGCGCGCCGCGAAGGCACGCAGCGCCTCGTCCGCGCTGGCCGCCGTGCGCACCTTGGCTCCGCACTGCTCCAGCAGCTCGCGCAGCACGTCGCGCGCGTCCGCCTGGTCGTCGACCACCAGCACCTCGATGCCCTGCAGCGCGGGCGGGCGCAGCGAGTCCGCGTCCTCGCGCAGCGCCGCCGGCTCGGCGGTCGGCATCGAGCCGTGTGACGCCGGCAAGCGCACCGTGAAGCGCGCACCCTGGCCCGCGCCCAGGCTGTCCGCCTGGATCGTACCGCCGTGCAGCTCGACCAGCTGCTGCACGATCGAGAGCCCCAGGCCGAGCCCGCCGTGCGCGCGCAGCGAGCCGCCCTCCTGCTGGCGAAAGCGCTCGAACACGTGCGGCAAGAATTCCGGGCTGATGCCCTGACCACTGTCGCGCACGCTCAGCTCGACCAGCTCGCCCCGCGTCTCCACGCGCACCTCCACGGTGCCTTGAGGTGGCGTGAACTTCACCGCGTTGCTGAGCAGGTTCCAGGCGACCTGCGTCAGCCGCTGCGGATCCCCGCGCACGAACGCGCTCGGCGAAAGCTCCAGCACCAGCGCGAGCTGCTTCTTCTCCGCTGCCGGCCGCACCGTCTCCAGCGCCGCCTCGACCGCGCTGGTGAGGTTGGTGGTCGAGATGTCGATGTGCAGCTTCCCGAACAGGATGCGGCTGACGTCGAGCAGGTCCTCGATCAGCTGCGCCTGCGTGCGCGCGTTGCGCTCGACCGTGGTCAGCGCGCGCTCGCGTCGCTCCTCGGTCAGGTTGCTGCCGCGCAGCATGTGCAGCCAGCCCAGCATCGCGTGCAGCGGCGTGCGCAGCTCGTGGCTGAGCGTGGCCAGGAACTCGTCCTTCTGCCGGCTCGCCGCCTCCGCCTGCGTGCGCGCGGCGCTCTCGTGCAGCAGCTGTTGCTCGCGCTGATCGGTGGCGCGCTTCTGCGCCGTGATGTCCTTGAACACCACCGCCACCGTCGCGTCCTCGCGCGGCCCGATGCGTGTCGCCATCGCGTCGTACCAGCGGCCCATCGCGGCGGCGTAGTACTGCGTGTGCGCGGAGCGTCCGCTCTCCAGCACGCTCGCGTAGAAGTCGTACCAGAACTGATCGTGGTCCGGCACGAACGAGCGCATGCCGCGGCCCACCACGTCGCGCATGCCGGTGTGGTGCTCGAACGCGGGCGTGGTCTCCAGGAACACGTAGTCGTACGGCTTGCCGCTCGCGTCGTAGACCACCCGGATGACGCAGAAGCCGTCCTCCATGGCGTGCAACACGGCGCGGTATTCTCGCTCTGGCCGAGCGCTCATCGGCGCGTTTCCCCCTGAAACGGTGGGGACCGGCACGATCCCCACCACGCCAAGTGTGCACCGACCCTCGACGATGACAGAGCAGAACTTACGCAGCACGAGCGCGGCGACGAAGCGAGCTCTTACCGAGAATCGATCCGCCGCCGTCCCAGGGTGAGCACGTTCAGACGAACGGGTTGCCGAGCGTGATGGTGTGCTCGCGGTCCGCGCCGACGCTCAACAACTTGAGCGGGCACTGGGCGCCGCGCTCCACGCGGTCGAGGTACTGACGCACGCTCTTGGGCAGCTCTTCGATCGTGCGCACTTCACTCAGGTCTCCCTCCCAACCGGGGAAGACCTCGTAGATCGGCTTCACGCGCGCGAGGTCCTCCGCGTCCGGCGGCAGCTCCTCGAGGCGCTCCCCTTCCAGCTCGTAGGCGACGCAGAGCGCGATGTTCTTGAGCCCGCTCAGCACGTCGATCTTGGTCATCGCGAGCGAGTCGAGGCCATTCACGCGCACCGCGTAGCGCAGCGCCGGCAGGTCCAACCAACCGCAGCGACGCGGGCGACCGGTGACCGAGCCGAACTCGTGCCCCGCCTTGCGCAGGTCGTCGCCCTGCTGGCCGAACAGTTCCGTGGGGAAGGGGCCTTCGCCGACGCGCGTGGCGTAGGCCTTGGTGATGCCGACCACGCGGTCGATCGCGGTCGGACCGATGCCCGCACCGATGGTCGCGCCGCCCGCGACGGTGCTGGAGCTGGTGACGTACGGATAGGTCCCGTGGTCGACGTCGAGCAGGGTCGCCTGCGCACCCTCGAACAAGACGTTCTTGCCCGCTCGGATCGCCTCGTAGACCGCGAGGCCGGCGTTCCCGACGTAGGGCGCCAGCTTGTCCGCGAGCGGACGGTACACCTTCTCGATCTCGGCCACGGTGGGGAGCTTCTCGCCGTAGGCCTGGGCGAACGGCTGCCACGCGTCGAGGTTCTCCTGCACGCGATCCTTGAAGCGCTCGGGCTGGATCAGATCGCACACGCGCACGCCGCGGCGGGCGACCTTGTCCTGGTACACGGGACCGATGCCACGCTTGGTGGTGCCGATCGCCTTGGCCGTGCGTTCGCGCAACGCGTCCAGCTGCATGTGGTGCGGCAACACCACGTGCGCGCGATCCGAGATCAGCAGGCGCTGCGAGGTGAGGCCGCACGACTCGCGCAGCAGCTCGATCTCACCCACCAACACCTCGGGGTCGATCGCCGTGCCCTGCGCGAGCACGATGCGCGGCGTCGGGTGCAGCACGCCCGAGGGGATCAAGCGCAAGATCGTCTTCTTGCCGTTGACCACGAGCGTGTGACCGGCATTGGCGCCGCCGGCGTAGCGCACGACCATGTCGGCGTGCTGGGTGTAGATATCGACGATCTTCCCTTTGCCTTCGTCGCCCCACTGGGCACCGACTACGACTACGACCGCCATGACTCACTCCTTCGAATCTGATCAGGGTGTGGAACGCGCCCAAGCGACGAGCGCGTCGAGATCGAGTTTGGAAAGCGCCTTGGTGGCGCCGTCGTGCGTGCGCACGGCCGAGAAGCTCGGGCCGGTGATCAGCGCCGCGTCGTACGTCCAGGCGCGCGCATAGTCGCGCGCTTGCTTGGCATCGCTGCCGCCGAGCGTGGCCGCGATCAGGCCGCGCGCGCGGATCTGGCTGGCGACGTCTTCGGCATCGGGACCGGCGACCACGAAGCGCGGTGTGTCGCGTCGGCGCCAGTGCAGGCCGGCGGCATCGAGCGCGGCGAGCAGGTTCTCGATGTCGATGCCGGCGCCGGTGGCGGGCAGCGGCGCGCCGTACTGCGCGAGCAGCTGATCGTAGCGACCACCCAGCGCCAGGGCCTCGCCGGGACCACGCGCGAACACGCCGAAGCTGACGCCCGTGTAGTAGGCGGAGCCGCGGATCTCGCCGAGGTCGACGCCGATGCGATCGCCGTAGCCGAGCGCGACCAAGCGCTGCGCGACGTCGCGCAGGTTGGCCACGTGCAGGGAGGCCGCGGTATCGCGCACCAGCGACTCCGCCTCGTCGAGCACCTCGAGCCCACCGTGCAGCTGCGCCAGCGCCGCGATGCGCTCGCGGTGCGGCACGCCCTCCAGCACCTTGCCCAGCTCGGTCTGATCCTTGCGCGCGAGCGGCTCCGCGACGACCGCGAGCAGCTCGCTCGGCAGCAGCGTACGCGCGATCCCCACGTCCGAGAGCTCGATGCGGAAGTCCTTCAGGCCGGCCGCCGTCAGTGCGTCCGCCGTCAGCCGGATCACCTCGACGTCCGCCTCGGCGCCGCTGATCCCGAGCAGCTCGATGCCGACCTGCGCGATCTGGCGCTGCCTGCGCGCGCGCCCGCGACGGCGCCGGATCACGGTGCCCTCGTAGCGCAGCCGGAACGGCAGCGGGTAGTCGGTCAGGCGCGTGGAGACAACGCGCGCGATCTGCGGCGTGATGTCCGGGCGCAGCGCGGCGACCTCGCCCCCGTCGGGCTCGACGAAGCGGAGCAGGTCACGCGGGTCGAGCGTCAGGCCGCGCTCGAACACCTCGACGCGCTCGAACAGCGGCGTGGTGATCAGGTCGTAGCCGTAGCTCTCGAACACACCCTGCAGCTGCTCGCTGACCTTGCGCCGCGCGTGCGACTCGGGCGGGAGCAGGTCGCGCATGCCGGGCAGTGGCGTGATCGCCTCGTTCGACTCCGCCATGACTCCCTCGACACCCTCGTCCGATTGCCACGAGCATCACCTTGCGGCCGGCGATGCACCACGTGCGCTCACCGCGATCGCGCGATGGCGCGCATGACCGGCAAGCGGGAGCGGGGTAGCATCCTACCCCCCCTGCGGCAAGCGTTCAGGCCGTCGGCGGACCGTGCTGGACCTCGTTGCCGCGCTCCAGCCCCAGCTTGAAGAAGATGGGTCCGATCACCTCGTTGATCGCCACGGTGGCGACCACCAGGGAGCGCAGTCCCTCGCCCACGGCCGGGAAGGTGCGCGCCAGCACCGCGCTCAGCCCCAGCGTGAGCCCCGCCTGGGAGACCAGCGAAGCCCAACCCCAGCGGGTCAAGAACGGATCGTCGCGCGCCCAGGCCGAGCCGATCCGGTGCGCCACCCAGGTGGCGGCGAAGCGCCCCGCGCAGAGCGAGAGTGCGATCGGCCACATCTTCTCCAGCAGCGGGATGTCGAGGTGCGCCCCCGCGGTCGCGAAGAACACGATGAACACCACGCTGCCGGTCTGCTCGATGGTGTGCAGCAGCTTGTCGCCCTGGCTGGACAGGTTCTGCACCACGAAGCCCGCGGTGAGGAAGGTGAGCAGCGGCTCGAAGCGCAGGTAGCGCAGGCCCTCCGAGAGCGCGAAGCCGATCGCCACCACCAGCAGCAGGATCTGCGTGCCCACGAAGCGCAGGTACACGATCAACACCAGGCCCAGCGTGGTGCCGAGCGAGATGCTGCCGAGCAGCTCGTGGCCGACCGCGAGCAAGCTCCGGAGCGACGCGGTCGAGCCGGGCTCGATCAGCGGGCGCACCAGGCTCAGCGTGGCGGCCATCAACACCAGCACCAGCACGTCCGAGCTCATCACGAACGCCAGCGAGAAGCGCGACAGCGGGCCCTTGGCGCGCGTTTGCGAGAGGATCGCCAGCGTGGCCGACGGACTGCGGCTGACCGCGAGCACACCCCAGAGCAGGCCCACGCCGATCAGCGCGGGCAGGGCGAGCCCACGCGTGAAGTCCACGTGCGCGCCGAGCGCCGCGAACAGCGCCGCCTGCGTGCTCAACACCAGCAGCGTCTGCACGGTGCTGTGGATGCCGAGGCTGCGCGCCACCTCCCGCACGTCCGCCACCCGTAGCTCCAGGCCACCGGCCAGCGCGATCAACGCCAGCGCCAGCGTGTTCACCAGCTCCAGGCGCTTGACCGTGGCGTGGTCGACGAAGTGCAAGACGTACGGTCCGGCGACCACGCCGGCCGCGATGTAGCCGGTCAGGTGCGGCAGCTTCACCAGCTCGAACAGCTCGCTGGTGAGCAGGCCCGCCAGCAACAAGAAGCCCGTCACCGCCACCACCACGCCGCTGCCGCTCATGTGCGGCTCGATGCGCGACAGCAGCGCGAACAGCCCGAACACCAGCGTCAGCGTGGCCAGCTGGCCGAGCCGGATGGCGGGGCTCTTGGCGACACTCGCGCCGCTCATGCGGGCTCCTTGCTGAAGCGCTCGATCACCTCGCGCAGCGCACGCGGACCGATCAGCTCGCCGAGCAGCGTGCTCACGAACGCGACCACCAGCGCCGGCCGCGCGATCTCGGGCGGGCAGCGCATGCTGAGCGCGAAGCCGACCACCATCGTCAGCGAGCCGGGTGCGAGCATGCCCGCGCCGAGCCACAGGCCGAGCCCGCGCGTCTCGCGACGCTTGAGCGAGAGCGTGACGCCGAACGCCAGGCTCAGCACCAGGCGCAGGCCGATGGCGGCCGCGATCAGCAGCAGCTCGCCGTGTCCGACCGGCCTACGAAGCTGCGCGCCCGCGAGCAACAGCGCCGGCAACAACACCGCGCCCTCGGTGCGGCCGAGCGAGCTGCGCAGGTCCTCGCGCTCGCGGGTGAAGGTGGCCAGCGACGCACCGAGCGCGAAGGTGGCGGCGATCGCGCTCATGCCCAGGCTCTTGGCGATGCCGGTGGTCAGCCAGGCAGCCCCGAGCAACACCGTCCAGCGCTCGGCCTTGGAGCCGGCGCGATCGATCAGCCACGCGCACGGCGCACCGAGCAGGGCACCCGCGGCGAGCGTGCCCGCGCCGAGCCACCACGGCGACAGCACGTTCCCGTACAGCGCGTGCTCGCCCGCGACGTACGCGAACAGCGCGCTCAGCGCGACCAGCACCGGGATGTCGTCGGCGGCCTCGAGATCGAGCAGCAGCCCGGCCAGCGAGCCGGACAGCAGCGCTTCCTCGTCGATCCACTGCACCGCGTGGCGAGCGGTCTCGACCGAGACCAGCGCGACCGCGCCGCTAAGCACGAGCCGCGTGGTCACGTCGTGCAGCGCCAGCCAGTCGAGCAGGCGCCAGCTCGCGTAGGCGGTGACGCTGGCGGTGATCGCGGTGAAGGTCAGCCCGAGCGCCATGCGATGCAGCGGCGCGCGGCGGCCCGCGACCAGGCCACACTCCAGCCCGAAGATCAGCCCGATCCAGCCGAGCGCCACGATCGCGAGCGGCTCGAACGTGACCAGCGACTGGTGGCCGAGCAGCCCCAGCGCCTCCGGCCCGAGCAGCAGGCCGAGCACCACGTACTCGATGCCCGACGGCGAGCCGAACGCACGCTTGCGACCGGACGCGGCCCACAGGCTGCCGATGTACGCGAGTACCAGCAGCACCAGCAACAGCGCCATCGGGCTCACTGCACTACCTCATCCACTCGAGGAGCTGCGATGCTGCGCAACGCAGTGACTCCTCTTCCGTGCATCTTCCCCGATAGCCTTTTGCGCTCGCCGCTAGACGGCCCAAATGAGACCAGCTGCGGGGAAGATGCCGGGAGGGCCTTACGGGCTACAGGAAGTTGCGCCAAGGGTTGCCGCCCAGAGCGCCGGTCAGTGAGCATCCCGCAGGCCTTCCCGACACGGAGAGGTGTACCGCAACCCGAGGGAGGTCGTGCATGCGTATGTTCGTGGGATTGGACTGGGGTGGCGAGAAGCACGCGGTGTGCGTCGTCGACGAAGCTGCCAAGACGGTGGTTCGCTTTGAAGTCGACCACGATGCCGAGGGCCTCGCCGGAATGCTCAAGCGCCTGGCCAAACTCGCGCCATCCTCGGAACTTCCGGTCGCCATCGAGCGTCCTTCGGGGCTCGTGGTGGACACACTCATTGCGGCCGGACACCCTGTCGTCCCCATCCACCCCAACGTCGTGAAGGCTTGTCGCCCCCGGTATCGAGCCGTGGGGAGCAAGAACGATCTCGGCGACGCCTACCTGCTCGCCGATGTACTGCGCACGGACGGCCATCGCTTCCGGCAACTCACGCCGCAGTCCGATGCCATCAAGGCGCTGCGTGCTCTGGTCCGCACGCGCAGCGACCTCGTCGCCGAACGCGTTTCGCTCGCAAATCAGCTGCGCTCGTTGCTCGAGAGCTTCTGGCCTGGCGCCGCCTGCATCTTTCGCGACATCGACTCGTCCATCGCGCTCGCTTTCGTGCAGCGGTATCCCACACCCAAGAGCGCCGCGAGCCTTGGCGAGAAGCGGCTGGCGGCCTTCCTCGCGCAGGAGCGTTACTCGGGCCGCAAGCCCGTCGCTGAACTTCTGGAGCGCCTTCGCGGTGCACCGACCGGCCTCGCTTCTGACCTTGAACAAGAAGCCAAAGGCGAGCTCGTGAAAGTCTTGGCACGCGTGCTCGATACGCTCGTCACGCAACTGGCGAAGCTCAGCTCGCGCATCGAACACGACGTCGCTCAGCTCGACGACGGCAAGCTCGTCATGTCCTTCCCGCGAGCGGGCACCATCAACGCTGCACAGATACTCGCCGAACTCGGGAATGTCCGTGAACGCTTCCAGACCGAAGACCAGCTCGCCGCCGAGGCGGGCGTTTGCCCCGTTACGTACGAGAGCGGCAAGTCCCGAGGCGTGGGCTTCCGATGGGCGTGCAACCATCGACTTCGCGCTGCCGTCACTCTCTGGGCGGACAACACGCGACACGCATCGCCCTGGGCCGCAGACGTATACGCTCGCGCTCGAGCACGCGGCTGCGACCATCCCCACGCCACGCGCATCCTGGCTCGCGCGTGGATCCGCGTACTCTGGCGAGCCTGGACTGCCGGCACGCCCTACGACCCCACTCAGCACGGCGGTGCCAGAAGATTTCTGCACGCCGCCTGACGAAAGGGTTGGCACAGGAAGTCTCATTTGGCGATCCGCGTTGGCATGAACAGCGAGCGCGCGTGCGGCACGCGCACGGTGCCGCCGTCGTCGTCCTCGAGCGTCATCACGATCATGCCGATGTCGCGCACCACGCCGACGCGCCCGCCGTACTCGATGCGATCGCCGAGCTTGACCGCGCGCGCGAACGACAGCGCGACCCCGGCGACGATCGACGCCAGCAGCGGCGTGCTGGCCAGCGCCAGCGCCAGCAGCATCACCACGCCCGTGCGCGACAGCGCGCCCTCGGGCGACCCGGTCAGCACCGGCCCCACGAACACCAGCGCGAAGATCACCAGGCCGACGCGGGTCAGCGTGCTGGTGGCCGCCGCCAGCTCGGGCTCGATCCAGCTCGGCCGCGTCTCGCCGCGCGCTACGCTGGCGAAGAACATCTCGACGGTGCGCACGATCACGGCCAGCAGGGCGATCGCGATCACCACCACGATCAGCACCGGCAGCTCGGCGGCGATGCGCGTGACCAGCTTGGACAGCGGCGACAGCACCAGCCCGGTCAGCCGCTCGACGTACGGCCGCGTGCTGACGAACAGCGACAGCGACAGCACCAGCCACAGGTACCCGAGCCCGAACAGCCCGAGGCCCTGGCCGACGCTCAGCAACACCAGCAGCACGCTACGCAGCGCGGCCGGACCCATCACCTCCAGGCGCTTCAGGCGCAGCGCGGGCACGCGGTGAGGCGCCCGCACCAGGAAGGTTCGCGAGCGCGCGCCGTAGTCGGCCAGCTTGCGCATCAGGTAGACGGTGACGAGGCCGAAGAACACCACCAGCGAGCCCGAGAACACCGTGTTGGCGATCCGGGAGCGCTCGCGTTCACGCTCCAGGGCGCTGCGCACGCGCTGCTTGATGCGCTCGGCGTGCACCTCCAGCGACGAGTCGCCCGCCAGCCGCGCGTCGGCCTCCGCCAGCTCGATGATCGGGATTGCGCCGACCACCACCGCGCGCTTGATGCCGTGCTGGGCGAGCGCGGCCTTGTCCTCGCCCTCGACCACCTCGGCCAGTGCGCGGCTCGCACGCTGCGCGCGCTGCGTCACCGTCAGCGTGCCCTCGCCGCGATAGAGCCGGAACACGGCCTCTTCGTGCAGCGTGACGTCGGCCGGCGGGGGCGTCGGCGGCTCCTGGGCATGCACGATCGAGATCGTCAGCCACAGTGTCAGCAACCCCGCACGAACCACGCCCCTCGTCATCCGGCGTCTAGCCTCCTCGCGATGGAGGAAGATCGCAACGTAAAGTTACGGACAGGGCGGTGCAGCGGCCCGCGCGGCGGACAGCGTCGGCGCGTCGTCTGGACCGGTGGTGTTGCGCGTGAAGGTGCAGCCGTAGCTGTCGTTGGCCAGCACCGCCCGGTCGAGCACCTCGTCACCCGCCGGCTTCACGCCCTCGCGTTCCCAGCGCACCAGCGCGTCGAACGCCTCGATCTGCTCCTGGACGGTGAACTCGCAGTGCGACGAGCCGCGGATCGCGCGCTGCACCAGGCGCTCCCCGTTGCCCTTGGCCACCGCGCGCTGGCGGTAGTACTGCTCCATGCTGAAGGGCACGAACAGATCGCCCAGCGTGTGCAGCGTCAGCACGGGCACGTCGAACTCCCCCTGGACCAGCGGTACCCAGCGCAGGCCGTCGCTGCGCAGCGGATTGGCGAGCTCCGGCTTGCCGTCCACGCGCGCGATCTCCTGGTTGAGGGTGCGCTCCTCCGCGCTGACGGCGGGGTCGGCGTCGAGCTGGTAGTCCACGTCGACGGTCCGCGAGATGGGCTGCGCCAGCACGCCGTTGACGGTGCCGTCCTGGTTGTAGGTGGTCCACACGCTCGCCCAGCTGCTCTCCAGCGCGAAGCCCTGCTCGAACAGCGGCCGCGCGCCGCCCGTGAGGTTGCGGATCACGTCGCGGAAGCTCTGCCCGCTCGCCGTGGGTGCACTGGGGTAGGTGGTGAACAGCGCGTTGATCAGCTGCGTGCGGATGGGCGTGAAGTCCGCCACCGGCGTGGTCGGCGCCGTGACCTTCGCGAAGTGGAACGACGCGGCCTGGAAGCCGGCGTAGTAGTTGAACAGCTCGACGTCGCCGAGCACGCCACACATCGGCAGCGCCGCGTCGTAGCGCACCTTGTTGCGGGCGGTGCGCGCGGTCTCCGCCTCGATCGCGGCGCCGGTCACGTGGCCACCCATCGAGTGCCCGATGATGTAGCGCTTGCTCGGCTCGTCGAGCGTGCGGCCGTTCTCCTTCGCGATGCGCGTGAACGCCAGCGCCAGCTTGTTGGTGTCCTCGACCCCCGCGCGCACGTCGTAGTAGTTCGCGGCGTAGCTGGAGGCGGCCCACGCGTAGCCGCCCTCGATCAGCCGCCGGCGAATGCTCGGGTTGCTCACCGACAGCGCCGGTACCTGCCCGCGGAAGCCGTGCGCGTACATGACCAGCGTGCCGTTCCAGTTCCTGGGCACCTCGATGCGGTAGGCCGCGCCGTCGAGCACACCCGACCAGCGATCGGTCTCGGCGGTGACGGCCGTCAGCGGCATGAACGGCAGCGCGGCCGCGTCCACGGTGAAGATGCGCTCGTCGTGCTCGCGCGTGGCGGCATCACCCGGCGCCTGCGCACCATCGAGCGGCACCACCGACGCGTCGAGGGGACGCGTGTCGCCCGCATCACGCGGCACGCTGGCGTCGCCGACGGGCGCGCCCGAGTCCACGAGCTCTCTGTCGTCGTCGTCCCCGCACGCCGTCAGCAACAAGCCCAGAAGTAGAAGCCGTGGAGCATTCGTACGCCGCATGATCGCTGTTCCCTCCCAATCGTCCTGATCGCTTCGTACGCCGAGAGCACGACGGCGTGCGAGCGGATCTGGACGCGACGTGCGCGAACGCGGACACGGTTCTGGCGCGGCTCGCATTTTCCAGGCAGCAGCGGCGCCGCGTTTCGGCGCGCGTCGCAGGGACGGACGCTGGCGCTCACGTCGGTTACGCGCGGGATAAGGTGATGAGCGCGACGGGCGGTGCGCGCGAAGCGTGTTCCCATTTCTCTTGCAACGACGAGGCGCCTACCTAATGTTGCCGCGACGAGCGAACGCTCTGCCCGGATCTTTGATCTGAGTATTTCGAAGAGGTCGCAATGGTTCAGGCCGAGGATGTCCCACCGCTGCTCAGGTGCGACCGCGTGCGCGTATGCTTCGGCTCCGTGGTCGCCCTGGACGACGTGAGCTTCACGGTGCCCGAGGGCCAGATCGTCGGCATCATCGGGCCCAACGGCGCCGGCAAGACCACGCTCTTCAACTGTATCAATCGACTCTACGACGTGAGCCGTGGGGACATCCGCTTCGGCGAGCGCTCCCTGCTCACGGTCGAGCGGCATCGCGTCGCGGAGCTCGGGCTCGCGCGCACGTTCCAGAACGTCGCGCTGTTCCCGACCCAGACCGTGATGCAGAACGTGCTCGTCGGCGCCCACACGCGCATCCGTGGCGGCTTCCTCAAGGGGGCGCTCGGCTTCCCGCTGGCGCGCGTGGAGGCCGAGCTACGCAGCGAGGCCGAGGCGCTGCTGTCCGTGCTGGAGCTCGATCGCGCGGCCGACCGCGTGGTGGCGGACCTTCCCTTCGGCACTCGCAAGCGGGTCGAGCTGGCGCGCGCGCTCATGAGCCGCCCGCGCGTGCTGATGTTGGACGAGCCCGCCGCTGGCCTGACGCATGGTGAGGTCGACGAGCTGCGCGAGCTGATCCGTCAGCTCGCCGCACGCTACACGCTGACCGTGTTGTTGGTCGAGCACCACATGCAGTTCGTCATGCAGCTGTGCGACAAGGTCGTGGCGCTGGTGTTCGGTCGCTGCGTCGCCGAAGGTACGCCGAGCCACGTGCAGACTCATCCCGAGGTCATGCGCGCTTATCTTGGAGGCGCATGATGACGCTGCTCGCTGTACGAGGTCTGCATGCAGGCTATGGCCAGGGCGACGTGCTGCAGGGCATCGATCTGGAGGTCGCGCCGGGTGGCGTCACGTCGGTGCTCGGCGCGAACGGCGCCGGCAAGACTACCTTCCTGCGCGCCATCTGTGGCCTGGTGAAGCGAACGGGCGAGATCCACTTTGCCGGGCGCCGTATCGACACGCTGGCCACCGAGGACATCGCGCGGCTCGGCATCGCGCACGTGCCGGATGGGCGCGGCACCTTCACGTCGCTGACGGTGGAGGAGAACCTGCGGCTCGGGGCCTACGTGCGCCGCGATCCCGGCGTGCCGCGCGACATGGCCCAGATGTACGAGTACTTCCCGCGGCTGTTCGAGCGCAGGACGCAGCAGGCGGGAACGCTCTCCGGCGGCGAGCAGCAGATGCTCGCGATCTCGCGCGCCCTGATGTCGCGGCCGAAGCTGCTGGTGCTCGACGAGCCCTCGTTCGGCCTCGCGCCGCTGGTGACCCAGGAGATCTTCCGCATCATGCGCAACATCAACGAGACCGAGAAGCTGGCGATCCTGATCGTCGAGCAGAACGCGCAGCTGGCGCTCGAGCTCTCCAACCACGCGTGCGTCATCGAGACCGGCTCGGTGGTGGCGCAGGGCACGCCCGACTTCCTCCGTACCGACGAGGCGCTTCGTCGCGCGTATCTGGGTTACTGACATGGACGGCTTCTTGAATCAGGTGCTCGCGGGCCTCGCGAGCGGTGGCATCTACGCGAGCCTCGCGCTCGCGCTGGTCATGATCTACCAGGCGACCCACCTCGTGAACTTCGCCCAGGGCGAGCTCGCGATGTTCTCCACCTACCTGGCCTGGGCGATGGTCAGGGCCGGGTTTCCGTACCTGCTGGCGTTCGTCGCCACGCTCGCCGTGTCGTTCGTCGCGGGCGCGGCGATCGAGCGCATCGTGATCCGCCGGCTCGCGCATGCGCCGGTGCTCTCGATCGTGATCACGTTCATCGCGTTGATGCTGATCTTCAACAGCCTGGCCGGCTTCCTGTTCGGCACGGACATCCAGACCTTTCCCAGCCCCTTCGTCGACTCGGACGCGTTCCCGCGCCCGTACATGAGCGCGCACGAGCTGGGCATCCTGGTGGTGACGCTGCTGGTGGTGCTGCTGCTGTACGCGTTCTTCCGCTTCACGTCGCTCGGGCTCGCGCTGCGCGCCGTCGCGGACAACCCCAGCTCCAGTCGCCTGGTCGGCATCCGCGTCGGCTGGATGCTCGCGCTCGGCTGGGGCCTGTCGGCGGCGGTCGGCGCCATCGCGGGCATGCTGGTCGCGCCGATCGTCTTCCTGGAGCCGAACATGATGGCCGGCGTGCAGCTCTACGCCTTTGCCGCGGCGCTGGTCGGCGGCATCGACAACCCGGCGGGTGCGGTGCTCGGCGGCTTCATCGTGGGTGTGCTGGAGAACCTGCTCGGGGCGTACTGGATTGGAACCGAGCTCAAGCTGACGGTCGCGCTGGTGCTGATCGTGCTGGTGCTGATCGTCAAACCATCCGGCCTGCTCGGCAGGACCGCCGTGTCGAGGGTGTGATGGCGGAGTCGAGCCTCGTACAAGCCATGCCCATCCTCCATCAGCTCCGCAGCCGTCGCTCGCTCCTGCCCTGGCTCGGCCTGCTCGCCGCGTGCGCCGTTCCGTTCGCGCTCGATGACTACTTCGTGTTCCGCCTGTCGGTGGTGATGGGCACCGCGATCGCGCTGCTCGGCCTCAACATCCTCACCGGCTACAACGGACAGATCTC
>JBEVNG010000264.1:0-13195 GCA_040508235.1 Polyangiales bacterium | reverse complement strand
GCGCATCGATCCGCAGCGAATCGCCAGGGCCAGCGCGCTGCGCTGGGTGCAGACCTACAGCGCCGGCGTCGAGTGGCTGCTGGTGCCGGAGGTGGTGGCGCGCGCGGAGCTGGCGATCACCAACACCAGCGGCATCCACGCGCAGCCGATCGCCGAGCACGTGTTCGGCTGGCTGCTGAGCTACGTGCGTAACCTGCACAAGGCCGACCGGCAGGCGCGTCAGCAGAAGTGGGATCCGGCGCCGCTGCGCGAGGGGCTCGGCACGCTGGAGGGCAAGACGCTGGGCATCCTGGGCCTCGGCGCGATCGGCCTGCGCATCGCGCAGCTGGGGGCCGCATTCGGCATGGACGTGATCGCTTGCCGTCGCCGCTGGAGCGAGGTGCCGCCGCCGGTGCGGACCGTGTACGGCGAGGAGGCGCTGCTCGACTTCCTCGGGCAGTCCGACTTCGTGGTCAACACCCTGCCCGCCACCGGCGCCACCGAGCACCTGCTCGGACCGCGCGCGTTCGAGGCGATGCGGCCGCACGCCTTCTTGGTCAACATCGGGCGCGGCAGCACGGTCGACACCGTGGCGCTGGTCGACGCGCTCAACAAGGGCAAGCTGGGCGGCGCGGCGCTCGACGTCACCGACCCCGAGCCGCTGCCGCCCACGCACTCGCTGTGGAAGCTCGAGAACGTGCTGATCACGCCGCACTACGCGGGGTCGCACCCGGGCTACGACACGCGCGCCACCGAGATCTTCGTGGCCAACCTGACACGCTACCTCGCCGGAGAGCCCCTCACGCACCGGGTCGAGGTCGCTCGCGGGTATTGAACTGGCCTCCGGCTGCATGGAGATTCGCGCCGGCAGGACGAGTCTGCACGTCATTGTGAACACCACTGTTGACTAGCAGGAGGCCGACGGGTTACGCGCCCGGTGGAGGTATCCACGATGACGGTGCAGACGATCTTCGACGACTTGCGGAAGCGCCCCGGCACGGGCGAGCTGATCCCGGTGATCGACCCGACCACGGAAGAAGTGATCACGGAGTTCCGGGACTGCGGCGAGCAAGCCGTGCAGGAGGCCGTGGGCCGAGCGCGCGAGTCGTTCGAGGAAGGCGTGTGGGCCAAGCAGGCCGCGCGCGACCGCGCCAAGGTGCTGTGGAAGATCGCGGACCTGATGGACGAGCGCGCCGAGGAGTTCGCCCAGCTCGACTCGATCGACGCCGGCATCCCGATCGACCAGGCGCGCATCATCGTGCCGAGCAGCGCCGAGTTCT
This sequence comes from Polyangiales bacterium, assembly GCA_040508235.1. Taxonomy (GTDB): domain Bacteria; phylum Myxococcota_A; class Polyangia; order Polyangiales; family DASUME01; genus DASUME01. Next base: position 11,936 of record JBEVNG010000264.1, on the reverse strand, counting down.
TCCGCTACTTCGCCGGCTGGTGCACCAAGCTCAACGGCGAGGCGTACGACGTGCAGATGTCGGGCGGCATCTCGGGCGCCTACGCCAGCTTTCACGCCTACACGTACAAGGAGCCGCAGGGCGTGGTGGGCCTGATCTTCCCGTGGAACGGGCCAATCTTCAACGCCTGCGCCAAGCTCGCGCCGGCGCTCGCGGCGGGCAACAGCTGCCTGCTCAAGCCGGCCGAGGAGACGCCCCTGTCGGCGGTGCTGCTCGACCAGGTCGTGCGCGAGGCGGGCGTGCCGGACGGCGTCGTGAACCTGCTGACCGGCTTCGGACACACCGCGGGCGCGGCGATCACCGCCCACGACGGCGTCGACAAGGTGGCGTTCACCGGCTCGACCGAGGTCGGCAAGATGATCGTCAAGGCCGCGACCGGGAACCTCAAGAAGGTGATGCTGGAGCTCGGCGGCAAGTCGCCCGTGATCATCTACGACGACGCCGATCTGGAGCAGGCGATCCCGATGGCGTCGATGGGCATCTTCGTGCACTCGGGCCAGGGCTGCGTGTGCGGCTCGCGCATCTTCGTGCACCGCAAGGTCTACGCGCAGGTGGTCGAGGGCATCGCCAACGTCGCCAACGAGTTCCTGCTCGGTGGTCGCGAGACGGAGGGCGCGCACAGCGGCCCGCTGATCAGCCAGAAGCAGCTCAACCGCGTGCTCGGCTTCATCGACGACGCCAAGAAGGAAGGCGTGGAGATCGTCGCCGGCGGCCACCGGCTCGACCGTCGCGGCTACTACGTGCACCCGACCGTGCTCGCCAACACCAAGCAGACGTCGCGCCTCTACCGCGAGGAGATCTTCGGACCGGTGGTCAGCATCCTGCCGTTCGACGATGACGACGAGGTCGTGCGCATGGCCAACGACACCACGTACGGCCTGTGGGCCACCGTGTGGACGCAGAACCTCGCCCGCGCGCACACCATCGCCAAGCGCCTGCAGGCCGGCAGCGTGTCGATCAACGCGCAGCTGCTGTTCGACCACAACGTGCCGTTTGGCGGCTACAAGCAGTCCGGCTGGGGCCACGAGTTCGGCCGCGAGGGCATCGAGGGCTACCTCAAGACCAAGACCATCTGGGCGCAGCTGTAGCCGAAGCACGCGGTCCCCGAGCCAAGCTCAGCAGAGCGCGCCGTACAGCTGAAGGAGCTGAAGCGCTGGCAGTCCGGCGGCGCTGGTTCGGCTCAGGGTGACTTCGATGAAGTACGCGTTCTCGTAGAAGTCGTACTCGAAGCCGCAGCTGCCGAAGCCCCCGTCGACGGTGCGGAAGCTGGCGGAGGGCGGGTAGCTGTCGCTGTCGATCGTCGACAAGACGGTCGCGGCGCCAGTGTTCATGTTCACCTGCCGGAGGACGGCGATGACGCGTGCCTGCGCACCGTTGTCGCGAAAGCGCAGCGAGAAATTATCCGACTGTCCTCCGATGCCCGCAGTCGCGGTCACATTGTAGCGAACCACGATGTTCTCCGCCGCCGGGCTGCTGGCTGCGAAGCTGACCGTCGAGCTGGACATCGACACGATGCTCAGGTCGCTCTCGTCGACTGCCCCGGTCGTCGCCACGGCGGTCCAGGGCTCCCCGCTCTGCGCGCTCGCCACGCACACCGGCAGCCAGGTCGCGACGGCCAGCCAAAGTGCGATCATCATCTTGTTCATCGTGGGTCTACCTCCGCGTCGCTGTCGGCTCTCGGAATCGCTCCGTGTCGCAGCGAGGCGGTCAGTTCTACGTAGCCGGGAAGCCGGGCTTCCTCCCCAAGACGAACCGTCAGATCGCGTTCAGGCGCTCGATCGACGCCGCGTCCAGCGTCACGTCGTGGAGCAGCTCGCGCAGCTGCGCGACGGTGCGAGCGCTCGCGATCGGGGCGAGCACGGTGGGTTGTTGGCGTAGCCAGGCGAGTGCGATCGCGGCGACGGGCACCTGGTGCCGCGCGGCCAGCTGGTCGAGCAAGGCGAGTGCACGCAGGCCGCGCTCGTTCAGGTACTCCGACGCCTTGCCCGCGCGCGGACTCTCCACCTTCACGCCCGGGCGGTACTTGCCGCTCAGGAAGCCGCGCGCGAGGCCGTAGTACGGGATGCAGGCGACGCCTTCGCGCTTCAGCAGCGGCTGCAGCTCGCGCTCGTACTCGCGCTCCAGCAGGTTGTACTGCGGCTGCAGCGCGACGTAGCGCGCGAGCCCATGCTCGGCGGAGAGCGCGAGTGCCGAGCCCAGGCGCGCGGCGCTGAAGTTGGAGGCGGCAATGTTGCGCAGCTTGCCTTCGCGCACGAGCGCATCGAACGCGCGCAGCGTGTCCTCTTGAGGCGTCTTCGCGTCGTCCTGGTGCGCGTAGTAGAGATCGATGTAGTCGGTCCGCAGCCGCTTCAGCGAGTCCTCGACCGCGGCGCGGATCGTGGCGGGCCGCAGGTTGTCGCGCGGCGTGGCCATGCCGACCTTGGTCGCGATGATCACGCGCGCGCGGTTCTTGCGCGCGGTGAGCCACTTGCCGAGGATGGTCTCCGACTCGCCGCCTCGGTGTCCCGGCACCCACGCCGAGTAGACGTCGGCGGTGTCGATGAAGTTGCCGCCGGCCTCGGCGTAGGCATCGAGCACGGCGAACGACTCGGCCTCGTTGGCGGTCCAGCCGAACACGTTGCCACCTAGGCAGAGCGGAGAGACGTCGAGCTTCGCTATCTTGGACATGTGTCCAGCTTGGCCTCGCGAGCGTGGAGGCGCCCGTGCTGTTTCAGCGCACCTCGACGATCACGCTGTCTCGGCTCTGGTTGCCTTGCGCGTCCTCCAGCTCGAGCACGTAGCTGTGCACACCCGGAGGCAGGCGCACACGCAGCGTGGGACCCTCGCTGCGCGTGCACGCGTCGCCGTGACGCCACCAGGTCATGCGCACCACGCCGCTGGGCATCACGGAGCGCGACGCGTCGAGCAACAGCTCCTGGTCCTGCGTGATGCACTGATCGGGGCCTGCGTCGGCGCGCAGCGGCGCGAGGAAGCTCGCCACCGGCAAGGCGCGCGAGGTGGTCGCCGGCCAGACGTACGCGAGCGGAGCGACACCCCCGCCGATGCCGTAGCCACCTCCCTCGAGCGAGGTCAGCGGCACCAGGTAAGACGGGCGCGCGTCGTCGTCGGCGGCGTGCGCGTAGAACACGGGCGGAGTCGGCGTGCCCTGCACCAGCGCGCGCGGGGCGCACGAAGGACCCGTCCAGGCGAACGGCACGGTGCCTGGCGCGGGTCGATCGGGCGCATGGAACAGCGGCGCGACGTCCGCACTGTCGCGCGGCAGCTCGGCCTTGGCGAGCAGGCCCGGATAGATGGGCACCGGCAGCGCCAGCCGATCGAGGTCGAGCTGGTACACGAGCTGGTTGCGGTTGTAGCGCGGCGTGCGCACCACGCTGTCGCCGGCGAGCGCGTCGGTGTACGTGCCCTCGAACGTGATGTAGCGACCGTGCGCGCGCAGCGGCAGCACGTCGTGGATGAAGGGTCCGTAGAACGTGTAGCCGTCGTGGCTGAGGATCTTCTGCGCATACACCCACGGGCCCACCGGCGTGTCGCCCTCGACGTACCAGACCTCGCCCAGGAACGACGTGCTGCCACCGCGCTGCACGAAGATGCGCACGAAGCGCTGGCGCCGGCTGTTGTAGGCCCAGCCCGAGCCGCCGTTGACGGTGATGGCGGTGCCGGTGCGCGCGTCGCGCAGGTCGCTGACGACCTCTTGCGTCTGGTAGCGACTCAGGTCGCGCAGCGCGTCCTCGTTCGCCGGCACACGCATGCCTGCCATGAAGTACAGCATGTCGCCAAAGCGCAGCGCCTGGCCTTCGGGCGGCGTGAAGTTGGCGAGCGGGTAGCGCACGCCCAGATCGACCATTTGCTCGCCGTCGAGGCGCAGCAGGCCGCGTCCCTGCGGCGTGAGGTTGCCGTCGGGCTTGATGTACGCCGCGTACGCGCGCGTGCTGCCGCCCTGCGTCGCGGCGAACGTGGAGGTCAGCCAGGTGGCCAGGTTCTCCGGCGGCAGCGCGGGCGTGAGCGAGCGGCAGAAGCCTTGGTCGTTCGTGAAGTACGTGAAGTCGGTCAGCGAGCGCGAGCCGAGCGCGCCACACGCGCTGAAGTTGCCGAGTGGATAGCTGGCGCGGTCGGTGATGCCCCAGCTCCAGAACAGCTTGTCGCCGAGATCGACCACCGAGCCGGAGTCCTGCGAGAGCACGCCCCCGCGCAGCGCCGGCAGCGGCGCACTCAAGCCGAGCAGCGTGCTGTCCCGGTAGATGCCACCGCCGGTGCTGCGGTAGAGGCGCTCGGCCAGGTTGTCGCGCGTCAGCTCGATGCGCGCGCTGCCGCCCGCCACGGGCGTGAGCGTGAGCTGACGTGGCGCGTACGAGTAGCCGTGGCTGCTGACCGCCAGCGTGATCGGCGCGCCCAGCTCGCAGATCGCGCTCATGCCCTGGCTGTCGGTCACGTAGCGATCGCGCGGCCCCTGCAGGAACACCAGCGGCACGCCACGCTTGCTCTCCTGATCGACGACGCGCACCGCGAAGCAATCGCGCGGCACCGGCGACGCGAGCCGCTGGGTCTCGCGATCGTCCTCGTCGCGTGCGGGCGGCGTGCCGTCGCGCGTGAGCTCGACGATGCCTTCACCCCCTTCCACCGTGCGCAGCGCGCGTCCGCTGTAGCCGAAGCCGTCCTTCGGAAACGTGTAGCCCTCGGCGCGCGGCGTGAAGAACACGTCGCTGTCCATCAGGCCCGGCTCGTAGAACGCGATGCGGCCGTTGCGATCGCTGCGGTAGACGATGTGGTGCACCGTCTCCAGCTCGGCCCCCGCGATCGGCACGCCGGAGTCCGCCTCGCGCACGCGGATGCCGAAGTAGCGATGCGCGATCGGGTCCGGCATCACGCTGGGCTCGGCGGGCGGCGGCTCGCTCTGCTCCACCACGACACACTGCGCATCTCCCGCGCCCGGCAGCCCCGCATCGAGCGGACGCGCTCGCAGGGCGACGCCCTCGCCCGCCGAGCAAGCCAGCAGGCAGCCTGTGCCGAGCCCCACCAAACAGCGCACCATCGCCCGCCACGTTAGCGGCTTCTCGGCGATTTTGCTCGCCCGCGTTTTTTCGTGAGCCGTTCGTACCGAGCCGATCGACTACCTTGAGCGGCTGGCGCATGGACAACGTGGTCAGACTCCAGGACCGCGTCGACGACGGCGAGCTGGTGCAACGCGCCCAGCGCGGCGACCTCGATGCGAAGCGTCAGCTGTTCCAGCGCTACGTGGCGCTGGCCAGCGCGATCGCGTTCCGGTTGACCGGCCACGACAGCGACCTCGAGGACATCGTGCAGGACAGCTTCATCGCAGCGTTCGCGGGGCTCGACCGACTGGCCGAGCCGGCGGCGTTCCGCGGCTGGCTGGCCTCGATCGTGACCCGCACCGCGATCGCCACCCTGCGCAAGCGCAAGCTGCTGTCGCGGCTGGGGCTGCTGCGCCGCGAGCCGGTGCAGCTGGAGCTGCTGACGGGCCCGGGTGCGCCGGCCGACGTGGTGACCGAGCTGCGGGCGGTCTACGCGGCCCTCGAGAGCTTCCCCGCCGAGGAGCGCGTGACGTTGCTGCTGCGCCGCTATGATCAGCTGTCCCTGGAGCAGATCGCGGAGCAGACCGGCACCTCACTGGCCACCGTGAAGCGTCGGCTGGTGCGTGCGGAGGCGCGGCTCCACAAACACTTCGCCACGTCCGACAAGCCGGGAAAGCCATGAGACCCGCCGCCAAGCGCAGACCGATCGATCACGTCACGCCGCGACTCGGCAACGAGCGTGTGGAGCGCATGTGGTCGGTGGTCGAGCAGGCGCAGCAGCCGTCGCGACGACGCTGGATGTACGTCGCGGCGGCCGCCGCGATCGCGCTCGGGGTCTGGCGTACGTGGCCCTCGCCCGCGCTGACCAGCGGCGACGTGGTGAGCGCGGCGACGGCCGTCAGCCTGCCCGACGGCAGCGAGCTGCGCACCGCGGAGGCGACCGAGCTGCGCGTGGTGCACGCGGAGCCGGAGGAAGTGGAGCTGGCGTTGACGCAGGGGCGCCTGCAGCTCGACGTCTCGCATCGTACGCGCCGTCGCTTCGCGGTCCGCGTGGGCGACCTGACCGTGCTGGTGCGCGGCACGGCCTTCACGGTCGAGGCCAAGGCGCAAGACGTGCGCGTGCAGGTCGCGCGCGGGCTGGTCGAGGTGCGCATGCGTCAGGTGGTGCTCGCGAGCCTGTCGGCCGGCCAGTCGTGGAGTGGTCCCGCGGTCGCGCCGCCGGTCGAGGCGGAAGAAAGCTTCGAAGAGCCGGTGCAGGCCGTCGCCACGCCGGAGCCCACGCCCAGCACGCCCGGTCACGAGCGAAGGCCTGCCCGCCGCGTACGCGAGAAGCCGGCGCCCGAGACGGCCGCGATGCTGCTGGAGCGCGCCAACGACGCACGCCTCGCGGGCGATGCACGCGCGGCCGCCGACCTGTATCAGGAGCTGCGCACGCGCTTCCCGCGCGATCCACGCGCCGGTCTGTCCGCGTTCGAGCTGGCGCGCATCAGCCTGCACGCCCTGCACGATCCGCAGCGTGCGCTCGCCGCCCTGCAGTTCGCCCTCGCCCACGGGCATGGCTTCGCGCGCGAGGACGCGGAGGCCCTGGAGGTCGAGGCGCTGGCGCTGGCCAAGCAAGACTGCGGCGCCGCGCGCGATCGCTTCCTGGGCGCGTATCCAAACAGTGCACAGCGTACGCGTGTCGCGCGCGCCTGCCCGTGATGCGTGCATAATCGCGCCGTGCTGCGCTGGCTCCTGCTGCTGCTGATCACCTCGCCCGTCCTGGCCGCGCCTCCATGCACCGGGAGCGCCACCGAGCTGGGCGTCACGGTCGCGGTCGAGCCCGAGGATCCGGAGCTGGTCGATCGCGTGGAGCGACACTTGCGCGCGGCCCTGGCGGCGCGTGAGCTCGCGCTGTGCGAGTCGGCGGGCCGTGCGGGGGCACTGCGCATCACGGTGGATGAAGCCGCGCGCGCCCGCATCGTCGTGCGCGATGCGCTGACCCGCAAGCTGTTGGAGCGCACGCTGGAGCTCGCTTCGTTCCCCGCCGATGGACGCGCGCTGGCCATCGCGGCGGCCGCGGACGAGCTGTTGCGCGCCAGCTGGGCCGAGCTGCTGCTGCCCGACGCGCCGCCGCCCGCACCGGAGCCCGAGCTGCTCTCGGTCGCGACCACCGCGCTGCCGCGCAGCCGGTTCGAGCTCGGCTTCGAGGGTGGCGTGCGCATGGGAGCACGGCGCGGAGCCGGCCTGCTCGCGCTGCGACTCGGCAGCTGGTTTCGGCCGCGCTGGGCCGCGTTGGTGGCGCTTCGTGGCGAGCTGGGCGCCGAGCGCGGCAGCACACACGGGGACGTGCGCGCCAACGCCGTGGTGCTGGAGGTCGCGCTCGCGCATGCGTTCGTGCCCATCGAGCGCCGACGTGGGGTCTCGCTCGAGCTGGGTACGGCGCTCGCGTTGCTGTGGTTTCGCGCCGACGCCAACGACGCCGGCTTGGCGAGCTCGTTCATACGCGGCGTGTGGCGGCTCGACGGTCGCCTCCGCGCGTGGTGGGGCCCACCCAAGCTACGCGGCTCGCTGTCGGCGGGTGTGAGCTGGGCAGCGCGTCCCGCGCGCGCCTACGACGAAGCGCGTGTGGTCACGGCCGATCAGTCGGCCGCGGCCGAGCTCACGCTGGGGTTGGCGTCGCTTTTCTGAGCGCGGCGTGAGCCGTTCGCGCGCGCTCGCCCCACTGCTGCCGCGATGGTTTCACGACGGCTGCTCGCGTGCGCGACCTTGCTCGCCGCTTGCCAGGGAGCACTGGGCAGCACGTCCAGCGCGCCCGGCGAAGAGAACGATCCACCACCCGGCGCGGACGGCGGGCGCGACGGCTCCGTGCGCCTGCCCGATGGTCGAGTCGCACCGCCCGCGCCGCCCGAGCTCGAAGACGACGGCGGCGTGCCCAGCGAGTTCGCGCCGCTGTCCGTGCGCGCGTACGTCAGCAAGGTCAAGAGCGTGCTCACCGCCCTGCCGCCGAGCGAGCACGAGCTGCGCAAGGTGGAGGCGAACCCCGGCGCGCTGCCCGACCTGATCGAGGCCTGGCAGGCGACGCCCGAGTACCACGACCGCATGCTCTCGTTCTTCACGATGGCCTTCCAGCAGGGCGACGTGACCAACGAGATGCTGATGAACGTGAACCAGTTCCAGCAGATCAACACCGACCCGCGGATCATGCAGAACATGCGCGAGAGCTTCGGCCGCACCGTGTTGCAGCTGATCGCGGAGGGCAAGCCGTTCAGCGACGTGCTCAGCACGCGCCGCTACATGCTCACGCCGGCGCTGGCGATGTTCATGGCCTGGCTCGACGAGCGCAGCAGCGGCGACGGCGGCGGCGTCAGCGACCTGCTCGACCAGGAGCTCGGCCAGAACGGCAAGTACACGCTGCAGGGCGACACCAAGATCCCGCTCGAGCAGTCGGTCGATCCGGCGAGCCCCAACTTCCTGAACTTCTACTCGGCGCAGGTCGCGGCGATGACGGGCGACTGCCGCAAGCCGCTGGTGATCGACCGCGACAACCGCCTCACGCTGTACACGATGACGCAGGGCGAGACGCTGATGCGTCACTTCCTCGGCAACCCGTTCAACAGCACGTTCTTCTGCAACTACGCCGCGCGCGAGACGGTGCTGAACAGGGCCGACTTCAACAGCTGGAAGATGGTCAACCTGCGCCAGCCGCGCAGCGGCGAGAAGGCGACCTGGGTCTACCAGATCCCCAAGTTTCGCAGCGGCGAGGAGCTGGTGTTCCGGCGTCCGTACGTGGGCTTCTACACCACGCCCTCGTTCCTCTACAACTGGCAGACCAACACCAGCAACCAGGCGCGCGTCACCATCAACCAGACCATCCTGGTCGCCACCGGCCAGAAGTTCGACGCCTCGCACAACGCGATGCCGGTCTCGACCGCGGCGATCGAGACCTCGCACGCGATGCCCGGCACCGCTTGCTACGCGTGCCACCTGGCGATGGATCCGATGCGCCAGTTCTTCCGCTCGACGTATACGCTGTACTGGAGCGTGCAGAGCGACAGCAAGCAGCTACCGCCGGTGTTCGTGCTCGGCGAGCAGAGCACGATGGGCAACGGCATCGCGTCGCTCGGCGAGAGCATGAAGCAGAGCGATCGCTTCGCCAGCGCGTGGGTGCAGAAGCTGTGCATCTGGGCCAACGGCGCGGTGTGCGACCCGAGCGGCAGCACGGACGGCGCGCCGAGCGATCCGGAGCTGCTGCGCATCGCCGCGCTGTTCGCGGATGGCTACGACTGGAACGCGATGGTGCGCACCCTGATGAGCTCGCCGCTGGTCACCTACAGCGCGCCGACCGCCACCTCGATGGCGCAGGGCCACGCCTACTCGATCGCCAAGAAGGACCTGCTGTGCCGGCGCTGGGATCACACGCTCGGCCTCGACGACGCGTGCGGCCTCGGCGCGCTGCCGAGCACGCAGTCCGGCGACGCGGTCAAGACCATCGCCACGGTGTTGCCCGCGGACTCGTACAGCCGCGGCCAGAGCACGCCGGTGCTCGCCAACGACCCCGGCATGTTCTTCTTCGCGGGCGTGGAGAACGCATGCGCCGCGCTCGCCGCGCGTGTGGTCGACGTCGACGGCGCGCCCTACCAGAGCCGCGACGTCGACGGAGCGATCGCGAAGATGGTGCACGAGCTGATGGGCATCCCGGCGCCGGATGACGTCGAGCCGATCGCGATCCTCAAGGAGCACTTCAGCAGCGCCCTCGCGGACGGCGCGGCCCCCGCGCTGCGCTCCACCTTCATGCTCGCCTGCCTCTCCCCCTCCACCGTGAGTGTCGGCCAGTGACCCTAGATCGTCGCAGCTTCCTCGTTCGTACGTTGTGCGGCACCGGCATGCTCGGCCTGCGCTCGCTGGCCACGGGTGTGCCCGTCTCGATGCTCGCCAACCCCGCGCGCGCGCAGAGCACGTCGCTCGACGACCCGCAGTTCTTGATCCTCAACACATCGCAGGCGGGTGACCCGCTCAACTGCAACGCGCCGGGCACCTACCTGGACAGCAAGATCCTGCACCCCGGCGACGCCAAGATGGCGAAGCGGTCGTTCATGATCGGCGGTCAAGCCTGGGACGCGGCGGCGCCCTGGGCCGCGCTCGACCCGGTGTTCGAGCGCTGCGCGCTGATCCACCACAGCACCGAGACCGAGCAACACCTGCATCAGCCGGAGGTGCTGGGGCTGATGGGCTCCGTGCTCGCGAAGGACATGGCGGTGAGCGCGTTCGCCGCCCAGCTGGCGCCGGCGCTCGGCACCATCCAGCCGCAGCCGGTCACGCTGGGCACGGTCGACTCCAGCGAGGCGATCTCGTTCCGCGGTCGTCCGCAGCCGATGCTCAACCCCACCTCGCTCTCGACGGTGCTCGGTGGCACAGAGGGGCCGCTCGCCAACCTGGCCTCCCTGCGCGACAAGGATCTCGATCGACTCAACCGCTTCTTCAAGGAGCGCGGCACGCTGGAGCAGCGCCGCATGCTCGACGCCTACGCCACCTCGCAAGGCCAGGTGCGCAAGCTGTCGACCGACCTGCTCGATCAGCTCGCCGCGCTCAAGGACAACGGCGCCGACGCGCAGGTCGCGGCGGCGATCGTGTTGATCCGCATGAAGGTCGCGCCCGTGGTGACGGTGCACATCCCGTTCGGCGGCGACAACCACTTCGACGACGGACTCGGCAAGGAGACCACGGAGACGGTCGCTGGCATGGCGACGCTGGCCAAGCTGTTCGACGGCCTGAAGAGCGTGCAGCTGAGCGACAAGGTGACGTTCGCGTCGCTGAACGTCTTCGGCCGCACGCTCACGCGCAAGGACTTCGGGCGCAGCCACAACCGCAACCACCACCTCACGATGCTGGTCGGTTCGCGCGTGAAGGGCGGCGTGATCGGCGGCGTGGTGCCCAAGAACGACGACTACGGCGCGCTCGCGATCGACTCCGCCAGCGGCCGTGGCGGCGACGGCGGCGACGTCAGCCCCGCGACCTCGCTCGCCAGCGTCGGCAAGACGCTCGGTGCCGCGCTCGGACTGCCGCGCGACGTGCTCGATGCCACCGTGGTCAACACCAGCAGCGGCAAGACCGTGGGCAAGGTGATCCAGGCCGCGCTCAAGTAGTCAGGCGGGCTTCGCCTTGGCGGCGACCAGCTCGCTGAACGACGAGGGCGAATAGAACGAGAACACGTAGGGCCCGAAGCTCACGCGGTCGCCGCTGCGTACGGGCTCCGGCATGCGCACCTCCAGCCGGCGCGCGCCCACGCGTGTGCCGTTCTTGGAGCCGCCGTCGGCCAGCGTGTACTCCCCCGAGGACGACCTGCTGAAGTACGCGTGGAACTTCGAGATCTGCACCAGCGGCAGCGTGATGTCGACGTTCGCGGTACGTCCGACGCTGATGTAGTCGAAGGCGTTACCTGGGCGCTTCACGAGCTGGAACACCAACCCGAGCAGCTTGGTGTCGAGCTCGCGCTCGGCCAGCGACGGTCGCCACAGCCCGCTCGGCTCATTGCCGTGCATGGTCGAGAAGCCCTCGCCGTCGCCGTCCTCGCCGTCCCCGTGCCGGACGATCACGGGGTTCTCCAGAGAGATCTTCCCCTTGGCGCGATACTCCCGAAGGTACTCCGCGAAGTAGAGCTCGTTCATGCGCGCCGTCGAGAGTAACACGATGCGGCTATCGCCTCGCGTGTCGAGTCGTGTGTCGCATGCGCTCGGTGGCGATCAGGATCGCCAGCGCGCTCACGGCCAGTAAGGCCTGACCGTACACGAACGGGCGCGTCGTGCCGTCGAAGGCGCGGCCGATGAGTCCCCCGAGTACGGCGCCGAGCACCGTGGATACGAACCCACCCAGCGCCGCGGCCGAGCC
>JBEVNG010000238.1:0-8332 GCA_040508235.1 Polyangiales bacterium | reverse complement strand
CGTGCGCCGAATGAAGCGTTTGCTCTTGGCTTTGGGTTTGCTCGCGGCGTGTGGGGACGAAGACGAAGGCGGTGTATTTGGGCGCGACCTGGTGGCGCACCTGAACGACGGCGACGTGCAGGGCGAGCGCAGCGGCGAGAGCGTGCGCTTCCTGAAGATCCCTTACGCCGCGCCGCCCGTCGGCGATCTGCGCTGGAAGGCGCCACAACCCGCGCCCGCGTGGAGTGGCGTGCGAAAGGAGACGCAGTTCGCCTCGCCTTGCCCGCAGCTCGCCAACTCGCAGGGCCCCACGAGCGCGAATGAAGATTGCCTGTACCTGAACGTGTGGGCGCCCTCGCCCGCGCCGGAGAAGGCGCCGGTGATGGTGTGGATCCACGGCGGCGGAAACTTCGCGGGCTCGGCCGGCGACAAGGTGCCCACGCAGATCGCGATGGAGCAGGCGCCGCTGTTCTACGACGGGCAGTTCTTCGCCGCGCGCCAGGGGGTGGTGCTGGTGAGCCTGAACTACCGGCTCGGTCCGTTCGGCTTCTTCGCGCATCCCGCGCTCGGCGCGGAGGGGAGCCCGCAGGGCAACCAGGGCCTGCTCGATCAGAACGCGGCGCTGCAGTGGGTGCGCGACAACATCGAGGCCTTCGGCGGCGATCCCGCGAACGTGACCATCTTCGGCGAGAGCGCGGGCTCGGCCGACGTCTGCTACCACGTCGTCTCCCCGCTCGGCGCGGGCTTGTTCCAGCGCGCGATCAGCCAGAGCGGCGGCTGCACCACGGGCCCCTCGGGCGACCGCGACTCCACCGCCACCGAAGCCGCCAAGGGCGTGCTCGCCTACGAAAAGGCCGTCGGCTGTGACGGCCTCGCCTGCTTGCGCGGCAAGAGCGTGGAGCAGCTGCTCGCCCAGAGCATGCAGCCCAATCCATCGGGCGGCTTCTTCGACACCCCGATGTGGCGCTTCGCACCCGTCACCGGCACGCCCTTCTTGCCCGAGGCGCCCGTGCAGGCCTTCGCGCGAGGCACCGTCAACCGCGTGCCTTACCTGCTCGGCAGCAACACGGACGAGGGCACGCTGTTCACGTTCACCACGCCGGTCACCAGCGCCGAGGCGTACACGCAGCGCCTGCGGCAAGGCTACGGCGAGCTCGCGCCGCAGCTCGAAGCGCTCTACCCGGCGAGCAAGTTCAACAACGACTACACCGCCGCGATGGCCCGCGTGATCGGCGACTCGGGCCTGGTCTGCGGCACGCACGACACCGCACGCCTGGCGGCCCAGGCCGGCCTGCCGGTGTTCATGTACAACTTCAACGTGCCGTGGACGGTCGGGTTCGGCCTGCTCGGCGCGGCCCACGGCGCCGAGATCAGCCACGTGTTCGGCGCCCCGTACATGCCCACGCCCGACCAGGAGCGCGTCAGCAGCGCGATGAACACCTACTGGGCCACGTTCGCCAAGACCGGCGATCCCAACTTTGCCGGCGCCCCCGCGCTCTGGCCCGCGTTCGGCGACGATCGACGGCTGCAGCTCGATACCGCGTTCTCCACGCTGCAGGGCTTCCGCGGCGAGGAGTGCACGTTCTGGCGCGGCGTCTACGCCATGCGTCGGGCCAGCGCCGCGCCGTAGTCAGGCCTTGCGCAGCTGCTTGCCGAGGTCGAGCGCGAGGTCCCACAGCTCTTCGACGGGCACCGGCTTTCTGCTGCGCTCGGCCAGAGCCGCGCCCTTCGTGAACAGCGGAGGCCACACGTGCAGGCCGCGATCGCCGGCGAGCGCGCCGACCTCCGCCTGCCATCCGCTCCAGCGCAGCGGTTCGTAGAAGCTCGCGACGCGATCGCTGAAGCACCAGTGCAGCCAGTCGGTGTAACCGAGCTCCAGGTCCTCCCACGCGAGCGTGTCGGGCGCGAGGTAGTGGATGGTTCGCGAGCTGTCGAACCAGCCGAAGAACCCGCCCAGCACGTCGTCCGCGACCAGCAGCCCGGCCTCGCAGCGGCGCGCCCCGGCCAGGTCGTTCCAGGCGTCGAGGCCGCGTGGAACCTGCTCGCTGCCGCTGCCCAGCACGCGCAGCCAACCGCCGTCGAGCACGATGCCGCCGGTATGGAGGGCGACCGCACCGAGCGGCGAACGCGTCGAGACCTGCAGGTGCTCGAGGACCGCGCGCCCCTGCGCGGGTGAAGCCTCGACGATCACCGACGCAGTCGCGCCTTCCTTGCTCCACGCGCGGATCAGCGCGATCGCGTCGTCGGGGCTCACCAGCTCGTCCCAGGTGCGCATCAGCGCGCCTCCAGGGGCGACTCCGCCCCCGCGAAGTAGCGGGCGGGGTTGTCGACCAGCAGGGTTCGCTCCAGCTCCGGCGTTAGCCCGCGCGTGCGCATGATTGGGAGGATGTTGCGGAACAGGTGCGTCGGCTCCCAGTCGGGCAGCATCTGCGCGATGCGCGCCGGCGTCAGCGCGCGCTTTCCGTCGAAGCTCGGACGCCCCAGCCAGCTGCCGCAGATCGCGTCGTGCGACAGACACAGCGAGCGCGCGAAGCCCGCCTCGATCATGCGCAGCACCGCCTCGATGCGCTCCTCGTCCTTCAGGATCGCGGTCAGCCCGAAGCGATCGAAGCCGAGGTAGGCACCGAGCTCGGCCAGGCTGCGATGGTAGGCGTGGTCGTTCCGCCCATCGCTGTGGCCGATCAAGATGCGATGCGCCGGCACACCGCACTCGCCCAGCAGCGCGAGCTGCTCCAGGCCGAGCTGCGCATGGTCCGTATGCGTCAGCACCGGGCAGCCCACGGCGGCCGCCGCCCGCCCGCCCGCGCGGATCATCTTCTCTTCGTACGGCGTCAGCGTGGGCGCGCCGCTGGCGACCTTGACCAGGCCCGCCCGGATGCCGGTACCGCCGATGCCCTCGCTCAGCTCCTTGACGAAGATCGCCTCCACGTCCTCGGGGCGCAGCGCCTTGAAGGTGTACGAGATGCCCTGATCTTCCTTGTACATCCCGGTGGCGCACACGATGTTCACGCGCGAGCGCTCCGACACGCGCGCCATGAACTCGACGTCCCGGCCGAGATCGATCGGGCAAGGATCGACCAGCGTGCGCACCCCCAGCGCATGCAGCTCGGCCAGCTTGTCGACCGCGCGCGCCATCACCTCGGCGCGCACGAACGCCGGCGCCAGCGCGTCGAGCTGCCAGCCGGGATACCCGATCAGCAAGTGCTCGTGGACCAGCGTCAGGCCGAGCTCGCGAACCGGTCCGGTGACGGTCTGAATCTGTCGCATACGCCGCTGTATACGACGTTCCCGTCCGCTTCGGATGCGTCGATCAAGCCGAACTCCACGCGGTTGATTCGCATTGTCCGGACTCTTGTCCAGATTGCGCAGAAAACGCGGGGCTAAGAAAAAAAGAAGAAGGCCCCTCGGCGGCGCCCGCGTATCTAAGCGCGTCGGAGCGGGCGCACGCGTGCGCCAAGGGGTTGGTATGAAGACGAGACATTGGATCTGTAGCGTGAGTCTGATCGGACTGTTTGCCTGTAGTGATGACGACGAGGTACCGCAGCCGCCGGCCGACGGTGGCTCGGACGCGGCGGTCGCCAACGATGCCGGCCAGGACGCGAGCATCGACGCAGGCCCCTCGTTGCTCGATGCCAGCCTCGACGCCAGCCTCGACGCGGGCCCGGACGCGGCGGTCGACGCCGGTCCCACGCTCGCGCAGAAGGTCGAGCGCGGCCGCTACGTGGTCGAGAACATCGGCGCCTGTGGCGACTGCCACACGCCGCGCAAGCAGGACAACTCGCCCGACCTCGACCGCAAGTTCGCGGGCGTCGACTGCTTCATCGACGCGGATCCGATGAACCCGAGCTTTGGTTGCCTGAGCGCGCGCAACCTGACCAACCACGAGACCGGCCTCAAGAACCGCAGCGACCAGGAGATCAAGGACATGTTCCTGAAGGGCCTGCGCCCCGACGGAACCGCCCTGCATCCGGTCATGCCGTACTGGGTGCTCGGCAACATGACCGGCGACGATGCCGACGCGGTGGTCGCGTTCCTGCGCACGCTGCCCGGCGTCGATCACATGGTGGCGGCGCCGCAGGCTCCGTTCGCGGGTCTGCCCGCGCCCGCGCCGCTCTGGCCGGACGCGCTGATCCCCCAGCCCAGCGCGAGCTACCCGCAGCAGGACGCCGCCAAGCGCGGTCGCTACCTGGCCGGCAGCATCGGCGTGTGCATGGAGTGTCACTCGCCGCGCAACGAGATGGATCAGCCGCTGGTCCAGCGCGCGTTCGAGGGCGGACGCGCCTTCCCGAGCGTGCAGTTCGGCTTCCCGGTGCCGCCGTTCCCCGAGGTGATCTACACGTCGAACCTGACGCCGCACCAGACCGGCATCGCCGGCTACGACGTCGCCGGGCTCGTGAAGATCATCAAGCAGGGCAAGGACAAGGACAACGCGGGCGTGTGCCCGCCGATGCCGTCCGGTCCGATGGGCGCGTTCGCCGGCATCACCGATGCCGACGCGCAGGACATCGCGCACTACCTGCTCTCGCTCGCGCCCAAGGAAAACATGCTGCCCAACGGCTGCACGGCGCCCTGAACCGTGCGCGCAGTACGTCAGCTCGGGGTATTGCTCGCGCTCGTCGCCTGTGGTGACGACGGCGAGGAAGTCGCGCGCGACGCGGCGGTCGACATGCAGCTCGACGCCAGCGTCGACACCATGCCCGCGCTCGATGCGGCGCTCGATGCGGTGATCATCGAGGCCAGCATCGAGGACGCGCGCGTCTTCATGCCGCCCGCGATCGACTTCCCGCGCGAGAAGCCGGCACGCGCATTCCTGCTCTCGGAGCTCGGCCTGTACGCCGACTTCGCGAGCAAGACGCTGGCGCCGGACCTTATCGCGTACGAACCGAGCTACGCGCTATGGAGCGACGGAGCCGAGAAACATCGCTGGCTGCGCTTGCCCGCGGGCGCGCGTATCGACGACAGCGATCCCGATCGCTGGCAGTTCCCGGTCGGCGCGGTGCTGTTCAAGGAGTTCCGAACGCCGGACCAGCGGCTGGAGACACGCGTGATCGCGCGCGTCGGCGCCGGCGAGCGCGACTACTTCTTCGGCGCGTTCGTGTGGCGCGACGACGAGAGTGACGCCGAGCTGGCCTGGGACGGCGCGAGCAACGTACGCGGCAGCGCGCACGACGTGCCCGACACCAAGCAGTGCGGCACCTGTCACAACGGCGAGGCCGGGCGCGTGCTCGGTGTCTCCGCGGTACAGACGCCACGCCTGAACCTGCCCACCACCACCACGCACGCGCCGTACGAAGTGCCCGGAGACGCGGCGCAGGCGCAGGCGCTCGGGTACCTGCACGCCAACTGCGGCCACTGCCACAACCCGCGCGGCAGCGCGCGTCCCGACACGGATCTCAACCTGCGGCTCTCGGTCGCGGAGCGAACCGTGGAGGAGACGACGCCCTATCGCAGCAGCGTGGGTGTGAAGTTGCAGTCGTTCATGGGCAGCACGCTGACGACGCGCGTCGTCGCGGGCGAGCCGGAACAGAGCGGCGTCTGGTTTCGCATGAGCCAGCGCGGGCCGCGCACGCAGATGCCGCCGATCGCGAGCGAGAGCGTGGACGCGCAGGGCCTCGCCCTGATCGCGGGCTTCATCGCCGCGCTCCCCCACTGAAGGTGCCGCGCGCGATACGGCCGCTGATTACGCACACGCTGGCGACGGCCTCGCGTATGCTGCGCGCCGGGGTGCGCCCACTTTCCGTGTTCTCGCGGCGCTTACGTTGTACGCGAACGCAAGGGGCGCTGCCGTTTGCAAAATCTTGTGAGGAGCTGATCGATCATGTCCAAGCCGCTCGTTGCCATCGCCGTTTCCTCGCTGCTGTTCGGAGCGTGTGCCAAGCAGACCCCGCCGCCCGAGGCACCCGTGGCGCCGCCGGTCCAAACCACCGTGGTCGCCGAAGTGCCGCCGCCCCCGCCGCCTGAGCCCGTGGCTCCGCCGGTCGAGGAGCCGCCGCCGCCGGCGCCGCTCACCGATGCGCAGATCGCCAAGGTGCTCGACGCCGTCGACACCGGCGAGATCGCGCAGGCCAAGCTCGCGCAGAAGAAGTCGAAGAACCCCAAGGTCAAGAAGTTCGCCGCGCACCTGATCCAGGCGCACACCAAGTCCAGCACCAAGGCCAAGGCGTGGGCGAAGAAGGCCAAGCTGACGCC
Source organism: Polyangiales bacterium (assembly GCA_040508235.1). Lineage (GTDB taxonomy): Bacteria > Myxococcota_A > Polyangia > Polyangiales > DASUME01 > DASUME01. The sequence goes on along the minus strand of JBEVNG010000238.1, from coordinate 2,164 downwards.
CGAGGAGAGCCCCGTCAGCCAGGAGCTCACCGAGAAGGGCGCGGCCAGCCTCGCCTCGCTGGAGAGCGCCGACGCGGCGAGCTTCGACGCGGCCTTCATCGCGGCCCAGGCGCAGGCGCACGACGAGGTGGTCTCGCTGATCGACAGCCGCCTCGCCCCCGGCGCGACGGATGAGCAGCTCAAGGCCTTCCTCACCGAGACCCGCACCATGGTGGAGAGCCACGCGACGCAGGCCAAGGAGCTGGAGGCGGCCGTCGCCGCGCCCGCGACCTCGGCGGCGCCCGCGGCCCCCGCGCCCGCGGCTCCGGCGGCGACGCCCGGCGTCGGTGGTGCGCACAACGCGCCCACGCCCTGAACCAGCAGCGTGCTCAGGCCAGGGCCCCTCGCGCCACGTGCGCCGGGGGCCTTCGCTTTTAATCGATCCACCATGTCGAGCTCCGGCGATCGGCCTCGACCTGCTCGTGTACCCCGAGGAGGAGACGATGAAGTTCATGCTCATGATGCACGCGCCGCACACCGAGACCTGGAAGGTCATGGACTGGAAGCCGGACGCCCTGCACGCCCACATCAAGCACATGAAGGACCTGAACGCGGAGCTGCGCGCGTCCGGCAACCTGGTCGGCTGCGAGGGCCTCGCCCCGCCCGGCCAGGCGCGCGTGGTGCGCAGCGACAAGGACAAGAGCCCGCTGGTCACCGACGGCCCCTTCGCGGAGGCAAAGGAGTTCCTGGCCGGCTACTGGATCGTGGCGGTCGACAGTGCGGACGAGGCCTACGCGATCGCGGCCCGCGCGTCGTCGGCGCCCGGTCCGGACGGCGCGCCCATGAACATGGCGATCGAGGTGCGCGAGGTGATGAGCGTCGCCCCCGTCGAGGTGTGATACTCGCGTGACGTGACGGAAGCCCAACAGCTTCGGCCGGTCCAGCGCGAGTCCGGCGCGCGCTCGACCGACAGCCAGTCGAGCGAGGACGCGCGCGCGTTCCTGCAGCAGCGCCTGGCCACGTTCGGGCTGATCCTGGCGCTGATCTTCGGCGGCTTCCTGAGCTGGCGACTGTTCGCGACGTACCTCATGCACGACAGCCAGAGCCGCGCATACCTGCCGTGGCAGGCGTTGTCGGTGGCCGCGTTCTCGAGCGAGTGGCTGCTCTGCCGCGGACGCGCGCGCTCGCACGCGCTGCTGCGGGTCAGCGAGGCCGTGGTGCTCACGGTGGCGGGCGCCGGCGCGACCTCGATGGCGTTTCACATGTCGTACGTCGCGCGCCCGGACGCGGTGTTGCTGCTGTGCATGACGTACACGCTGATCGTGCGCGCGATCCTGGTGCCCAGCTCGGCGCGACGCACGTTCGTGTACAGCGCCGTGTTCGCCGTGCCGTACGTGGTCAGCGCCTATCTGCTGCACAGCCTGCAGCACGATCCGTCGATCTACAGCGCCGCCGCGGACGAGCGACTGCGCGTCGACGCCGCCACCTTCGCGCGCCGCTTCGCCGTCGTCGACGGCCTGTGGTGGGTCGCCGCCACCGTGATCACCACCGCGGCCTCGCGCGTGATCTACGGCCTGCGCAAGGAGGTACGCGACGCGCGCCGGCTCGGGCAATACACGCTCAGCGAGAAGCTCGGCGAGGGCGGCATGGGCGTGGTCTACCTGGCCAGGCACGCGCTCTTGCGTCGACCGAACGCGATCAAGCTGCTGCCACCCGAGCGGCTAGGCAGCGAGAGCGCGGCGCGCTTCGAACGCGAGGTGCAGCTCACCGCCAGCCTCACCCACCCCAACACCGTGCGTGTCTACGACTACGGTCGCACGCCGAGCGGCGTGCTCTATTACGCGATGGAGTACCTGGAGGGCGCCAGCCTGGACGAGGTCGTCGCGCAGTTTGGTCCGATGCCCGCCGGTCGCGTGATCCACGTGCTGTCGCAGGTCGCGGGCGCGCTCGAGGAAGCGCACGCCATCGGCCTGATCCACCGCGACATCAAGCCCGCGAACATCTTCCTGTGCGAGCGCGGGGGCTACCCGGACATCGCCAAGGTCCTCGACTTCGGCCTCGTGCGCCAGATCTCGGACTCTTCGGATCCGCGCCTGACCGCCGAGAACGTGATCCACGGGACGCCGCAGTACCTGGCTCCCGAGACGATCCGCAACGCCGACTCGATCGATGCTCGCAGCGATCT
>JBEVNG010000212.1:0-8605 GCA_040508235.1 Polyangiales bacterium | reverse complement strand
TCATGAGAGGGGCCAGGTCGCCGTCCATGCTGTACACGCCGTCGACGGCGAGCAGCACGCGGCGACCGCGCCCACGGCGCAGCGCGTCCTCGAACGCATTCAGGTCCGCGTGCGCGCAGATGGCGATCTCCGCGCGCGACAGCCGCGCTCCGTCGATGATCGACGCGTGCACCAGCTGGTCGACGACGATCAGGTCGTCGGGCCCCAGGAACGCCGGGATCAGCCCGGTGTTGATCGCGTAGCCGCTGGCGAACACCAGCGCGGCCTCGGTGCCGCAGAAGGCCGCCAGCTCTTCTTCCAGCGCACGATGGCAGGACAGGTTGCCCGTGATCAGGCGCGATCCGCTCGCCTCGCAGCCCCAGTCGCGTGCGCCGCGCGCCGCCGCCTCCACCACCTCGGGATGCGTGGCCAGGTCCAGGTAGTTGTTGCTGGCGAGCATGATCAGCTCGCGCTCTCCGAGCCGCGTGGTGGCGGTGGGCGCGCTGGCGAACTCGCGCAGCTGGCGCAGCGTGCCGCGCTCGCGCAGCTCGCTCAGCATGGCCTCGGCGATGCGTTCACTCTCCATCACACACCTTGCTGCGTGGGGCTCCACACGTACTTGTGCAGCTGCAGGTTCACGCGCACCGGCAGCGTGTCCTCCAGGATCCAGCTCACCAGCTCCTTGGGGTCGAGCACGCCGTGCACCGGCGAGAACAGCACGTGGTTGCAGCGCTGGTGCAGGCTGTACTCGCGCACCAGCGCGCGCGACCACTCGTAGTCCTGGCGGTGCTTGAGCACGAACTTGAGCTCGTCGCGCTGCGTTAGGTGTTGCCAGTTCTCGCGCCGGTTGCGCTCGTGCTCGCCGCTGCCGGGCGCCTTGACGTCGACGATGCGGTGCACGCGCGGATCGACCACCGAGATGTCGCGCTCGCCGCTGGTCTCGATCAGCACCGTCTTGCCGGCGTCGCACAGCTCGCGCAGCAGCGTGGGCACGGCCGCCTGCAGCAGCGGCTCGCCGCCGGTCAGCTCCACCAGCGGCGTCTGGAACGCGAGCGCCCGCTGCAGCACGTCCGCGCGCGACAGCTTCTGCCCGCCGTGGAAGGCCTGTGTGGTGTCACACCAAGAACAGCGCAGGTTGCAGCCGGTGGTGCGGACGAAGGTGCACGGCACGCCTGCGAACGAGGACTCGCCCTGAATGGAAGCGTAGATCTCGTGGACCATCAGGACGTCGTCGCGCATCGCGCCGCGAGCGTAGCGCGTCGGGACTTGCGCGCGAGCACGTTCGCGGTCACGTCAGCAGCCGTGACTGCCGACCGTGACGCCGACCTGCGTGAGAAGCTGCGCGCCGAGATCATGCCCGCCCGCTGGCCAGACTTGCTGTACCAGTTCGCACGCGGCGGCCTGCTGCTCGCGCGCTCCGACGCCGACCTGCTGGAGCTGGCCCAGGAGCTGGCGCGCGACGACCGCGGCGCCGTGCAAGCGCGCCTACAAAGTGGCGCCCTGCGCCGCTGCCAGGACGAAGACGCCCGCGCCTTCCACGCCAACCCCGCGCAGCGCTTTCAGTTCGTGATCGTGCAGCCCTGGGTGCTGGCGCAGGCGCTCGCGGGCTGATCCGTCAGGGGCAGGTCTTGCCGATGCCGCCGTCCGTGAAGCGCGGATCGCGGAACGAGCCGACCAACCGGCCCACCAACACACGCAGCGCCTGCACATCGGCCGGCAGCGGCGTGCATTCGGTGCCGACCGGACACGGGCTGCCCGCCCTGATCTTCTTGCCGTCCGCGCGCACGAGCACCATCACCTCGCCGTCCGCGTTGGGCGCGTCGTAGCCGAGCAAGGTGTCCGTGTCCGTGAAGGCCGTGACCACGCCGCTGGCCGAGAGGGCCGCCTGCAGCGCACGCGCGTCCACGCGAACGGGATGGCTGCAGGGGATCGGCGCCATGCAGGTGTAGGACCCCGCGTCGCCCTCGCGCTCACCACGCGAGCGCATGATGCCGCCCTCCAGCTCGTAGCGCTCGTTCGAGCGGCCCCCGCTCGACATGTCGGCGTAGTAGAGCTCGTACTTCTGATCGAGAGGACAGCTCGGCGGGTCCGCGTCGCTCACGTCCGCGTCGCTCGCGTCCGCGCGTGCATCCAGCGGTTGCGTGCGCGCGTCGAGGCAGGCCTCCGAGACTCCACTGTCGTCTTGGCTCTCCTCCGCCGCATCGTCGTCACACCCCGCGACCGCGAAGCAGGCCACCAGAGCCATCACACACGAGCTCGTCCGCATCGAAACCTTCCTTCGTCGCTGATTCGACGCCCCGCGCATCGCACGGCGCGTGCCGGCGATTTCCCGATGGTTCTCGCGCCGTCGTGGCGCAGTTCGGCACAGCCCTGCGTCGGCTCAGGTCAGCAGCTGCTCGAGTACGTTGACCAGCGTACGTTGCACGCGCTCCTGGCTGAGGCTGTCGGGGAGCGCGATCACGCTCTCCAGCAGCGCGGCGCGCACCATCACCATCATCACGTAGGCGCTGGCGTCGGGATCGTCCGCCACCCACGACTCACGCTGGTTCACGAGCATCGCGCGCGAGAGCTGGACCAAATGCAGCGGCAAGGCCCGCACCTCGTCGAGCTCCCACAGGAAGGGAACCTGCGTCCAGATCACGCGCGTCAGCTTGGCGCGACGACCGAGCGCGTCGGCGGCCACGCGCACCCAGGCTTCGAGGCGCTCACGCAGCGGGCGTGCATCCACGTACGAGACGGCGCGTAGCTCCTCCGTGACCGCGGCCAGCTCGCGCCGCACGACCTCCGCGACCAGCACCTGCTTGGTGGGGAAGTACTCGTACAGCGAGCCGATCGCGACGCCGGCCAGCTCGGCGACCTCGTTGGTGGTGAAGGCCTCGAAGCCGCGCCGCGCCAGAACCCGAGCCGCCGACTCCACCAGGCTCGCGTAGGTGACGCGCGAGCGCTCCTGCTGCGGCGATTTTCGGGGCGAAAACTGGGCTTTACGACGGCGCGCCGGGCTCGAGCTCATGGCTTCCTCAATCCGAGTAGATCCGAGTCTGGCTCGGTTTTACGATCATGAGCAAGGAGGCACCATGACCACGAGCTTCGTGCCGCTACGGCGGCGCACGAGCGACGACCCTTACCTGTTTCCGCGTGCGGCGGTGTGGACACGCTGGTGCGGCATCGACGTCGACCACGACGATCCGCGCCAACACGCGCTGGAGCGCGCGACCATGCGCGCCGATCCGCTCGCGGACGAGGTCGCGATGTGGATGAGCGAGCAGGGCGCGTCGGGGAGGCGCGTGCTCGATGACCTGCTGGAGAACGGGGCCAATCGTTCGGACTGCCCGGAGCCGCTGGCGCGCCTGTTCGCGGCGGTGAACGAGCAGCCGGCGTGGCTCGACGTGAAGCGCGTCGCGCTCGGTACCAGCACGATGGCGCGCCAGGCCAGCAGTGGACAGCTCGCGCTGACCGCGTTCTCGCTGCTCGGCGGTTACCTCTCCAGCACCGTCACCAAGCCGCTGTTGTTCACCGGCGCGCTGGAGACGCGCGCGCCGCGCCGGCTCGCGGAGACCTCGCAGTTCGTGCACGACATCGCCGTCTCGGACCGGCTCGACCGCTGGTCACCCGGCTTCAAGACCTCGATCCGTGTGCGGCTGATGCACGCGACCGTGCGCCGCCGCCTGCTGGCGTTGCCCACGTGGCAGCTCGATCCGTGGGGCATCCCGATCAACCAGCGCGACATGATCGCGACCCACCTGCAGTTCACGGTCGCGTACATCGGTGGGCTGACGATGCTGGGTGCGCTGCTGAGCCCGCGCGAGATCGACGCGCTGATGCACACCTGGCGCTACGTGAGCTACCTGCTCGGCGCCGACGACGCACTGGTGCCCAAGACCTTCCGCGAAGGGCTGGAGCTCGTGGAGATCTTCAACCGCACCGAGCCCGGTCCCGACGACGGCAGCCGGCGCCTGGGCGTGGCGCTGCGCGCGGCGTGGGAGGTCGCGCCGCTCGGCCAGTTCGTCACCGGCTTTGCGCGCTTCGCACTGGGCGAGCGCGCCGCGGAGCAGCTCGGTGTGCCCGACACGCACTGGAAGCTGGCGCCGCTGACGCTCGCCGCCGCACGCTTGCTGCCCGAGCTCGCGACGCTTGGTGTACCCGGCGCGCGCAGCCGCGCGGTGCGCAAGGGCAAGGCCTTTCTGAACGACCGCCTCGCGGAGCTGCTGGCGGGAAAGCCAGCGAGCTTCACCGCCTAGGAGCGTCGAGGTGGGCGTGGCTCGGGGGGCTTGGCGGTCCTGGGATCCTCGGGCCAGCTGTGGCGCGGGTAGCGGCGCATCAGCTCCTTGCGCACGCTGGCGTAGTGGCGGTCCCAGAAGCCGCGCAGGTCGGTGCTGACTTGCACGGGACGCTGGTTGGGCGCGAGCAGGTGCAGAACCAGCGGCTCGCCGCCGATGCGCGGACCGTCGAGCAGGCCGAAGAAGTCTTGCAGGCGCGACTCGATCCACGGTGGGCGATCGAGCTCGTAGTGCACCTTGAGCTCGCGGCCCTGCGCGAGGCGCACGCGAGAAGGCGCCAGCTCGTTCACGCGCTGCATGTCGAGCATCCTCGCGAGCGCGTGCTCGAACGGATCCGCGCGCAGGTCGTCGAAGCTGACCTTGTCGGCGCAGTGCTCGATCAACGCGGCCTCGACGTCGAGCGGCTCGCCCTTCAGCCCGTGACCGATCGCGAAGCTCACGCGCCGGCGGATGTCCTCCACCGCATCGACGTCCCACGGTGCCGCCGCGGCGCGTGCGAGCGCGGCCTTGGCCAGCGCCTGTGCGACGTCGGGGCTCGGAGTCGCCTTGCCCTTGGAGGCGTCGAGCACCAGCGCGTCGTACATCAGCGCTTCGCTGACCTCGATGCGCTCGCCCGCGAACGACACCGTGCGCTCGCTGCGCACGCGGTCCGGGAAGTACTCCAGCAGCCAGTCGGCCTCGACGGCGCTGGCCGCGTGCACCTGCGCGCCACGGCCGCGCTCCTCCGCCTCGACCGCGACCACCAGCTCCGCTTCCTTCACCACACTCGATGGCGCCAGCGCCGCCGAGCCTCCGCCCGAGAGCACGATGTCCGCGCCATTCGCGGTGCGCCGCTTGCCCACGCGATCCGGGAAGCCGAGCAACGTCGACACCAGCACCGCGCGGTCGAACGGCTCGTCGATCGTGCGCGGGATCGACGCGAACGCGCGCGCCAGCTGATCGCGCGTGCGAAACACCGCCTGCACCGCGCCCGGATCGAGGTCGTGACGACGCAGCGTGTCCGCGTTGGTCGAGTGCACGGACTCGATCGCATCGAGCCGCGCCAGCAGATCACTCTCGCCCACTTGATCGTGCTTGCGCGAGCTGGAGAACGCGCGCTGCCCGAGGCGTACGTCGCGCTCGCTCAGCAGCGCCACCAACAACGCCGCCTCCGCGACGAAGCCCCGCTCGCACAGCGCCAACCCCACGCGCGCCAGGCGCGGATGCACCGGCAAGCCGAGCATCGCGCGTCCCAGCGAGCTCAACCGCGCGCCCTCCAGCGCACCCAGTCGCTCCAGCAGCTCGATCGCGTGCGCACTCGCGGCCTCGGGCGGCGGCTCGAACCACGCCAGCGTCGGCGCGCCGTCGAACAGCGAGCGCAACGTCAGCTCCACGCTGCACAGGTCGCTCTTGGCCAGCTCCGGCGTGTCGAAGCGCGCACGCGTGTCGAAGTCCGGCTTGGTGTACAGGCGCACGCACTGCCCCGCGCGCACGCGTCCGGCGCGGCCCGCACGCTGCACCGCGGACGCCTGGCTGATCTTGCCGGTGCTGAGCGTGCTCAGTCCCGACCACGGCGAGTGGCCCGCGATACGCGCGAGCCCGCTGTCGACCACCGCCACCACGCCCTCCAGCGTCAGCGACGTCTCGGCGATGTTGGTCGACAGCACGATCTTCGGACGGCCCGGTTTTCCCGGGGAAACAGCGCGATCTTGCTGCCCGGGCGGCAGGTCGCCGTGCAGCGTCGCCAGCTCCACGCCGAACGCTTCCACCAGCGGCGCGCAGCTCTGCTCGCAGCGCCGGATCTCCGCCGCGCCCGGCAGGAACACCAGCACGTCGCCGTCGAGCTTGTTGACGCACAACCTGCGCACGGCGCCCGCGACCTGCTCTTCCAGCCGGCGATCGTCGGGCTTGTCGAGGTGCGTGACCGCGACCGGGAAGGTTCGGCCCGGCACGTTCACGATCGGCGCGTCGAGGTACGCCGACACGCGCTCGGCGTCGAGCGTCGCGCTCATCACCACGATGCGCAGCTCCGGGCGCGCGCGCAGCTGCAGCGCGCGCAGCAACGCGAGGCCGAGGTCGGTGTGCAGCGAGCGCTCGTGGAACTCGTCGAGCACCACGCAGCTCACGCCTTGGAGCGCGGGGTCGTCGAGCAAGCGCCGCGTCAACAGCGCCTCGGTCAGGAACACTACGCGCGTGCGCGCCGAGACCTTGCGCTCGAAGCGCACCGCGTATCCGACCCGCTCGCCTACTTCTTCGCCCAGCTCACTCGCGATGCGGCGCGCGGCCATGCGCGCCGCCAGCCGCCGCGGCTCCAGCACCAACACCTGACCACCGCGCGTGAACGGCGCGTCGAGCAGCGCCGCGGGCAGCCGGGTGGTCTTGCCCGCACCCGGCTCGGCGACCAGCACGAGGTTTGGTTGTTTGCCCAACGAGGCCGTGATTCCGGGCAGGTAGGCGTCGATGGGCAGCTCTTGCACGCGCCGCTTGGTAGCACGGCGCCGTCCGAGCTCGCCGACGTGTCCAGCGCGCTCAGAGTGTAGTCAGACCCTCGGACCTCACGGGTCCGTGTAGATCTCCGCACGATTTCCATGGTTTCCGTCGCTGTGGCCGAAGGAGATCGTCGTTGACGGAGAATCTCCCCGTCCCCTAACGTCGGCCCCGGTAGCTTGTTGGCTTCCACGGAGAATCCTTCCATGCAGTTGACTACATCCCTGCGGCGTCGTGCTTCGCTTGCGCTCGTTACCTTCGCCGCCGTGGTCGGCTGCGGGAGCAATGACGTCCCCACGACCGGCGACGACTCGGACTTCACGATGGAGCCGAACCCCGCCGAGGGGACGGATGGAGGCCTCAAGCGAGACGCCGGCCGTGACGCCAAGGCGAGCACCGACGACGGCACCAAGCGCGACACCGGCTCGCCGCGGCCGCCGCCCGTGGACGACGGCACCAACCAGTGCGCGAGCATCCGCGAAGACGCCCCGCCCGCGAGCGGCGGCGTCGACGTGATCTTCCTGATCGACACCTCGGGCTCGATGCTGCACGCGATCACGCAGGTCACCATGAACATGGCGAACTTCGTGCAGAACTTCGAGGGCACGGCCGCCGACACGCGCGTGGTGGTGATCACCGCCAACGATCCGGCCGCGGGCACGCCGGTCGCGGGCGACACGGACAAGTACCGCTTCATCCGGTCGGAGGTCGACAGCAAGGTGCTGTTCACCGTCGCGCTGGCGCAGTTCGAGTCCTACAAGGACTTCCTGCGCCCCGGCGCGGCGACCATGTTCGTGATGGTCACCGACGACAACGACGCGGTGCCGCCGGCGACGTTCAAGTCCGAGATGGAGGCGCAGCTCGGCCACGGCTTCATCCAGCACGCGATCGCGTCGGAGAGCGTCAACGGCTTCCCGTGCACCAGCGAGGCGCAGATGTGGAACCCGCTGTGCGTCGGCCCGATCCCGGCCATCTGCGCGGCGGCCGCGGTCGGCAAGACCTACTACGACCTCGCCGACATGACCGGCGGCGTGCAGCTCTCGATCTGCAAGGCCGACTGGGTGCCGGTGTTCGACCAGCTGCGTGCGGCGGTCATCGAGGCGGTTCCGCTGCCCTGCAGCTACCCGCTCGCGACCGCGTCCAACACCAAGCTCGACCCGGAGAAGGTCGCGGTGGTGTACGCCGATCCGGACGGCAAGGAAGACGAGTTCCCGCGCGCGATGACGCAGGCCGAGTGCGGCGACAAGGACGGCTGGTTCTACGACGACAACGGCGCGCCCAAGTCGATCCAGCTGTGCCCGAAGGCCTGCGAGATCGTCGCCGCCGGCGGCTCGCTCGATGTGGCCTTCGGCTGCCCGCCGATCTTCGTGATGTAAGCCGTCAGGCCTTGGTGAGCTTGCGGTACTTGATGCGCTTGGGTTGCAGTGAGTCTGCGCCCAGGCGCTTTTTCTTGTCCTCTTCGTACGCCTCGAAGTTGCCTTCGAACCAGACGACCTTGGAGTCGCCCTCGAACGCGAGGATGTGGGTGGCGATGCGGTCGAGGAACCAGCGATCGTGCGAGATCACCAGCGCACAGCCGGCGAAGTCGTCCAGCGCGGCCTCCAGCGAGCGCAGCGTCTCGACGTCGATGTCGTTGGTGGGCTCATCGAGCATCAGCACGTTGCCGCCGCTCTTGAGCACCTTGGCGAGGTGCACGCGGTTGCGCTCGCCGCCGGACAGGTACTTCACCTGCTTCTGCTGGTCCGAGCCTTTGAAGTTGAACCAGCCGCAGTAGGCGCGCGACGAGATCTCGGTCTTGCCGATCATCATCGTGTCGGAGCCGCCGCTGATCTCCTTGTAGACCGTGTTGTCGCCCACCAGCGAGTCGCGGCTCTGGTCGACGT
>JBEVNG010000206.1:0-5856 GCA_040508235.1 Polyangiales bacterium | reverse complement strand
GCGGGCATCTCCAGCCGTGACTACCTCGACCTGCGCGAGCAGCTCAACCGCAAGGACAAGGAGATCCTCGGGCTGCGTGACGAGGTGACCCAGCGCGACCGCCAGCTGCTCGACGCCTCGGATCGTTCGCTCGGGCTGGAGCGCACACAGGCCGGGCTGGAGGAGACCATCGAGGGCCTGCAGCGTCAGGTCGACGAGGCGAGCGGCAAGATCAAGGCGTACGAGGTCGACCGCGAGGCCGTCAGCAAGCGACTCGAGGACTTCCGCAATCGCCTCGCTCGCGCCGAGGACAAGGGCAAGAAGGTCGAGGACGAGCTCGAGGCGCTCAAGGCCAGCAGCACGCGCGAGGTCGCCGACCTCAAGGCGCTGCACGAGCAGACCCTCGCGCAGAAGGAGCAGGCTTCGGCCGCCGAGATCGATCGCCTGCGCACGACCAACGCGGCGCAGGTCAGCGAGTTGGAGCAGAAGCTGGCGCGCGAGCTGGCCGAGGCGCAGAGCGCCAAGGAGTCGCAGCTGGCCGCGCTACGCAGCGCGCACGACAGCGCCCTGAGCGAGGCGCGCAGCAAGCACGAGCGCGAGGTCGAGGACCGTCGTCGCGCTGCCGAGACCGAGGCCGAGGAGCGCCGCAAGGCCGCCGAGGCCGCGCTCGGCAACGCGCTCGCGGATGCGGCAGCCGAGCGGCAGCGTGCACTCGACGCACTCTCGGCCGAGCGCGCGCAGGAGCTGGAGCGCCGGCTGACCGACGCCGAGCGCGCCAAGAACGCCGCGCTGGCGGGGCTGCAGCGCGAGCTGGAGACCAAGTTCGGCGCCGAGCGCAAGGACGTCGAGGACAAGGCCGCCTCGCAGATCGCGCAGCTGTCGTCGCAGCTCGGGGACGCGGAGAAGAAGGGCGTCACCCTGGAGACGCGCATCGCCGAGCTGGAGCAGCAGAAGACCGCGCTCGATGCACGCCTCAGTGCGCGCATCGGGGCCCTCGAGGGCGACCTCGAGCAGCGCACGCAGGAGCGCGACAACGCCAACAACGAGCTGTCCGCCATGCGCGCCAGCATCGCCTCGCTGGAGCGCCAGGGCACCGCGCTCAACGACCGTGTCTCGGCGCTGGAGGGCGACCTCGGTCGCGCCAACGAGCGCATCGATCAGCAGAGCCAGAAAATCAATGTCGACAAGGAGCTGCTCGAGCGCGTGCGGCGTGCCCTCGGCATCGGCATCGGCCTGCTGGAGCAGCAGAAGCAGAACATCGTCAAAGACAACTAGCGCTCGCGCTTGGGCAGCTTGAACACGATCTCCTCGCGCGCTCCGGCGCCGAGGTTGATCGTGCGCGTCTCGCGCGGCCTGCCCTCGCCGACGCCGATCTCGTGCGCGCCGGCCGGGAGCTTGATCCGCTGCGGCGACAGGCCGACGTGCTTGCCGTCGACCCAGACCTCGCCGAACGGCAGCACCACCACGTTCAGCTCCGCACGACGCGCACGCGGCTCCGGCGCTCGCGTGACCTGCTCCACGGGTGCGGGCTCCTCCGCGGCCGGGGCCGGCGCGACCTCGACGGGCGCGGGGATCGGCGTGGGCTCCACGACCGGGACCGGCTCGGGCAGTGCAGGCGGCGGTGCCGAGGCGCTCGCCGGCCCGTGCGACACCCGGAACAGCGCGGTGATCATCACCGCGACCAGCACGAGCGACGACGCCGCCAGCGCGAGCAGCGCCTTGCGGGACGGCATCAGCTGCGTCTTGGCGGGTGCGGCGGGCGGCGTGGCGGGCAGCGTGCGAGCGGGCGAGGGCGCATCGCTGGGTGCGCGAGAGCTCCTGGCGCGCACCAGCTCGGCCAGCCGCTGGCGCGCGCGGTGCGTGTGCACCGTGGGCAGCGCGTCGAGCAAGGCGCGCGCATCGGGGAAGCGCTTGCCGGGATCCTTCGCGAGCATGCGCTCGACACAGCGCACGAGCGCGCCGTCCGTGCTGGCGGTGAAGGGCTTGCGATCCCCTGCCGCGATCTTGCGCAGCGTGTCGAGCTCGCTGTCCCCGTCGAACGGGCGGAAGCCGTGCAGCAGCTCGAACGTCATGACCCCGAGCGCGAACAGATCGCCGCGCGCGTCGAAGTGCCCCCCGTCGATGTACTCGGGCGGCATGTAGGGGATCTTGCCCTTGATCACGCCGGACGCGGTGTGCAGCGAGCCGCCCACCACGCGCGCGATGCCGAAGTCGGTCAGCTTCACCTCGCCGTTGCGGCTGATCAGCACGTTCGAGGGCGAGACGTCGCGGTGGATCACGGGCGGATGATCCTCGTCGCCGGCGTGCGCGTAGCCGAGGGCGGCCGCGACCTCGGACACGATCAGCACCACCAGGTCCGCGTCGAGCGCGGCGTCACGCTGCAGCAGCCCGCGCAGGTCGAGCCCGTCGATCAGCTCCAGCGCCAGGTAGTGGGAGCCCTCGTGCTCGCCGAAGTCGAGCACCTGGACCACGTTCGCGTGGCGTAGCGCCGCCGAGGTGCGCGCCTCCGCGAGGAACGAGCTGACGAAGTCCTGGTCGCTCTCGTACGCGGGCAGGATGCGCTTGATGCACACGCGCTGCTCGAAGCCCGCCGGGCCGCGCCGCACGGCGACGAAGGTCTCCGCCATGCCGCCCGCGCCGAGCCGGCGCAGCAGCTCGAAGGGGCCGAGCTTGTCGGGGAGCAACGCCATGCGTCAGCCGCGAAGCTGGCCGAGGTTGGCCGCGTCTTCAACCGTAGATGCCGCGCGCCGGGCCGAATTCGTCAGCGGTTGCGTTCGGCTCAGCGCAGGAGCGGGCTCACGGCCGCCAGCGGGTCAGCCTGGACACGAAAACCTTCCGCCTCGAGTGCAGCGCCGAGCGCGGAGAGCACGCAGGTCACCCGGTCGGGCCGGCAGCTCTCGCCCATCAAGCCGATGCGCCAGGCGCGGCCCTTGAACTTGCCGAGGCCGCCCCCGATCTCGATGTCGTGTTGCTCCAGCAAGCGCTTGCGCACCTTGGCGTCGTCGATGCCCGCGGGGATCTCGACCAGCGTCAGCGGAGGCAGACGCTCCGCCTCGGGCACCGCGAGCCGGAGGCCCATCGCTTCCAGGCCGACGGCCAGGGCCCCGCTGACCTTGCGATGCCGTGCGAAGCGCGCCTCCAGGCCTTCCTCCAGCACCAGGCGCAGCGCCTCGTGCAGGCCGTAGAGCATGTTGATCGGCGCCGTGTGGTGGTAGAGCCGCTCGCCGCCGAAGTACTGGGCGATCAGCGACAGGTCCGCGTACCAGCTCTGCACCTTGTGCCGACGCGCGTCGAGCGCGGCCCGCGCGCGCGGCGAGAAGCTCACCGGCGACAGACCGGGCGGACAGCTCAGGCACTTCTGCGTGCCGGAGTAGATCGCGTCCGCACCGACCTCGTCCATCGCGACCGGCACGCCGCCGAGCGACGTCACGCAGTCGACCAGCAAGAGCGCGCCGAGCTGGTCCGCGAGCGCGCGAAAGGGCGCCAGCGGCGTCAGCGCACCGGTGGAGGTCTCCGCGTGCACCACACAGAGCAGCTTGTACGATCGTCCCGCGGCAGCGCGCGTGACCAGCTCTGGGTCGAGCGCGCGCCCCCACTCGCCCTCGGCGACGGTGACCTCGGCGCCGGCGCGACGTGCCACCTCTGCCAGGCGCTGCCCGAACACGCCGTGCACACCGACCAGCACGCGATCGCCGGGCTCGACGAGGTTGTCGATGCAGGTCTCCATGCCGAGCGAGCCGGTGCCGCTCATCGGCAGGGTGAGCTCGTTCTGGGTGCCGATCACGGCGCGCAACATCGCGCGCACCTCGTCGAGCAGGCCGAGGAAGGCCGGGTCGAGGTGACCGATGGTCGGTGCCGCGAGCGCGCGCAGCACAGAAGGCGCGACCTCGCTGGGACCCGGTCCGAGCAACACGCGCGTGGGTGGAACGAACGCCGACGGTGCAGCCATGCCCGGGAGCCTAGCAGCTCATCGGTGTGGCTCCGTGTGACGGTTCAGCTGAGCAGCTTGCGATAGATGCCGGCGACCACGCCGAGCAGCTGCGTGTCGCGCCAGTCCGTCTTGGGGATCAGGATGGGCGCCATCTTGCTGTTGGCGGGCTCCAGCCGGATGTGGTCGCGCTCCGGGAAGAAGTACTTGCAGGTGGCCTCGTCGCCGACGAGCGCGATCACGATCTGCCCACGCGCGGCTTCCAGCTGCTTGCGCACGAACACGTAGTCGCCGTCGTGGATGCCTGCCTCGATCATCGACTCGCCGCGAATGCGCAGGCCGAAGACCTCGTGCTTGGGTCCGACCAGCATCTTGTCGATGCGCACGTGGTCGTTGGGCTGCTCGATGGCTTCTTGCAGCGCGCCGGCGGCGACGTGTCCGAGCATGGGGATCTCGACCAGGTCGTCGAACGACGGCTCCAGCTGCGTGGGCAGCGCGGGGGCCGCCACCAGCCCGGGCGACTTGAGCATGCGTTCGACCGCACGCGTGGGTCGCAGCGTCCGCGACTTCATGTCTTTGCGCGTGAGGTACCCCTTGCGCTCCAGCGCGCGCAGGTGGTCGTTCACGCCGTTCGTGCTGCGGATGCCCATGAAGTTCCCGATCTCACGCAGCGTCGGCGGATAGCCGTCGGTGTCGATCGTGGTCTGAATGAACTCGAGCACCATCTTCTGACGTTGGGTGAGCTTCTGCATGAGCACTCCTGCCCGCACGGTTAGGTGAGACACAGGATTACTGAACGTGCGGCGAGCTGTCAAAAACTTAGCGACAGGGGGTCGCACATTCAGCGTCGCGCCGCCGCGCGTTTGCCTCCGCGAAGTGCCGATCGCAGGGCTGGCCAGAGCAGCCGGCGGTCGAGCTCGAAGCTCTTGTTCGACAGGTACCAACGCCACATCCAGAGCAGCGTCGAGGTGCTGGCGGAGGGAGCCAGCGCGTCGGAGACATCGAGCGCGCCGGCACGCGCGGGGCCGTCGAGGCGCGTGCCCTCGACCTCGAGCGCACGGGCGGAGGCGACGCCCAGCAGATCGCGCTGGCCGCGCAGCACGTCGTAGAGCGCCGGCACCAGATCGAGCAGCCCGACGCCGATGGTGCCCACGTGCAGCCGCTGGCCGCGCCACGGGATCGCGCGCACCACACGCTTGCCGCGCGCCGCCGTCGCGCTGAAGCCGACCAGCCAGGGGGCACCGAGCAAACACAGGCCCGCGAGCGCCAACCCGCGCACCGACCAGGGCGCGCTGCGGGCGATCGCGTGCGTCAGCTGCAGCGGGTCGTCGACCTCGGTGCGCACTTGCTCCGCGAAGCTGACCACGCCGGTGGCGTCGACCTGCGCATGGCGCACGCGCGCTCCCTCGCCGACCAGGGTGTCCGCGCGCACGCTCGCCTCGACCAGCTCCGCGCCGCGCTCGACCACCGCATCGGCGCCGACGATCACGTTCGGACCAAGCCGCGCGTCGCCGAACACGCGCGCGTTGCGGCCGATCAGCACCGGCGGCTCCAGCTGCGCTTCTTCCGCGACCCGGGCGCCGCGCGCGAGCCACACACCGGCGCGCGTCTGGGCGGCGTGCACGAGGATGTCGGTGACCTCGCCCCCGAGCACCGCGCACGAGAGCGCGTGGGCCGCCCCGAGATCGTGCAGCGCGAGCGACCATCCCTCGCGCGGGGTCTCCTCGTCGGGTGCCGCCTCCAGGCGCGAGCGCAGCTGCAGCGGACGCGTGGGCGCCTGCGGAGCGAAGCCGGGCGCGGGGTAGCGCAGGGTCGCGGGGCGATCGCCCAGCTCCAGTGGCCCGTTCACCAGCGTGTCCGCGGGCAGGGCCAGGAACAGCGCTCCATCCTCGATGCCGACGCGCTCCGCCAGCCCGAGCGCGCCCAGCGCCGAGCGCGTCGGCACCCCG